>CACMHG010000017.1 GCA_902613475.1 K189A clade bacterium
CACTGGTTTCGCTGGGTCTATTAGCCGCCGCCTGCAGCGATACCACCTCGACAGAAGCGATGGATGCAAGCGCTGCCACCGAGCAAACCTTGATCATCGATACCCATATCGACATTCCATTTCGCCTGCATCGGGGCTATGTCGATGTGAGCAAGGCCACGGACGGCGGTGACTTCGACTACCCCCGCGCCAAGGCTGGCGGCCTGAACGCGGCCTTTATGTCGATTTACATTCCTGCTGCGGTAGATGAGGCAGGCGAGAGCGTGGCGCTGGCGGATAAGCTGATTGACGATATGGAGAATCTCGCAAGCGGTCATCCGGACAAATTCGCCATTGCCACCTGCAGCGCAGATATTGAAGCTCAGGCGGCTCGGGGGGTGATCTCCATGCCCTTGGGCATGGAAAACGGTGGCCCAGTGGCGACCTCGGAAGAAGCCCTAGAGCACTTTTATCAGCGCGGCATTCGCTACATTACGCTGTCTCACAGCAAGTCTAATGCGCTGTCGGATTCCTCCTACGACCTGAACGAAGCCCACGGCGGCCTGTCACCACTTGGCAAGGACATGGTAGTGCGCATGAATAACCTGGGTGTGATGGTAGATGTCTCGCATATCTCAGACGCAGCCTTCGAGCAGGTCATTGAGATCAGCCAGGTACCGGTTATTGCCTCCCACTCGTCACTGCGTCACTACACACCGGGCTTTCGCCGCAACATGACCGACGACATGGTGAAAACCCTCGCAGCCGCGGGCGGTGTTATTCAAATCAACTACGGCAGTAGCTTTATCAGCGCCGAAGCGCGGGAGTACGCCAACGCAGCCAGCGCCAGCATCATTGCCTACCAGCAGCAAAATAAGCTGGCCAGAGACGCACAAGAACTGCGCGACTACCGCGAGCAATATCGCATTGATAACCCCTACCCCTTCGCCACCATGGACATGGTGCTTGACCATATTGATCGAGCCGTGGAACTGGGAGGCATTGATTCGGTGGGTATTGGCTCTGATTACGACGGCGTGGGTGATTCACTGCCCATTGGCTTGAAGGATGCCTCCACCTACGGCGATCTGATGGAAGGCCTACGCGGCCGCGGCTACAGCCAAGACGACATCAACAAGATTATGGGCGGCAACACGCTGCGGGTGTGGCGGGCGGTAGAAGCCTATGCAGAACAAATGGGTAACCCCACGGTCTGCGCGAGCTAGGCGTCTTGCGTAGCGCTGCCGTCAACAACCACACCAGTACTAAGCAGCTCCTGAATATAGGTCTCTGCAAAGTCGAGGTCGCGCAGCACCGTCAGACTGTCGGCGCCAATGTCGGGCGCGCGCTTAGGATGCTTCTTCGCTTCACCCACCATATTGATCGGGCTGGCTATGGTCAGATCAAAGTCGCCTTGGCTGTCGCCGGTTTCCACCACAATACCCGCGGCGCGTAGCTGCTCATCGGCAAGCACCTCGGTCATGGTTTGTACCTTGGAATAGGTAATGCCTTGAGCATCAAGTCGCTCGGCAGCTTGCTCAAAGGTTAGCTCGGCAAAGGCATCGCTGATCATCTGCTGCAGCACATCACGATTGCGCATGGCCTGCCGGATGTCAGCAAAACGCTCGTCTTGCAGCCACTCAGGGTGACCTAGCGCTTCGCATAGCTGGGGGTACTCGCGCTGGGTATTGATCATGGTCAACACGAGAAAACTGCCGTCGCCGCAACCATAGGCCGTGCTCAGCGGATTCACCCAGCCGGTTTTCTGGCGGTGTTCTGCCAAATCATTGCCAGCAACAACCCCCTGCAGCGCCATACCGTTGGCCCATACCCCGTTGGCGGCCAGGGACGTGCTGACATGGCAGCCATCGCCGGTACGCTCACGCTTATACAAACCGCTCATAATCGCGCCGAACAAGGCGGTAGCCGTAGAGTGGTCGCCCATACCCGGAGCAGGCATCAGCGGTGTTTGGTCCGGGTCACGGACGAACTCCATCATCCCCGAACGTGCCCACCAGCCAGTGACGTCGAAGGCGCGTCGGTCGGCCTCTGGGCCTGCATCCCCATAGCCAGTAATGTGCGCAAAAATCAGTCGCGGGTTGATGGCCCGCAGGGTGGAATAGGTCAGCTGGTAGCGTTCAAGCTGGCTGCGCATGAAGTTTGTCGTCATCACATCGGCCTTGGCGATGAGCTGATGCATAAGCGCTTGGCCAGCATCCTTGCTCAGATCCAGCGCCAAGGATTGTTTGTTTCGTGAGGTCAGCAGCCAGTGGTAGGGCACCGGATAGCGCCCCACCAAAGCGCGGTAACCGTCGCCGCCGGGCGGCTCAATCTTGATCACCTTGGCACCGAAATCCCCCAACATGGTGGCGGCTCCGGGACCGGCTAAAAACGTGGCCGCATCGACCACGACAATGTCCTCTAAAAAATGCTCCACAGCTCCCTCCTCTCTATCCTCTGTCTGCTACCTTTTCTCGACTGCGATCTCCCCTCAGCTGCTATCTCCTCGCTCTCAGCTCTCTGCTGGCGCGAAACCTAAAGCAGCAGCTAACAATCATTTTCGTGCTGAGCCAGCACGAATACTTCTCCATTTGGCGCCACGGTAACGGTGAATTGAATGGGCGCACAGCACACGTAGCAATCTTCGATGTAACGCTGCTCGCTCTCGCTGACATCAACGATCAGCTCGTAACTTTCGCCGCAGTAGGGGCAATCGATAACTTGTGAATCGGTAGCAAAACGCATGCCCCAGTCTAGTACCGTTGCCCAGCAGTCTCTAGCCGGGCGGCGGGTGAAAATACCCAGGTCAGCGTGTAGGGTATGGCGCTTTTGCCGGAGCAGTAGCGTGTCTGATTTACCCTTTTGGTACACCACCGCCATCGAGTACCCATCCCAGTCCGCTAACGTCACCGTCGATGGTATCGAGATCGCCTATGAGACATGGGGCGAGGTGGGCAAGCCCGGGGTGGTACTGATTCACGGCAGCAATGCCCACTTAGAGTGGTGGCGCTTTACCGCGCCATTGCTTGCCGACCGCTTTCGTTTAGCGGCCATCGACCTATCCGGCAACGGCAACAGCGGCTGGCGTGAACGCTACACCGGCAAGAACTTCGCCGATGAGGTGTGGGCGGTCTGTCAGGCCGCACAGCTTGGCGACAAACCCATGGTCGTAGGTCACAGCTTCGGCGGATTTGTGGCTCTGGAAGTCGGGCACTACTTTGGCCCAGAGCTTGGCGGCATCTTATTTATGGATTTCACCGTCGCGCCGCCGGAAGAATCCATGGAGTGGGGTTTGCGCGTAGAGCGCGAAGGCGTAGAGCCAGGCCGTAAGCTGCGCGTCTATGACGATTTTGAAAGCGCCCTAGCTCGCTTTCGCTTCATACCCGAGCAACCCGGAGTGCACCCTGAAGTGCTCAAGCATCTCGGCACCTATGGCCTGAAAGAGGTGGAAAGCGGCTGGACCTGGAAATTTGACCCCGGCCTGTTTGACTACCTAGAAATGGGCACTGATCAGCACGACAAACTCATGGCCTTACCCTGCAAAACCGCCTTGATGCTTGGGGAGCAAAGCGAGGATGAAGGCGCGCTTTATGGGGAGCATATGCTCAACGTCAGCGGCGGCCTGTTGCCCAGCATTACCGTGCCGGGCACCTATCACCACCTGATGTTCGATCAGCCCATCGCTGTAGCGTCGGCGATGAAACTGCTGTTGCTAGAGTGGGTACGGCAAAACCGCCAATAGCGAAGCTAAGCCAGCCCTGCCCGCGCCTGCAGTTCAGCTCGGATACGCCCATGAAGTTCGCTGTCCAGTCGATAAAACCGAGCCAACACCAGCGCCAAGGTCATCAGCGCCACTGGCACCAAGGTTAGCATCTGCTTAATGGCTTCCAAGGTTTCTGGGGTTTGCTCGGTATTTGCCACATAGCCCGCAGCGCCGAGGGCGAGGGCGACCCCTGCGCCGCCAATGGCCTTGGCGAGCTTTTGAAAGAAACTGGCCGAGGAATATACCGCGCCGTCTGCACGCTTGCCGTGTTTCCACTGAGCGTATTCGACAGTATCGGGAATCATCGCCCAGCCCAGTACGGCCACCGGTGCGCCGCCAAGGGCAACAAGGCAGCCCCAGAAGATTGTCCAGAAATAATCATCTGCCGGGGTTAGATAAAAGCCGATACAGGCGATGATGGAAAACAGTGAGCCAAGCTGTATGGCGCCGGCCTTACCAAATCTGGCTGCGAGTGCGGGCACGGCTGGCAGCCCGATCAGCATGACGACAAGGCCTAAACCAAAGAATGTGCTGAGCAAGTCCGGGCGACCCATGTTGTACGTAAAGTAGTACACGGCAATGGTCTGGCGCACGGTAAAACTCAGCATGCCGATGGTGAAGAGAGCGATCACGATCATTAACGGGGCATTGGCGAATACTGCCTGCAAACTGTCGCGCCACCCAAGGTGCTGTTGTGGCGGTGGTTTGATGACTTCTTCGGTTGAGAAAAAAGTGACCGTCAGCAGAAGCGAGGCGATTACTGCGAACAACACCATCACCGCTTGGTAACCATCGGCCTCAGTCTCAAACAAGGGCACCAGCTCAGGAACTGCTACGGTTACCACCCCGGCGCCAAGAAAGGCGCAACCCATGCGCCAAGTCGATAGCTTTGTGCGCTCCTGATAGTCATCGGTTAGCGATGCAGTAAGCGCAGAGTATGGAATGGTGACCACGGTATACAAAATGCCGAACAGCACATAGGTTGCGTAGGCCCACAGCACCCGCTCGGTTTCATCGAAGTCCGGCACCGTAAAGGTCAGCACAGTGATCACGCCCAGCGGAAGTGCGCCCCAAAGCAGATAGGGGCGCAGGCGTCCCCAGCGGGTATTAGTGCGCTCGGCGATGGCACCCATCATCGGGTCGGTAATCGCATCCACCACTCTAGCCACCAGCAGTACGCCCGCAGCGGCCACCGGCGAGATTTTCAGCACGTCGGTATAGAAGTAGAGCAGAAAGGTCATGGACGAAATGAAGTAGAGGTTGATCCCTAAATCGCCAATGGCATAGCCGACACTCTTCTTGCTATCCATCAGCCAATGACCCCGGATTTTTGCAGGACTGCGATTTCATCCGTAGCAAAACCCAAACCAAGCAGTATGTCCTCACCATCTGCGCCGGTATCTGGTGCGGCGCGACTCAGTGACGCAGGGTGCGGGAACGACGATAAATTGATCGGGCTGCGCACTAAGTTGAGATCACCCATCTCTTCATGAGGCGCTGGCACCGCCATGCCAAGGTGCCGTACCTGCGGGTTCTCAAAGGCTTCTTTAATGGTGTTGATCGGGCCACAGGGCACACCTGCTTCGTTTAAGCGCTGCACCAGTTCAGCGACGCTGAACGTTTCGGTAATCGCGTTCATATCCGCCTTGATCTGGTCTCGATGGCGAGTGCGCGAACCGATGCTTTGATAGTCCGGGTGTTGCAGCAGCGCCGTGGCATTGAGGGCGTCGCAAAAGCGCTGCCACATCTGGCCACCAAAGGCCGCGATGTTCACATGGCCGTCCTTGGCATTGAACATGCCCATGGGCACTTGAGTGGGGTGGTCGTTGCCCTGCTGGGTCGGCTCTTCGCCGCTCATGGTGTAACGCGCGCCCTGAAAATCGAGCTTAGACATCATGGCTTCGAGCAGTGAGGTATGGACCCATTGGCCTTCCCCAGTGCGCTCGCGATGAAGCAAGGCGAGCAAAATACCTTGGCCCAAAAACATGCCAGCGGAGGTATCAGATATGGCAATTCCCACCCGCATGGGGCCCTGACCTGGTTCGCCAGTTATCGACATGAGGCCGCTCATCCCCTGCACAATTTGATCAACACCTGGCCGCTCGCTGTCGGGGCCGTCTTGACCGAAACCGGATATGCTCGCGTAGACCAAGCCAGGATTGATGTCTTTGAGCGTGTTGTAATCTACGCCAAGGCGATACTTCACCGAGCTACGGAAATTCTCCACCACCACGTCTGCGTCCTTGGCCAGGCGATGAAACAGGGCCTTACCGTCGGTGTGCTTGAGGTCGATGGCCATTGAGCGCTTGTTGCGGTGCAGGTTCTGTTCATCCGGCCCGCGCCGTCCGCCGGTGACAGAGTTACCTTGGGCATCCCTACGCGGTGGCGGCTCAATCTTTATGACGTCGGCGCCCCAGTCGGCGAGCAGTCGCACCGCCATGGGCCCCGCCCGGGCGATGGTCAAATCCAGCACTCGAATATGCTCTAGCGGTCCTTTCATCGGGCGAGACTAGTGGCTGTCAGGGGTGGTTTTACGCACCAGTCGGCCGGGCAGCGCATCGGTAGCCTCGCCGTCAATGTAGGTGGGCTGGCCGTTAACAATGGTCATTTGATAGCCGTCGGCACGCTGCTGTAGCCGTGCACCACCCGCTGGCAGGTCGTTGACTATCTCGGGCAGCCGCACATTCAGGTTATCGAAGTCGATTATGTTCACATCGGCGCGCATACCCACTTGCAAGGTTCCCCGATCCGTCAGCTCTACTGCCCGGGCGGTATCGGCGGACTGGCACTTAATCAGCGTAGGCAGGTCGATGCCCTCGCCTCGACTGCGGTCCCGCCCCCAGTGCGTCAGCAGCGAGGTAATGAAGCTGGCGTCACAAATCGTGCCGACGTGAGCGCCGCCGTCGCCCAAGCCCATCACCGTGTCTTTGTGCAAAATCATGTCGCGACAGCAGTCGAGATTGTTCTCGGCATAGTTGGCAAACGGTGTGTAGAGCAATGCCTTACCGTGATTTTGCAGCAGCATGTCGTAGACGAGGGACCAGGGGTCTTGGCCACTCGCTATGGCTCGGGCGTGCAGTGAATCCTTAGGGTCTGGCTCGTAATTCGGTGGGTCGCTCATCAGCCAAATCTTGCGGCCTTCGTCCATCAGCCGGAACAGGCGCATAAAACCGCGCCCGGTGGGTTCCGCCAAAATACGCGCCTTGCGCGCCGGATCAGCCAACGCCTCGATGCGCTCCGCCAGGGGCAGATGAGCAACCTCGGTAAAGGATGGACGCGTAGTAAATGGCGATAGAGTCGTCGTCAAACCCAGTAAAATGCCAATGGGTCGGGGGGCGACTTGGCCACGCATGGCGTAGCCCGCATCACTGGCGCCTTCGATTTTGTTCAGTACTTTACGCCAGCCGTGATCGCTGATGCCTTGAGCCAGCGAAATCGACATAGGACGGCCTGCGGAACTGACCATGGACTTAAGTAGGTCAAATTCGGTGTCAAGATCGTCGAAGTCGGAGATCATTTCCATCACACCCCGACCGGTGCTTCGCAGCGCACTGGCCATGCCCACCAACTCATCATATTCCGCCTGCAGCGTCGGGGTTGGCTCGCCCCGAGCACTACGATGATTCAGGGTTCTTGAACTCGTAAAGCCCAGCGCCCCAGCGCGAATGGCCTGCTCAGTTAGTCGGCGCATTTCGACCACATCCTCTGCCGTCGCCGGCTCGCGATCGGCCCCGCGCTGGCCCATCACATAGACGCGGAGCGCGGCATGAGGTAGCTGAGCGCCAATATCCATATCGAATTGGCGTTTGGACAGATAATCGAGATAGTCGGGAAACGACTCCCATTCCCAGCTCAGACCTTCACTGAGCGCGACACCGGGAATGTCTTCAACCCCTTCCATAAGTTCAATCAGTAGGTCGTGATCGGTAGGCCGCACCGGCGCAAAACCCACGCCGCAGTTGCCCATGACCACGGTAGTGACGCCGTGGTGACTCGATGGCGACATGCGATTGGACCAGGTCGCTTGGCCGTCATAGTGGGTATGAATATCCACAAAGCCTGGGGTTACCAGCGCGCCGTCGGCGCTGACTTCTTGGACGCCGCGTCCAGCCACCTTGCCGACTTCGGCAATCTTACCGTCTTTGATCGCGACGTCGGCTGTAAAGGCCGCTTCGCCGGTGCCATCGATGACGGAACCGGACCGAATCACCAGATCGTGCTGAGACATGCTCCCCCCTACTTTTTTGATCCTTTGCACTGTGCTTTTTCTATCACAGAAGTCGAGGAGATAGCACGCCAAGAAAGATTCACGGCGCGGCACAGGTGAAATAGTTAGCCGTGATTTGAGCCCGTGATCGTCATATGCTGTACCGCATATTTTTGAGCACTACTGGAGCGTCAGCATGGCCATCAAAATCGAAGAAATTCTGCCCTATCCACCTGCCACCATTTGGGCAATCGTCGGCGAACCAGATCGAGTTGATTGGGTAACGGGCGTGGAGTCTGCCGAATTCGATGGTGAGGTGCGACGCTTCAAAATGGTTGGCGCCGGGGGCTTGGCTGAACGCATCAACCAGCGCGACGAGCCACGCATGTATTTGGAGTATTCGGTGATTGAATCGACACCGCCGCTGCAATCTCATGTGGCTAGCATCACCTTGGAGGCGCATGCCGACGGCACACGCTTTATCTGGCAAACCGCTGTGGAACCCGTAGCGGTCGAGCCCTTTATCGCCAAGGGTATGAAGGGCAGTTTGGCGCAGCTCGCAGACATTCTCGCCAGCGAAAACTAAGGCCTAGGAATAAAAAGCCTCTGGGGAGGAAAGATGAAGAAAGTACTTGGAGCTATCGTCGTTATCGCGCTTATTGGGGTCGGCTACCAATTTAAGTCGTCGGAAGAAGAACCGGAATTTGTGCCAAAGCCTGATAGCGCTACCGTACGCAAAACCACATCTGGCAGCTTGTTGGGTTATACCGGTGCCAACGGCGCGTGGATCTGGCGAGGCATTCGCTATGCCAAGGCACCCACGGGCACCCTGCGCTGGCGTGCGCCCTTACCCGCTAAGGCGCCCCGCAAAGGCGGCATCATCGAAACTCTCGTATCGGGCAACGCCTGTCCTCAGCTGCCCTCTGCGCTGAGCGCTCCCGCCGACGAGGGCCGAGTAACCATCGGCGACGAGGACTGCCTGTTCATGGATATCTACGCTCCGCCAGGGGCCGAAGAGGCACCGGTGATGTTTTGGCTGCACGGCGGCGGCAATACTATTGGTCAGGGCGGCAGCTATTCCGGCGAAAACCTCGCCATGAAGCATGGGGTCGTGGTTGTCACTATCAACTATCGGCTGGGTATCTTTGGCTGGTTTAGCCATCCCAGCTTGACCACCGGCGACCCTAGGGATGATTCGGGCAACTATGGCACCCTAGACGCCATACAAGGCCTGCAGTGGGTGCAAAGCAACATCGAGAGCTTTGGTGGCGACCCGAACAATGTCACTGTCTTCGGCGAATCGGCAGGTGGTGTCGACACTCTAGCCATGATGGCCTCGCCCTTGGCAGAAGGTTTGTTTCATCGCGCCATCGTGCAAAGCGGTGGTTTTAACGCCACTTCACTGGAAGTAGCGCGAAACCCCGCTAACCAAGGCGGACACCCTTTCAGCTCTTCTGAGGTACTCGGCAAGCTGCTGGTTGCAGATGGCACCGTGAGCGACGAGAACGCTGCCTACGAATATACCCAGGACATGTCGCGCACTAACCTGCGCCAATATCTGTATGGCAAGAAACCCGACGAGTTCTATGCGGTGTTCAGCAATGGCGGTGCAGGCATGGTCAATTTGCCAGCAATCCTGGGTGACGGCTTCGTTTTACCCAATATGACGACAGCTGAAATTTTCTCTGACGCCGATAACTACAATCAGGTACCCGTGATCTTGGGTACCAACCGGGATGAACCCACCCTGTTTATGTTCCGAGATCCTAGACACGTCGAGAACTTCCTTGGTTTCCTTCCAAGACTCAAAGATGAGGCTGCCTATTTACAGCTAGTCAAATACGGGGCCTTGACCTGGAAAGAGCGCGGCGTGGACAGCTTGGCTCGAGCCATGACCTCCTCTGGCAATCCAGACGTTTTTACCTATCGCTTCGACTGGGACGAAGAACCCGACCTTCTGGGTATGGAGCTAAGCAAGGTCCTCGGCGCCGCCCATGGCCTGGAGATCGCCTTCGCTTTTAACGATTTTAAGGGCAGGTTTGATACCGGCTACATCTACCCCAACGATGAGGCGCAATTCGCCCTGGCCGATAGCATGAGTTCATACTGGACAGCCTTCGCTGCCAGCGGCGACCCGGGACGGGGTCAAAAGGGTGAGCAAGTACCCTGGCTGTCCTGGGGAACCCAGGGCATGCGCAGCATCATCCTGGACAGTCCCGCTGATCAGGGAATTTTTATGACCGACGATGAGGTCACGCGAGCGCAGATTAAGACGACGTTGATGAACGATGATGGTTTCGCCGACGAGACTCTGCGCTGCCAGATTTACGCCCGCACTTTCCGCGACGATGAATTTATCGCCAGCGAATATGAAAGTTTAGGCGACGGTCGCTGCCGGGACATCGACCCGACGACTGTCGATATCTTTTAGTTCTTCGGACGACGCAGCGCGCGGCGGCTAGGAAGCCGCGCCCAGCTCTGCCTTTGCACTTCCAGGCAGGGCCGTTTCTTGACCAGGACCTGGATCAGAAGGGATCAGCTGAGAAGCCAGCAGCGACAGCGCAACGAACCCTGCTCCGATAAAAAACACCAGGGCGTGCGACCACATCCAAACCAGCCCAAGCGCGGCTGGAATCACGATGGCTGCAATATGGCTGATCGTGAATGAGACCCCTGCGGTACTAGCCATATCCTTTGGGTCTGCGATTTTCTGAAAGTACGTACTGATCGCAATAGCCATGGCAAAGAACATGTGATCGATTACGTACAAAGCCGCGGCGAGGGTAGCGTTTTCCACCAGCCCATAGGCCACAAAGACGAAGATCAGACCGATATATTCCAACGTCAGCGCCCGCCGCTCACCAATTCGATGAATCAGCGCGCCTATGCGCTCAGCGAAAAACCAATTGAAGGCATAGTTAATCAAAAAGAGAAGCGTGACCTGAGAGGCGGAGTAGCCGAACTTTTCCACCATCAGGAACGCTGCGAAGACGACAAAAATTTGCCGCCGTGCACCGGACAGAAACGTCAGCAGGTAGTAGAGCCAGTAGCGACGTCGCAAAACCAAGGTCTTGTGCTGTGCGGTCTTGGAGGGGAAGTGGGGGAAATTTAGCCACATAAAGAATGCCAGCAAGCAGCACAGGCCGCCGGCAAGCGCCAAGTTCCACATAAAACTGACTGCGAAGACCTCTAGCAGCACCCAAAGCACACCATAAACAATCAGGGAGGTCACCGAACCCACGGCGATCAGACGACCCAAAACTTGAGGAGCCTCATCCTTGTTAAGCCACTGCAAACTCAATGATTGCTTAATGGCTTCGAAGTAATGAAAGCCAATACTCATGAGCACAGTGGTGAAGTAAAGACCGTACTCGCTGGGGAAAAAACCCGTCATCGCGACACCAAGACCTAATAAGGCAAGTGATAGCACGGCAAAGGTCTGCTCCTTGAGGATCAGGAGCACAAAAATCACGGTGAAAGAAAGGAAGCCGGGCACCTCGCGAAGACTCTGCAAAATCCCAATTTCAACGCCAGTAAACGCGGCCTGTTCAACGGCAAAATTATTCAGCAATGCCGACCAAGTATTGAAGGCCAGGGGCATGGCCACGGACATCAGCACAAGGAGCGTAATCGGATTTCGCCAGGCCCTAACAGATTGCATTGTTTCGATCCGCCATTTGAATTCTGTTTTCGATGCTAACGCACCCAGAGGCTGATGCGTTTTGTGGATTATTCTCGGATGAGCTGAAACAAAAAGTTCCCATGAGCCAGAAGCTGTTCACCGGCATCATGAACCGTCGCGGTAAGGCTCATTACGCGCCGACTTTGACTGACAACTTGTGCCCTAGTAACAAGCGTCGTCTCCGCGCGGGCTCCTTTGACGTAAGTAATATTGCCGTTGGTAGTGACGCCGCGCACACCTTGCGATGCACAAGCATAGGCGCTAGCACTGTCCATTAACGCATAGGCGATACTACCGTGGATGAAACCGGCTCCATTGAGCCAACCCTCATCAATCTTGGCGCTGAGTTGGCATTCACCGCCCTGCGCACTAAGCACGGTCATTCCCAAACGCTGTCTGACCGAGAGATCGCTCTGGATCAGTCCTTGCGCATCAGGGTTAATCGACACCATCGCTGACTCCTCGAAAGCCGACGACAATCCCAGAAATTGATCTAGGATGCCAGGCGCGCAGCACCCTAGGCTGCCATCACCCTAGGCTGCCAGCACCCTAGACTACTGCTGGGACAATGCTCCGGAGAAAGCCCTGAGGATGGGTTTCGCGATAAATTGGAGCACCGTGCGCTTTGCGGTGCGTATATCAACCGAGGCGGTCATACCCGGTCGCAGCTGCAGGTCAGCGAATTTTGGATTCGCCACCGTAGCGTCAGGATTTACCCGGGCACGGGCACGGTAGTAGGTTAATGCCGACCCATCCTCAGCTTTTTCGGTCAACGTATCCGAGCTCAGATAGATCAGCTGACCCTCAAGCTTGTCGTAGATTGAAGCATCGAAGGCATCGAGACTGATATTCACCGGCAGCCCGAGCTCCAGCTGACCCACATCCATGGGTTCAATGCGAACCTCTACCACCAACTCGCTCTCAGTCGGTGAAATCTGCATCAGCTCGTCGCCCTGGCGCAGCACTCCCCCGAGAGTATTGATACTAAGATGCTTTACAACACCCGCGACCGGTGCTCGCACGTCGGTGTGCGAAAACACGTCCTGTCGCTCCTTGGATTGTTGCAGAGCAATTGCAAGTTCAGTCTCTAGCTGCGCACTTTCCTCTAAGGCTTCGCGCAGGTACTTGTTCTCTGCATCGATAAAATTATTTTGCGCCTCTGACACTCGTGCTTGGGCATCCATGACGTCCAGACTACTGACGTCCTGGGAAACATAAAGCTGCTCGTTTATGTCTAGTTGCTGGCGCGCCAAATCGAGGTTGGAACCCAGTAGTGCCAAGGTATCCTGCAGCGCGCGCTTCTTCTGCTCGTAAAGCTCCATCTGGGCCGCGACGAAGGCGATATATTCCAGATCTTCGTCACCGTACTTTGGCTCGATTCGATTCGCCTCAGCCTTCGCGCGTATCAGCGCAATGCGCAGGCCCGCCACATGGGCACGCCCCTCTTCGAAGGAAGCCTGAGCACGCTCCTTCTCCAATACTGCAAGCTTTTGGCACTTAATGACCTCATCACCCTCCTCGATAAACAATTCCGCCAATACGCCACCGTCCACCACCTGGACTATCTGATTGCGCGCGGTAGGGATGATTTGGCCTGCTGCTCGTACTGATTGGTCGATCTCAAACCATGCCGCCCATGAGAAGAAGGCGACTACCCCAATGGCGAGGAACAAAATCATCGATGACCACCATGGGCCCTCATCGAGCATCTCTTGCCCGACATAGACCTCTTGGTCAGACAATACCAGCTGATTTGATTGGGAAACCTGTGCGCCAACTGCTGGGAGATTATTCATGGTCTTGCTCCTTGGCCTGTTGGTCACCGTCCGAAGGTTGAGCGGTCACATTCGCCACCCCCTGACCCGATTGATATGTCAGGCGCGCTAGAACCGCCTCCTTCGGCCCGTCGGCAACAATTTTCTTGCCTGCCACCACGATAATCCGGTCAACCAGAGACAGCAGCTCGGGTTTGTGCATAACCAAAAAAAGTGTCTGCTTTGCCGTGAGCCCCTCGCCCAAGGCGCCAATAATCTTTTGCTCCAGGGCTCGATCCATGGATGCCGTGGGTTCGTCGAGGAGCCATATTTTAGGCTCACGCAGAAAAGCGCGAGTCAGATTAACCAGCTGGCGCTGCCCGCCGGATAGGCCAGTTCCGCCTTCGTTGATAACCTGCATCAAACCCTTTGGATGCGGTGTTATGACCATCTGCAGCAGGCCGGTCGCCCTGGCAACATCGAGCAGTACACTGTCGCCGGGATCCAGCATACCCAGGGTTAGATTTTCTCGTAGCGTGCCGGAGAACAAACGACCATCCTGTTGAACGAACCCAATGTTCTCGGCGAGAACGGGCTTGGAAATCTGGCTCAGATCGATATCGTCAAACAGAATCCGCCCTTCCTGGGGTTTGTACATACCCGACAGCAGCCTCAGCAGCGTCGTTTTGCCCGCGGCAACGGGGCCGAGAATGGCAATTTTTTCACCTTCTTGAACGTTCAGTGACGGCACTTGCAGGGCCAAATTCTCGTTGTAGTAAGCTGCAACATTTTCCATGGCATAGTTGCCGTGAATCTGCTCGAGCGTGATAGGTTGCTCGTCCGCGTGGTCGTTTTGAAGTTCCCACAGCCGATCCAAACCCTGCAGAGCGGCCTTCGACTGTCCCCACTGGATTAACAAACTCGGCACCATGACAACGGGGGCTAAAATTCGCCCGGACAGAATTGAGCACGCAATTAAGGCACCAAGGGTCAGATCACCCGCTGAGGCCAACTGGGCACCGAAGAAAATAATGCCGACGTAGGACACCTGCTGGAGGCTCGCCAAGAAAAGCTTCGACCGCTCTGAAATATCTCGGTACTGCATCTCATGCTCGCGGGCTTTGTCAGTGGTTTGCATCCACCGAGATAAAAGTCGCCAACCGCCTTGACCAGACTTTATCGTCTCGGCGCCTTCCACCGCCTCTACCATGAGGCCTGTCTTTAGATTTACCGCGCGATCAACGCTCAGTGTTAGTCCCTCGATGCGTTTTTTGTAGGACAAGCCGATAACAAGGCAAATAAGAAAAACCGCAAGAGGAATGAGGGCCAAGGGCCCTGCAATGGCTGCGATAATGGCCGCGTAAAGGAGCACAAAGGGAGCGTCAACAAATAGGTGACTGGTAGCGGCAGAGAGGAACCCTCGAACCGTCTCGTAACCTCTCATTTGCGATGCCAAGGAGCCTACGCTGGCGGGCATCTGATCCAATCGAAGAGAGAGAAATTGCATAAAGGTCGAGCGAGCGAGCCTTTGATCCACCACCTCAATCAAGCGATTGTAGAGTCGGTGGCGCAAAACCTTCGTAATCAGTTCATAGATCACGGAGATCCCGACGCCGATCGTGAGCACCCACAGCGTATTCAATGCGCCCGTAGGAACGACCCGATCGTAGACCAGCATGGTGTAAAAAGAGGTAGCCAAGGCCACGATATTTATGACAAGCCCGGCCAGGATCACCTCAAAAAGTAGCTTTTTGTTCGAAAAAACCTCCGTGCGAATAAGCTCGTAAACCGGAGAATCGCTTGACCGAAATACCTTCGCCAAAGTGAGTTTGGTGAACTGAAATTCCTGCAGGGAATCACAGGCTTGTTCTTGCCACGTCTGACTTTTTGCCTCAAACGCCTCGATGATCCATCGACCTAGCGCGTTTTGACCTCGCAACACCCCGAAACCTTGATTACTCGACCAAGCGAGTAACGGCATATTTGCTGGATCTGGGCGACGAACCCATTCTGGCTTTGGGCTGCCTAAACGGCGGGTAATGGTCGATAGCCCCTTTTTAACCTGTCGCCAACTTAGGCTAGGGCGATCAAGGACTGCTGCGGCCTCCTGCAAATCTAGCTGTTCTACTGGCGTGCTCTGTAAACGGGCGATCCGATCTAGACACGGCAGAAGTTGACCAACATGGGTCAAATCTTCGACACGCTCATCACCATGAATGTCGTCAATGGATTCCGTGTCATTGGATTCTTGCCTAACAGCATCGTCAGAAATCATATTCTCCAGCCTTGTTTTTACCGTGGCACTACGTGCCTCAGAGCAGGAGTTCTGGGGTTCGTTCCACCCCCGCTAATGGCGGCGAGGATTTAAGTCGAAGTGTGTTATCCCCACGTCTTCTCGACGATGAAAGGTACAAATAACTAGATGAACGGAGGTCTGTGGTATTGCTACTAGATGGCTCGGCGAGGCAGGTTTGTCAACTCTGCGGGGTTATTGGCGTATGGCGATACGAGCCGCCAGTCCGAATTGGGTTAGATGCCCCCGTTGCGGGAGCATCCGACTTTTGGGCTGACGTTAAGTATCCCTAATCGGGTAGTCCAAGCACGCGCTTAGCAATGATGTTGAGCTGAACTTCGGAAGTACCACCCTCGATGCTGTTAGCCTTGGAACGCAACCAGGCACGGGTAGTGTTGAGTTCATCTTGTTCGAAACCGTCACCCGTCCAGCCGACGGATTGGGTGCCCATGATTGACAGCATGAGGTCGTACTTGCCGATATTTTGCTCGGTACCGTAATACTTGAACATAGACGAGGTGGCACCAGGAGCGTTGCCAGTAGCTGATTCCTCTACGCTGCGTCGCGTGGTGAGGCCGAACGCTCTGTCATTCATTCGATGGTTGAGAATTTCTCCGCGCAAAGATGCGTCCGCTATCTTGCCGTTGTCGTCAACGCCAACGTACTGGTGGGCATATTCTTCAAGCGACGTCGTTTTTTGACCGCCGCCGATGCCTCCAATCATGGATCGCTCGTGTTGCAGCAAGCGCTTACCGACAGTCCAACCCTTGTTAAGCTCGTAGACTAAGTTCGACTTCGGCACGCGAACGTTGTCTAGAAACGTCTCGCAGAATGGCGACAGGCCACTAATCAGCTTAATCGGTTTAACCGTGATACCTGGCGTCGTCATATCGAAAAGCACGAAGGAAATGCCCTCGTGTTTCGGAGCGTCGAAATCCGTACGCACCAAGCAAAACATCCAGTCCGCATGATTTGCACCTGACGTCCAGATCTTTTGACCGTTGATAATGAAGTCGTCGCCATCTTCGACCGCAGAAGTACGAAGGCTGGCAAGATCCGATCCTGAACCTGGCTCACTGTAGCCCTGGCACCACCAAATATCGCCCCGAGCTATTTTGGGCAAATGCTCTTCTTTTTGCGTATCTGTTCCGTATTCAAGCAGTGCCGGCCCAATCATGCTTAGGCCCATGCCGACCAAGGGTGGCCGCGCGTTGATCCGACCCATTTCGTGGCGCAGTACGACGTTCTCGTCCTTGCTTAAACCTGCGCCGCCAAACTCCTGGGGCCAAGTAGGAGCGGTAAAGCCACGCTCGGCGCAGCGCTCTAACCAAAGCTTCGTATCCGGATTAGCGTAGGTAGCGTTACGACCGCCGCCGGGTTGTTCGCTCGCATCCATGGGAGTGCGCATGGATTCAGGGCAGTTTTCGTCGAGCCAGCCTCGAACATCATCGCGAAACACATCCAGATTTTGCATAACTCCCCTTCCTTCTTATCTCAGTTTCTTAACTTGGTTTTTCTTTCTTCTGCATGCTCTTTCAAGCACGGTCTAGTCAACATATTCGGCGTTGCGTCCTTCGCGTCGCCCTATTCTTGCAACTTTACAATAATTCCAAAGCATTGCCGATTACGTATACCCCGTGTCCACAATGACGCACAAAGACAACATGGCAACATGACCCGTAAATTCAACTCGGTTATCGCCGCGGTCTCGGTAGCAATAGCCTACATCACCAAGTATCTTTCGATCCGAATTGTGCGATTCTTCACTGACATCATGCACACAAGTATCCAACGAACTTTACGGAGATACTCTTGCCAGGAGCTGACTTAAAAAAAGCCGGACTCAAAGTCACGTTGCCGCGTTTAAAGGTGCTGGAGGTGTTGGAACAAGCCGACCCGCACCATATGAGCGCAGAGGATGTTTATAAGAAATTGTTGAATTCTGACGATACGGTGGGACTGGCGACGGTTTATCGAGTCCTAACGCAGTTTGAGGCCGCGGGCATGGTGGATCGACACAACTTTGATGACGGCCACTCGGTTTACGAGCTCTCTGGTGACCGACATCACGATCATATGGTCGACGTAGACAGCGGCCAAGTAACTGAATTTGTAAATGAGCGTATTGAAGCCTTACAGCATGAAATTGCTGAAGAACACGGTTACGAATTGGTGCACCACGAGTTGGTACTCTACGTCAGAAAGAAGTAGACCTTCTTGCTAGTCGCTAAACACCATCCTGATCGATAAGCCTGTGATACAGCCGCAGGTGACGCCTCGCGTTAATCTCATCGCCCGCCAGCTCGTGAATCCGCGCTAGATTGTAGTGAGCATCCGGCACCATATTTGCTTTGCGGTAGAACATTTCTGCGCGCTCACAGTCGTCTTCTTCGTCAAAGATTGTACCAAGGTTATAGTTGGCTAGCTGATGCTCTGGTCTTGTTGCCAACGCCAGCTGGTAGTGCCGCGTAGCGCCCTTGAGGTCACCACTTAACTGGTAAAGACGGCCCAGATTAACGTGAGCGTCAGCATTGAATGGATCCAATCGGATCGCTTCTCGATAGGCATCTGGCGCCTGGGTTGGGTCCACTTCCTCTAAGTCCAAGCCAAGGTTATACCATTCGTCAGAGTCAAGATCCTCTAACGCCTTTTCCTCACCGCCGGCTGCAGATCTGGCCAGCTCCGCCACATTTGCAGCCAGTTCCTGTATGGAGAAATTCATGGTTAGCTGGCCACTTTCGACTTCCCACGCTTTTTCATCGTCTCTGACCTCTACCACGCTACCGTTCGCGTAGATGCGCACCGCGCTCAGCGATTCAAGTTGACTGAGGTCGTCCTTGAGTTTACTCAGCGCTCGATTGCTCTGTCGCACACTGATGGCGGCATCGGTCAATCCTTTGGCAGCGCGCAAAAAAACGACGTCTTGAAATGAAAAACGAAAATGTCCCCTGGCATTGCGTTGAGGGCATAGCAGATTGCGTCGCACATAATCGCGAATGCGGGATTCAGACAATCCGAGTAGATCGGCAATATGTTGAGTGCTGTAGCCACTAGCACCGTCAGAGCGCCTTGAGGGAGGTTGTTGGAGTGCGGTCATATTGCGATCAGCCTTTGGCTGCTTGCTCCAGCAGAACGTCGACAGCTTGAATTATAACCTACCGCTCTTTTGTTGCCTATTTTTCACCCGGCAACAGAAGCATGACGCGCCAATGCGTCTCTCTTCGCCCATTAACTTTTGGTTGAAATCTCTTGCAACCAGTAGAACTTCGTTGTCGTATTGGAATCTAACAATACTGGTGCCAGCGCAGCACGCGCGTCAAAGCCGGAGCACTTCTGGGGAGGAGGAATGGAGGCAGTGTCCCAAGGATCAGGACGAATAGATTCTGCGAACATGGAATCCGTGTCCCTGGAGAAAAAACCGATCTTCTGGTTTTACGGTTCGTCTTCGATGGCCTATGGCATCAAAGACAACGCGTTTTCATACGTCTTATTAATCTTCGCCAACCAAGCGCTTGGCGTCCCGGGTTATCTGGCGAGTATTGCGCTGGCCATCGCCATCGTTTGGGACGCTATTTCTGACCCCTTACTCGGCCACTGGTCCGATAAAACTCGGTCGTCAGTAGGCAGGCGCCATCCTTTCATGTACGCGTCATTGTTTATTTTTCCTGCGGGTTTTTACGCATTGTTCAGTCCGATCGCCGATGTCCGGGGTGAGGATGCCTTCGTTTACATTCTCGTTGTAGCCATGCTGGTTCGAACGGGAACAACGCTCTTTGAGGTGCCGTGTACCGCGCTGCTACCGTAGCTTGAAAAAGATTATGACCGGCGTAACAAATGGCTGGCTCTAAGGCATTTTTTCGGTTGGACAGGCGGCAACGGCATTCACATCATCAACCTGACCTTTTGGATGGGGGCCTATGGCTTTGCGGATCCAACCGGTTACGCCATCTTTGGTACAGTGGGATCTGGCATTATTTTGACAACGATCTTGTTGAGCTGCATTGGTACACAAAGGGCAGCCATGCAAATGCCGCCACCAAGCGAACCCTTTCGACTCAACGCCATTGGTCGAGAATTCGCACAGATCTTTGAATCGCTGAAGAATCGGAATTTTGCCGCACTATTTTGTTTTTCATTGCTTGGCGGCGCGGCGGCGGGCCTGCATACCGCGCTGTATCTATACAACGTCAGGTATTTCTTCATGTTCAGCGGCTGGGAGATGGCCATTACGGGCATTTGTCTGCTCTTTGCGCCTGCGGTGTCTTTTTACCTGTCACCCAGAGTTGGTCTGCGGTTTGGAAAGAAAAATACCGCCATCGGCATGGCGCTGGTGCGACTGGTACTTTACCCCATGCCCTATGTCGCCGTGCTGATCGGTGTTTGGCCTGAATTGACGAGCACTGCGTCTTTGGTACTTTACTCAGCCTTTCTCTTTGTTGAGGTTTCAGCAGTCGTTGTTTCGGCAACAATGATCGACTCGATGATGGCCGACTTGGCTGAAGACAGCGAAAAGAAAACGAATCGACGGTCTGAGGGTTTGTTTTTTGCGACCCGAGGATTCGCGGGTAAATTCGTCTCGGCGGCAGGGGTGGTCAGCGCAGGCTTCATTGTATCGATCGTGGGGTTTGACTCGATAACAAGCCTGGCAGATTTCACCGATGAACACAGATACCGACTTGCAACATTATTCCTGCCGGTTTACTGCACCTTGATGCTCTGCGCGATCGCCTGTATTAATTTGTATAAGATCAACCGGGAATCTCATCAAGAAAATTTGCAAGTTCTGGCAGACCGATCAGCGGATGCTGCGGACACCGGAACCTAGGCAGCCATGCAGTCATTGCCTGGACTTAGGACAAAAGTGATAGGAGCAAGCGCATGAAATTAGGACTTTCGTTAGGCTACTGGGGATCAACGCCACCGACGCATCATGTCGGTATGGCGCAAAAGGCAGAATCCCTAGGCTATGACTCGGTGTGGACTGCAGAGGCCTATGGCAGCGATGCCATTACACCGCTGGCATGGATTGGGGCGCAGACCAGCAAAATTCGCCTTGGCACTGGCATTTGCCAAATTTCTGCTCGCACGCCCACGGCCATGGCGATGGCGGCCTTAACCATGGATCACCTGTCGAACGGGCGCATGATTCTAGGCCTCGGTGTATCGGGGCCTCAGGTCGTCGAAGGCTGGTACGGTGGACCCTTTGCCAAACCCCTGTCCCGCACTCGCGAGTACATTTCGATCATCAAAAAAGTTCTCGCCCGTGAAGAGCCTGTGGCGAACGAAGGCCCCCACTACCCCCTACCCTTTACCGGAGAAGGAGCCTGGGGACTCGGCAAACCTTTACGCTCCATCGTGCATCCGCTTCGCGCTGATTTGCCCATTATGATGGGCGCTGAGGGACCCAAAAATGTCGCCCTAGCCGCGGAGATTGCCGACGGTTGGCTGCCACTCTACTACTCGCCGTTTCGCCAAGAGGTGTACTCCGCATCACTATCCAACGCCAAGGCCGATTTTGAGGTGACCCAGGGAATCGTCGTCAACATTACCGAGGACGAAGAAAAGGGCCTCATGCCGGTGAAGCATATGCTTGCCCTCTACATCGGCGGTATGGGCGCAAAAGACCGAAACTTTCACAAGGAACTGATCGGCCGCTTTGGTTTCGAGGCCGAGGCCGCGGTGATTCAGGATTTGTATCTGGCAGGGAAAAAAGACGAGGCGGCTATGGCGGTGCCCGACAAGCTTGCTGACGAAATATCCCTGGTCGGGTCTATCGACAAGATTCGCGACCGATTACAGGCTTGGGATGAAACGCCGGTCACCTCTCTAAATGTATCTGCCAGGAGTCCAGCAGAGCTCGAAAAGCTGGCAGAGCTAATGCTAGATCGATAACAAACTGACCTAGCGTGAGATTTCGCTAGCCGCCCACCGAAGCGTCCGAACTGCGCTGAGCATCAGCTTGTTCCCTAGCTGCCTTAGCGGCACTACGCGCCGCTTTATCTGCATCGCGCTGGGCCGTGCGGGAGGCTCTTGCTGCGTCAATCCTTGCCTCAACCAACTCAAGCTCAGCCTCGCTAATCTTGATAAAGGAGGGAATCGTGCAGCGGGGACCTTGCACAAATCTATTAAAGCCCCAGGTTTCAAGTGCGCGGATGCCATCTAATCGGCAAAGCCTGCCGCCATGTATTTCATAGCTAAGTGGCGTGTTGCGCCTCAACCCAAAGCACTGGCGCTTCAGCCTGACCAGATAGTTGTCCTTGCGGCCCATATCAAAGACCAGGGTTCGTCTGTCTAGTACGTCTACATCTCGTATGCGACGTGCAGGTAGGCATCGATCACTGCCTAACTCCGCCACATCGGCGTCGTCCGCAAAAATCGCGTCCACTCGTTGTTGGGTGGCCTGCTGCTCGGCAGACATCAGCTTCGAAGTTCCGGATGTTTCACCAGACTGGGTATCGGGAGAATCGGCGAGGCCATTCATACTCATAAACAGCGCCAGGCTGCCAATCAGCGTGCGTATGCCAACAAGCGACTTAATGGGGTGAGAGCGCATGTTGAAATCTGTCGTTAACATCATGCGTTCCTTCTTTTGGAATTCTTCGATCCTAACCCTGCTTTTTCTCAAGGGCTAGCCCTCGAACATGGCTAGACCTCAATAATGGCATCCAACCGATCTGCAGGCTCTTCCACTTTGAGCGCGAACATATCGTCCGCTCGCGTTACGCCCTGATTGAGGGCCGCAACCGGCACCCCACTGGCATGGGCATGTCGGACAAAACGGTAACTGGAAAACACCATCAACGAAGACCCAACGACAAGGACTCCATCTGCGTTTTCTACCTTGCTATTGACGTCATTAACAATACGCCTTTCAACGCTATCGCCATAAAAAACCACATGCGGTTTCAAGATACCGCCGCAGGCACTGCAGTGTGGTACGTCAACAGAGGAAAAATCCATCTCCATATCCGCATCGCCGTCCGGAGCGGGTTGGAAGGATTGATTCTGCAGCTGCGGGTTCCTCTCTTCGAGCCATGCTTGTACGTCCCGCCTTGGCACAATTACTCCACAGTCCATGCAAATCACCTGGTCCAGTCGGCCATGCAAATCCACTACCTCTTGATGGCCCGCCTGCTGGTGCAAGCGGTCAACATTCTGTGTGACTAGCCCGCACAACTGTCCTTGGCATTCCAGCCTCGCAAGTGCCCGATGTGCCCGGTTGGGCGCTGCCTGTAAAAACGATGGATACCCCAGTTGGCTGCGCGCCCAGTATCTCTGCCGCCAATAGTGGCTGCTAATAAAGTCTTGGTGGCTGACCGGCCGCGGTCTCTTCCACTGGCCATCCCTATCGCGGTAATCCCCTATACCTGAACCAGTACTGACGCCCGCGCCAGTGATCACCAACAAATTTTCTCGTTCAAGGATGAATTTTTTTAAAGGCTCCAAGCCTTGGTCCATCGAGCCATTGTGATTGGTGTACTTCAAGATCTCGGCCTCAGTGTTGGATTCAAACGTTAACGTATTTAGCTGTCGTCTTCGCTACACTCAAGCTTCCCACAATAAAGAAATAGGAGTCATGATGATCAAGTTATACGGGCTACGTATGAGTAACTACTACAGTCTGACCAAGGCAGTACTTATCGAAAAGGGCTTGGAATTTGAGGAGATTAAAGCGCCCCCCTCGCAAAAGGATGACTATCTAGAACGTAGCCCCATGGGGAAAATGCCATCGATCGATGTAGATGGCGTTTACATATCTGAGTCTCTCGCGATCATCAACTATCTTGAACAGATTCAACCAGAACCTGCTTTGCTGCCAGCCGACCCGATCAAATCCGCTAAAGCTGTCGAGTTAGCGCTTCACATAAAGCTCGACGTCGAACTCGCGGCAAGAAGACTGCTACCTGCAGCCCTGTTTGGAGCAACCGCGAGTGATGAGCTGATAGAAACGACTCGTTCTGAGGTGCTTCGCGGGATGAAAGCCGTCTCTCAGCTAATGGTGTGTGGTCCTTATGCAGCGGGCGATTCCTTTACACTCGCTGACATGTATACCTTTTACAGTATGGGTGCTGCTTCTTCGATTTCTAAAAAAATGTTCGACCTGGAGCTGTTAGAGGATTATCCGCAAATCAGTGACTTGCTTGCCATGCTCGCTGAGCGTCCAAGTATTGCTCAAGTTACTGCAGAGGCCGCTAAGAAGTAACATTTAATGGAGATTCGCCGTGTTGTTTGTCGGTTGCCCGCATACCGCTGCACGGCGAATCTGCCAATCATTTTATTGCTAGAAAGAACTCAACTCACTTCTACTGCCTATTTTTTTACCTGTTTCCATTGCAAGAGATTCTGGATGACAAATTCACTATTTCGTTTGATAAACACTGCACTGGCCTTGGCTGCGGGCCTGTTTTCCATCACCGTCAGCGCCGCCGAAATTCCCGTTGCTACACCTGAGTCAGTGGGTATGTCTGCCCCTCGCCTAGCGCGTATTGAGACCGCGATGCAACGTTATATCGATGAAGACCTCACTCCAGGCGTTATTACCGCCATTGTCCGTAAGGGCAAGCTAGTGCACTTTTCAGCACAGGGCGACATGGACGTCGAGCAAGCTAAACCCATGCGCGAGGACACCATTTTTCGAATTGCTTCGATGACGAAACCGATCACTTCCACAGCACTCATGATTTTGTGGGAAGAAGGCCATTTTCAGCTTCGCGATCCCGTAGCTAAATTCATACCTGCGTTTGCTGACGTAAAAGTAAGCACTACCTCCGACGTCAGCGGTCTAACCGGCAAATTGGTATCTCCAGAACGTCCTATTCAAATCCGCGACATGCTTACCCACACCGCTGGCCTGGCGAATAACTACATCGGCAACGTGGACGCATACCGAAATGCATTCGACCCAGCGCCGAAGGACAACGCTGAACTCGTGCAGAAGCTTGCCAAGCTACCTCTCAACTACCAGCCAGGCAGTGAATGGCAATATTCTGCGGCGACTGATGTCGTGGGGCATCTGGTTGAAGTAATTTCAGGGCAATCGTTGGACGAGTTCCTGCAAGAGCGAATCTTTACTCCACTGGACATGCGTGACACACATTTTTATCTCGAAAAACAAGATGCTCCTCGCCTCGCTGCGCAGTATCGGCCAGGTCGCAGCAATAAAATTGTTATTCAAGATCCCGGCAGCGTTGAGAGTCGTTGGATATCTGGCCCTAAAACGCTATTTCGAGGTGCGGGAGGCCTGGTATCCACGGCTAGGGATTACATGCGTTTCCAGCTAGCCATGCTAAGAGGCGGCACTCTTGACGGCGCGCGCATCCTTGCTCCATCAACTGTCGGTTTGATGTTAGAGAATCACACTGCAGACTTAGACCTCTGGCTGCCCGGTCCCGGCACAGGTTTTGGTCTTGGCTATGGCGTTGTGGTTGACAGAGGAGATGCCGCGACACCCCTCTCAGAGGGAGCAGCATTCTGGGGTGGCGCATATTGCACGCTCTCTTGGATTGACCCTGAGCAAGATTTAGTTGCCGTCATCATGACCCAAGTACGACCCTATACTCACATCAACATCCGCCAAGATTTTCAAGTTCTCACTTACCAGGCTATTTTAAATTAGCTTCTCGCTTCCAAATAGCTGTTCAAGATCTGCGCGTCGGTCTTTTACGATCGCCACGAGAAAGTAAGATGCTGCGGAGACACACAAAGCTGGAAAGACTTCATGGATAAAAACGTTATATCCCGAGGCAAGCCATACCAGCAGCGTTACGACTCCCGCAGCCATTGACGCGAGCACCGCTCCTGCACTGCCCTTAGACCAATAAAGCCCGAGCACTACGGCGGGCAAGAAACATACCGCATACAAACTTCCAGAGAATATGGTGAGCTGCAATATGTCCCCCGGCGGGTCTAGGGCGATAGCGGCAGCAAACACCGCCAGCGCCACCACCAGGCCTCGCGTCCAGCGCAGCGGTTCTATCAGATTTGTCTGATCCACTGAGCGAAAGGGCTGCAACAGATTTTTGTAGCCGGTCGAGGCGGCAACAAGCAGCACGCTATCTAAGGACGACATCGCCGCTGCGACGATGGCGACAAATAAAAAATCGCCGGCCCAGGGCGGAAAAATCGACGCATCGTTGACCAGCAGCGGTACGACCAAATCCGTGTCCTGAACGTTATCCAAAAGCAGGTGGGCATAGACACCGATGGGATAGAGACAAAGCTGCACCACAGCCAAACCACCGATAGCCACCCACATGCCTGTGCGCAGGGCCTGTTGGTCTCTAAGTGCAAAAAATCGTGAGGTCTGTCTTGGGTCGACGATAAGCTTCAGGGAACCGGACAAGCTGATGCCAAGCAGCACGACGAAGGGTATGCCTCCGTTCAGTTCAAAGACAAAGGCGGTTTCCGGTGCCTTGGCGAGATCGCCCAGTGCCGTAACGCCACCAGCCGCGTCGGTGACGAAGTAGAAGATCATCATCGCCCCAATGATCATTAGCACACCTTGCAGCGCATCGGTTCTAACCACTGAGACAAATCCTCCGATGGAGGTGTAAAGCATAACCAGGATCAGCGCGAGGCCAATCGCAACCTCGTATGACACATCAAAAAACTGTCCAAACAGGTGACCGGCTCCTTTGAACACCGCCACCAAGTAGAGAATACTGCACATCATCACGACGAGAGCGGCGGCAATGCGCAGTGGATGTCGCTCTTGATCAGAAGCCGACAGAAACCGCGCAGCCAGAAAATCCGGCAGGGTTAAGGCATCGAAGTTGCGTGCAAGGGCCCGAGTTCTTGGGCCGATCCACCGCCAGGAGAGAAAGGTAAAGACAATTAGCATGACGGGCATGATCATCCAGGCCAGACCATACTCGTAACCCTTGCCTGCGTGACCGATATAGCTGTTGGTAGAGGCGAAGGTAGCGAAGAAAGACAGTCCGATTAACGGGCCAGACATGTTGCGATCACCGACGTAATAGCCGGATATCGATCGACTGGCACGAAGACCAGCGTGAGCATTGACCACCAACGCCGCGGTATAGAGGCCCATTAGAGCCGCAGCCAGCCAGTGCTCAGCCAGCCAGCTGGTCATACCTTAAAAACAACCCGGTCTACGCGTCGTTCGCCCTGATCAGGCGTAGACTTCGGCGTGATAGCGAAGACGCTCCACTGCTTGGTAAAACGCTTGCTTGCGCTTGGCCACCGCCTGCTGTGCTTGCTCCAGCTCACGCAGAATTTCTTGGCGCCCAGCCTCAGCACGCTGTAATAGCTTGGACTGCTTTTTCAGTCTTTCCACATGAGCAAGTCCTTCTACCCAATCCTGCTTCAAGGATAGCGCCGTTTTTTCCAGTTGCTCACGCAACGCTGCTGCTTCGCGAGAAATGGGCTCGAACAAACCCACTTCCTCTAGCTTACGCTGGGCAATAATCTCGGCCTCTTCGTGCTTAGACGCCCTGTTTAAACCACGTACCAAACCAAGAACGCGTAGCGCCAATATGCCGTAGCGCGTGGGGTCGAGCAGCCATCCACTCACACCAAAGCCGTTTCGGTAATCCCGAGGGTAGTCGTGATGGTCACCGTGGTGATTGCCTTCTCCCAGGGGTCCAAGCCAGATGTAGTTGTTGCTGGCGGAGCTTTTTATCCCCGGCGTGAGGCCCCACATGTGCGTGACGCTGTTGACCGTCCATGTGTTGTGCTGAACGACAACGGTGCCCAGCATTGATCCAGCCGCTAAGGCAAACAGACCTGTGAAGCCGCCCAGGGCGTATCCCAACCCCATCGGGAAGAAGAAAATCCAAAAGGTGGTCAAAAGGCCATACCAGCGGTCTTGCCACATGATCACGGCATGTCGTTTTGCTCCGTGGGAACGTCGATATTCCTCGGTTTCAGGATGGTCATATAGGTGCGTAAGGGTATGCGACCACAGGAAATTACGCAGACTATCCGGGAACCAGGTGGCGCTGTAGGGATCTAGCTCTTTTTTGCCGTGACGATCTACGCCGTGGTGCAGCGAGTGATTAGCTGCCCAACGCTTGACGCTACCCTGGACGCTGAATATTTGACCAAACACGTTGAAGAAAAGATGCACCGGCAGGCTGACATGCTTCACAGCGTTATGGGTTATGAGCCTATGGCTATAGAGCGTTGTTGACAGAGAGCCCAATAAAAAATGTGCGATCAGCCAGACGGTGCCCGCCCACATCCAATCAGCAGGGGCTGATGTGTACAGCCAGAACCCTAATACCAGTGCCGCCGTATGTACGCCTGCGATGAATACGCAGATACCCGGTGCCAGAGAGAAGCCGTTTGCCTTCAACTCTGTAAAATTCTTGTAGATTGGCTTGTCTCGCTCAGACGCTGTCGTTGCATCCAACTTCATTGTCGCTTTGCCTCCATGGCTGACTTGTCTCGCAACTCGTGCCTGATCTCTGCCCTGCTTCGACGCGAAGTTTCTTCGTAAGCGCGGCATTGTGCGGTAACTTCCCGCCAGATGCACGGTCTTTGAAGGTCGCAAATTGCTGGACTTTTTGACCAATTCACGACCAAGATCATCCGCTCTATTCACCGAGGACTGGGGTAACTGCCGTGCTAAAACTGCTAGTTTCCTTCGCGCTTGTGATTATTGGATTAGCGGCCTCGACATTGATCTTCAATCGTCCTTTCCAGGCGTCTTCTACGACCACCCGGCGAGTATTGCTGATCCTGTGTATAGGTTGTGTCGCTGCCGGGCTCCTTGCCATAGCCCTGTTTTGACCCTAGCTTGCCCTAACCCCACTGACCGTCACTATCTATGTCGAAAATTTGTGTCACAGCACATGCGAATGATTTCGCTGCCTGCGTCACTGGCATTGATTTGACGCAACCCGTCACCGGCGTGCTATCCGACCAGTTGCGAGCGCAGTGGCTGCGTTATCAGGTTCTGTATTTTCCTGATCAGCCCATGACTCATGGCGATCTGGAACGGTTCACCGAGTCACTGGGTCCCTTTGGACACGATCCTTACATCTCGCCGGTACCCGGGCACCCCAATATTTTAGAAGTGCGCCACGAGCCCGACGAGGCCGCCATACCGTTTGGCAGCAGTTGGCACTCGGACTGGTCATTCCAAGCGGCCCCACCGAACGCTACCGTTCTCCACGCCAAGGTGGTGCCACCAATTGGCGGTGGCACACACTTCGCCGATGGCGTTCGAGCTTTTGAGACCCTACCCCAGGCCCTACGTCGAGCAATAGAAGGCCGAAGAGCCGTTCATAGCGCGCGGCGTCCCTATAGCCATGAGGGATATCGCGCGGGTGGCAAGCGGACGAGTATGAGAATCACCCCAAGCGACGATGCGTGGCAGACCCAGTGCCATCCCATTATCAGAACGCATCCTGAATCTGGGCGACAATCGTTATTCTTAAACCCCGTTTATACGCTTGGCATAGAAGGCATGGATGCGGATGAGAGCAGTCAAATTCTGCAGGAACTTTTCGAGCATATGCTGCAGCCCGACTTTGTATACCAACACCGCTGGACAGAAAACATGCTGGTGCTCTGGGACAATCGCACGGTCATGCACAGTGCACAGGGCGGTTATTCGGGCTATCGTCGCGTCATGCATCGCACCACGGTCGCGGGTTCGGTGCCTGTTTAGTCGAGGTTACTTATGGACGGTTTTGCACTTCACCCACAGCTGGCCAAGGACACCGTTTTGATTGGTCACCTAGCGGGCAGTCAGCTCCTTTTGATGAACGATGCCCGTTTTCCTTGGCTGATATTGGTGCCGGCGCATGGTGACCTGCAGGAGCTACACGAGCTGGCCGAGGCTTCCTTTACCGAGGTGACCCAGGGCATTAAGCAGATTAGCGAAAAGCTGCAGCGATTGACCGATGCTCCGAAAATGAATATCGCGGCCTTGGGTAACCAAGTCCCTCAGCTGCATATTCATATCATTGCCCGACGTCACGACGACCCGGCCTGGCCAGGGCCGGTTTGGGGGGTTGGCGACCCGCTGCCTTACAGTGAGGACGAGCAAAAAGTATTGATCGAAACCCTGCAGGAGCAGCTCCTAGACTGACGAATGCCGCAGTCGTTTTGCGGTCAGGGGTGCTTCAGGGCGTGGGGATATCGTTCACAAACATGGGCTGATGGTATCCGCGAGACACAGCCTGACGCGCGGCAATTGCCTCGTACCAGCGACGTATGTTCACAAACTCAACCAGGTCAATGCCCTGCCACTCAAACCGCGAGACCCAGGGCCAAATCGCCATATCAGCGATGGAATAACTGCCGGATAAGTACTCTTCGGCTTTGAGACGCTTATCGAGCACGCCGTAAAGACGCAGCGCCTCGTTGAAGAATCGTTCTTCAGCATAGACCGACTTACCAGCGTTGTACTTTTTGAAGTAGTGCACCTGCCCAAGCATGGGGCCTAGTCCGCCCATCTGCCACATCAACCACTGCAGGGTGGTGTAGCGCTCATCACCCCAGAAGCTAGCGCACTTATCCGCCAAATAAATAAGAATGGCACCGGACTCCATAATCGACTGATCAGTGTCGTGGTCGACCAGTGCTGGGATTTTATTATTCGGCGAAATCGCCAAAAACTCGGGCTTGAACTGCTCTTGTTCCTGCAAATTTACCGCATGGCAGCGATACTCGAGATCCATTTCCTCGAGGGCGATAGAAACCTTACGGCCGTTCGGAGTTGGCCACGTGTATAGATCGATCATTGGGCGTTCCTTACTGCGTCAACATATGCGCGACGAGAGTGGCAAATTAACGCACACTCGGCTTTCGCAACAGTCGCTGGCATTGCCATGTCAAATACCACCCAAACAATGGTCCAGGGCCCAGCTGGCAATCTTGAAGTAATGCTAAGCGAACCTAGTAGCAACATTGATGGTGTTGCAGTGCTTTGTCACCCCCACCCGCTGTATGGCGGCAGCATGCACGATAGCGTACTGAACATTGCTGCATTAGCATTGCTGCAGCAGCATATTGCCGTCGCGCGATTCAACTTTCGGGGTGTTGGCAACAGTCAAGGAATCAGCGGCCGAAGCACTGAGCAAGAGAAATCCCTGCAATCTTACGAGCCACCAGAGGTCGGCGATCTACTGGCCGTAGCCCAATGGGCCCAGGCGCATTTCTCGCTATCTAGGCTGATATACGCCGGGTATTCCTTCGGTTCTCATGTTCTTTGGCAGACGCTATCGCAGATAAACTGCGATAAAGCCCTTCTGATCGCACCACCCTCTGCTGTTATGCGTTATGCCGAGCAGGACGTGACATCCTCAACGAGCGTCCACGTTGTATGGTGCCAAGGCGATGACCTTGTTGATCCAACGCCTTTTACCTCGAATCAAAGCATCGTCACTACAGAACTGACCGAGGGCGACCATTTCTTTACCGGCCATGCCGCGAACCTAGCAGGTGCGGTTAGCTCGATGCTCGGTTAACGGTCTCTAGCCGCGAACAAAACCCGACATCGCATCCAGCACTTGATTGGGTTGTTCGCTCATCATCACGTGGCCGCAGCCCTGAAGATGTACGAGCTCACTGACCTTAAGCAGGTCAGCAACGGCCATGCCCGCCCTTGGCGGCGTCATCTTGTCTTGATCCCCGGTAATGATCAGCGTCGGTGTATGAATGGCATCGTAGTGTTCGGTGCTAAAGCCGTCGCAGGCAGAGAAGTCCTTAAAGTAGACGTCGTCGGCCATTCTCTCCAGCAGCCGCTCGCCCATGTGCAAATTCGACGTGCCAGGGTTGTCACTGGCGCCCAGCAGACTACGCTGACTGTGACTCCAGGTATTGGCCATGTCGATGGCTGCGTGGTCGTTATCCTGTGCCGCGTCCAGCAACACATCGGCAACGGGCATGGGGGCAGAGGTGCCAAGCAACACAAGTTTGTCCGCAAGGTCAGCGAAGCGAGCCGCCAAACTTAGGCAAATTAGGGTCCCCATACTGTGACCTACCAAGGTGATACTGGACGCATCGTGACACGTAGCACCGATGACTCCGCGCAGCCAATCCGCCATGGCATCAACATTGTCCAAGGCCGGCCCATCCGTTTTGCCGTGACCGGGCAAATCTAGTGCTATTACCCGAAAACCGTGACGGGCGAAGTAACGGGCCTGCATCACCCAAACCGTATGATCCATGCCTGCGCCGTGAATGAAGTAAATAGCCGGCGCATCCGCTTCCGGGTGCCCGCTGCCACTGCTGTAGCCGATGCTTGTACCATTAATATCAATCTTCAAGAGACAGCCTCCAGCGGTTTAGCGACTTGGCTTGCGCGCTGTTTGTTCAGCTTTTCCACTGCCCGAAGGCCGCCTTTCAAATCGTTGATGAGGTCCTTCGAGTCTTCAAGGCCGATACTCAGGCGCACCAGGCCCGGTCCGATACCTGCAGCGCGAAGACTGGCTTCGTCGACGCGGTGATGTGTCGTGCTCGCCGGATGAATAACAAGCGACTTCGCATCACCCACATTCGCTAGGTGAGAAAATACGTTGAGGCCTTCGATGAAGGCTCGGCCTGCCTCGCGACCGTCTTTTAACTCAAAGCTGAATACCGCCCCACAACCCTTGGGCAACATAGTTTGCGCGAGCTCGTAATCCGGGTGGCTCGGCAAACCTGGGTAGGAAACCGATGCAACTAAGTCGTGCTGCTCAAGGTAGGTGGCAACTTCCAGAGCGTTAGCCACATGTTTTTGCATGCGCAAAGGCAGAGTCTCCAAACCCTGAAGAATCTGAAAAGCTGTCATCGGCGCCATGCAGGCACCGAAATCACGAATACCTTCCTTCCGCGCACGCGTAATAAAGGCGGCTGGGCCGAACTCATCGGCGAAGACCAAGTCGTGAAACCCCACATAGGGCTCACTGAGGGTTGGAAACTTATCGCTGCTCTGCCAATCAAAGGTGCCGCCATCGACGACGACGCCACCGACCACGACACCGTGGCCGCTTAAAAATTTGGTGGCTGAATGCACAACCAGATCCGCCCCTAACTCGATGGGCTGGCAGAGATAGGGGGTGACAAAGGTGGCATCGATCAGCAGGGGTAGGTGATGCGAGTGAGCCAGCTCTGACAGCGACGGAATATCCAGCACTTCCAGCCCGGGATTTCCCAGCACCTCGCCGAAGATGAGCTTAGTGTTTGGCTGGATCGCCCCGGCGAAGGCAGAAATGTCGCGGGGGTCAACAAAGGTGGTTGAGATACCAAAACGTGAAAGCGTGTACTCGAGCAAATTATGCGTGCCGCCATATACCGAGCGCGATGACACGATGTGATCACCAGCGCTGAGAATGGTCGTGATGGCCAAATGCAGAGCGGCCTGACCACTGGCCGTCACAACGGAACCCACGCCATGATCGAGCGCAGCCATGCGCTCTTCGAGTACCGCGTTAGTGGGGTTAGACAGACGCGAGTAGACATGTCCCGCCCGCTCAATGTTAAACAGACCTGCAGCCGCATCGGAGTCAGGAAAAACAAAGGCGGCACTTTGATAAATGGGTGTGGCCCTAGCACCAGTGGTCGGGTCCGGTACCTGACCGGCGTGCAGAGACAGCGTATCGAACCCCATACCTTGCGGGCTGCGGTGTTTGGAATCAGTCATATTGTTTCCTTCTTTACAGGCGTTTTTTGTTCGACCGTTATACGTTTTGGGAGCTTGCTGAGAGGCCGGCTACTTTCTCATCAGGTAGTAATTATTCATGGGGTTCTCAATATCCAGCAATTGGAATTCGCGGAAACCCGCCTGCTCGGTCATCGCCTTGGCTACCTGTTGGGTAAAACCAAGGGTGCCGAGACCTGCGCCGTCGGCAGTGGACAAGCCGCTATTCATACAAACCGTGACAGAAAAGCCGTAGAGCAAGGCTGCCACCGGATGCTGCTCAAGGTTTTCCTCGAATGATTCGAAACCCTTGATGTCCTCGCAAAGCCACTGCCCATCAGCCTTCAGCGCGGCATATATCTGAGCAATCAGGTCTTGAGGGTAGGGGGTATCGTGAATCACGTCGAAGGTGGTCACTAGATCGAAGGTCGGATCGCTGGGCAAGGGCTCTTGAAACGGGTTACAAAACCTCACATTTTCCGGACCCGCTTCCGCCAGATTCGCTCGCGCGCGCTCCAGTGCCACATCGGAGGTGTCATAACCCACGAAGGTTGTTGCTGGATATGCTTGGGCCAAGGTAATTGTCGCCAGACCACCGCCACAGCCCACATCGGCAACCATCGCGCCGTCGACCAGCCGGTCATGCATACCGGGCAGCTGGGGGATCATCTCTCCAACCAATCGATGTTTCTTGGTGAAAGCACCCATGCGCTCGATACCGCAGGCGCAGTTGGGGCCATGTTCGTCGTAGCTCATGCCAATGCCCGTTCGAAACGACTCTTCTAGTTTGCTCACTGCTGGAAACACCGCGAGAGCCGAATCGAAACCGCCCATGAGATAGGCCGGATGATCCTCATCTGCCAGCACCGCATAGGCCTCCGGCGAGATGGCGAACTTCCCATGATCACCGTCGTACTCAAGCTGACCAATACAGGTTTGCTGATGCAGCCATTCTCTCACCCAGCGCTCATGTAGCTGCAAATGAGAAGCTAGTTCGCTACTGGTACTTGGGCCAACCTCGCCCAAGGCCCGATACAGTCCAAGACGGTCTCCCAGCACAGTAATGGCGCAGTTGAAACTCGCGGCAACCATTCCCCCAGTTTGCTTGAGCAGCAGACCTAACTTGTCGTCATCGATTTCTCGCACAGTCTTCTCCCTTTGCTGCGACCCGAGCAGCAGGTGTGTTGAGCTATCCAACGCGCTAATCTATCCCAATTCTGCGCATGATAGGCCAACCCATGATGGATTTTCCCCAGCCCGAGATAATCGAGGTGAACGGCGTCGAACTTGAAGTTTTCTCTGCCGGTGCGGGTAAACCCATCGTGCTATGCCACGGCTGGCCTGAACACGCCTATTCCTGGCGCCATCAGATTGAGCCCCTGGTCAACGCCGGCTATCACGTGATTGCACCAAATCAACGCGGCTATGGTCACTCCACGAAACCGGCCGCAGTCACTGATTACGATATCCAGCATCTGACCGGCGACCTTGTGGGCCTACTCGATCACTTTGGTTACGAAGATGCCTGCTTTGTTGGTCACGATTGGGGCGCCATCATCGTCTGGAATCTGGCCATGATGCACCGCCAGCGCGTCTCCCATGTGATCAATCTAAGCGTCCCCTTTATGGAGCGAGGTACGAGCGAGTGGGTTGGCTTCTGGGAAAAAATGCTCGGCCCAGATTTTTACATCGTGCATTTCAACCGCCAGCCAGGCGTAGCTGACGCGGCATTTGAGAATCACACTGAGCAGTTCCTTAACAACTTGTATCGCACGAACCAGTGGCTGCACCCCAAACTCGAACTGGGCCCAGGCATGAATCTGGTCAATATGGCGCAAGACCCGGCGCTGCTCGATGGTGTACCTGGCGATCCGATCATGAGCGATCAGGAGATGCAGGTATTTTTAAATGCCTTCGCTGTTTCGGGTTTTACCGGAGGCATCAACTGGTATCGAAATTTTTCCCGCAACTGGGAAATCATAGGAAACTATGAACAGCATATTTACCAGCCTACGCTGGCGATCTTCGGCGACTACGACATGGTGCCCAAGTCTCCCTCATTGGCGGATCATGTGAGTGACCTTGAAATCGTAGACTTCCCCTGCGGGCACTGGATTCAGCAAGAAAAGCCAGCTGAAACCAATGCTGCCATGCTCGAATGGCTGACCAGGCGGTATCCCGCTTAGCCGAGGGCGGCAGCACCCGCCATGTAGAGGGTCGACAAAATCATCAGCATGTTGGCCAACATGCCAATGGCGAAGCCAGCAGTGCGGCTTTTTTCTGGATCTGTGTAGCCGCGAAAATACAGCCATCGACCGGTAATAAAAATCAACCCCATCACTGCCGCGAAGAGCGCGTTGACGTAATACCCGCAGGCAAATATCGCCGGCAAAAAAACGACCAGTTGCTCTGTGGTGTTTTGATGCGCTCGAAAGTAGCGCTCGAAGCCATCGCTACCCGATGTCGCCGGCACTTGAACCTCAAAGCGCCCCCTGGCACGACCCACCTCAATGCTGAACCAGATGTACTGCATCAGTGCGAGCATTACGACAATTGTGACGTATTCCATATTCCCCTCTTGTTTCTTGTCGGTCTGGTGATTAAGCCCGACTAGACGGCGATCATAAAGGCACCGGAGGCTTCTGCCACCACATAATCGTCAGACTTACGAATGAGTCGGCCTTCCATTTGAGCCAAACGGCCCTTACGTTTTAAGCAGCGACCCTCAAGGCGAATAGGCGTGCCTACAGGCAGCTCTGAGCGATAGCGGATCTGGGCTCTCGCGGTAAAACAGCGCTCGCCCCGCAGCCAGACCCAGTTCGCCATCACATCGTCAAGCAGGCTGAAGACGATGCCGCCGTGGGTAACTTGGTCGTAACCCATATGCTCGGGTCTCGGGGTAAACTCGCCGCGGCAGACGTCGCCATCAAGCTCGAACGTCACCCCGAGCCCTGTGGGGTTTCCAGGCCCGCAAACAAAACACTGGTTACTGCCACTGGCCAGTTGCTCTGCGCGTGCGTCTGATAATTCCTCGGTCATAACACCTCCCATGGGGTTATTCGATTGTGCCTGTGTTGTCCATCAATCCCACGAAGCCGAATTAGTTCGATATGATGGTGTGCTTTGCAAGGCCAAGTATCCGGTGTCGGATTTGATCTCTCAATTGTTATCCGGTCGCTAGGATTACTGAATGTTCAATACCTCGAAAGTTCGCACGGCCATGAGAGCGTTTTCGCCGACTCTGGTGAGTCCAGGCGAAAAGACCCGCCAGGCTGCAGTAGCCATCATCTTACGTGACGCGCCAATGGACAGTGCCGAACAGACCGAGGTGCTATTTATTCAGCGCGCTGAGCGCCCGGGCGACCCGTGGTCTGGCCAAATGGCATTCCCAGGAGGCCATCGAGAAGATAGCGATATCAGTCTGCAGGCAGCTGCCATGCGCGAAACCCATGAAGAGATTGGGCTAAGTCTGGATAACGCGGACTATCTGGGTGCTCTGAATCATCAGCAGGCTCAGCCTCGCGGTCGCGTGCTCAATATGCTGATCGCGCCCCATGTGTTTGTGACTCAAGACTTACCCGACTTCACGCCCAATCGCGAGGTCGCTGACATTGTCTGGGCACCCTTACCCGCCCTTGCGGGCAATACGCTACACGACACCCAAACACTGAAGATGGCCGGCAGACCAACGATTTTTAACGGCTATCGACTCAGCGGCGGGCACTTCGTCTGGGGCCTCACCTACCGAATATTGAAGTCATTCTTTACGGCCGTAGACGACACTTGGCAGCCGCCTGAAGAAATCGAATAGCGTCAGACGCTAGCCCTCGAACCGCAGACCACGATAGTTGGCGATGGCCAACCCCGCGGCCACGCTGGTAAACGGATCGTGCTCAACAACCCGACCCGCAAAACGATCCTCTAGTAAGCCTTTGACCGCGGGAATCAAACTTGAGCCCCCGGTACCTAGGACAATATCAATATCGTTATGACCCAGACCGGCTTTGCGTACGGTTTCATCCAAGGCCTCAGCCACCCGTTCCAGGGGCCGAGCTATCATTTGCTCGAACGCCAGTCGGCTTACGTCAATCTGCAAATCGATCTCCGGCACATCTAGCGTGGCATTTGTCTTTGCCGATAGGTCCGCCTTCAGCGTCTTGATGCGCGCAAAGATCAAATAGCTGAGGTTGTGCTGTATGACATCGCGCAAACGCTCGAATTTATTCGTGCCCACGCCGCCAGCCGCAATTCGCTCTAGCACTGGGGTGGTGTAGCGGTTCTGATTTAGGGTGTAAGTCACCGCCCAATTGACCAGCAGATCTTCAAAGTCCTCGAAGGGAAACCGCGTTTCGATTTCTCGATCAAAACCCCGCCGTCGCCATAGCTCACCCTTGCCGAGTTCAGGGAAGAGCAACTCACGGAACAGGATTTGATCAAGATGATCCCCTCCCAGTCCAATGCCATGAGTAGCGACCACGGAAAAGTTCTGTCCGTTACGGCGCAGCACACAAAAATCCAGGGTGCCGCCGCCAAAGTCCAAGCACAGTAGCGTCTCACCCTGGGCATCGGCATCGCTGTGCAAGAAACTCACTGCCGCGGCAATGGGTTCGGGGTAAAAGTGTTGTTCTTTAATGCCGGCGTAGCCAAAGGCTTCACCCAAGCGGCTCAGAGCCAGCTGATTAGAAAACGCATCGCGCCCTTCAAAATTCACCGGATAACCCAGATTTGCAGCACTCACCGAGCCCACGTCGGCCTCGATGCTCTGTCGCATTCTCAACAGCAAGGGTGTAATGAGTGCCACAAGACGAAATGGGTGGTCGAACACCATCAACCGTCGAACGTCTTCATCACCCAGCAGTCGCTTGGTGCCCCGGAACAGCCGCCCCTGTAGGCTGCTGTCTGTCACTGCCGCGCCGTAGATTTTTTCCGTTAAAGTTTCGACCTCTCCAGGGCTGCCACCATCCCCTGCACCCTCAACAAACTGGCTGGTTTCGCCGATCACCTCTGGAACCATTTCCACAGTACGACCGGTGTTGTCTGCAATATATTGGTCTACAGCGGTTTGGCCGGTTTTCGATGTCAGTGCCCGGTCAATATAGGTAGCGGAAGGAATGATGGCATCGGCGGTTTCCAGCTGCAC
>CACMHG010000018.1 GCA_902613475.1 K189A clade bacterium
GCCCAGCATGTCATCGACGGCGAGGATCATGGCGAGGTAGTGGCGGTACATGTCGAGAGAGGCTTCGCGTTTATGCTCGGGCACGTTTGCCGGGAGCGTCAGCGTCTTGGGCAGCCGGTGGTAGTAGCTCTCTGGGGCGAAGGTAAACGGCGTAAAGTGCGGCTGATGGGGTGATAGGAACAGCAGAAACGGATCCTCTCCCACCGAGTCCATGAACTCCCTGCCGTAATTTAACAGTCCATCTGTTTCATAGCCGTCCCAACGCTCGTAATTCCAGTCGTCCTTATGCACAAACCCGTCGAAATAGACCATGTGCTGGTTGTAGGCGCGCCAATAATCGAAGCCCAAACGATCTCGACCCTCGGGCACCCAGTCCGGGTGTTGCGGCATGCGGTCGAGTGCTGGCCACAGACCTGTGTGTAGATGCCACTTGCCCACCCAAGCGGTCATGTAGCCTTGATGCGCAAATGCATCACCAATGGAAATTTCAGAATGCCGCGTTCGAGTCGTATTGATCAAATGACCGGTGGTTTGCGGATAGCGACCGGTTAGCAGCATGGCGCGGGCTGGCGTGCATACAGGGCAGTTAGAGACGGCTTGGGTCAGCAGCGTGCCCTCGCTGGCCAGCCGGTCGATGTGGGGAGTGTCGATTTGCGATTCACCGAATAGCGGTAGGGACTCAGCCCGCAGCTGATCCGGGAAAAGAACCACGACATTGGGGCGCTCGCTCACCCGCTAATCGCCAAGCGTTCGGTAACCAAATCCAAGAAGGCTTGCTTATCCTGCCAACTCGTTGCGCAGTGCACGTTATCACCGCTGTCGTCAATCATGGTCTTGCCGTCGGGAGTTACCAAAACGGGTAGATCTTCCATCACCAAAAGGTCTTCGGCAAAACCCAAATAGACTGCGACCAGGTCGTATAGAACGGAGCTTTGGCTCTGGGCGTTCAAGTGCTTGAGGATGGGCCAATGTTTGACCGCCTCGAACCACGCGAAATGACAGTCGAGGCAAATACCCGGCGCGCTGGCCGGGCCCTGCTGGGTGGCGGCTTCACGGATCTTCGCAAAGCGCTCGCCGTCCAAAATGATGTTGCCGCAGGTATCTAGGGGTGTGATCACCTTTTCCCACGGGGCCTCAAATACAGCGCGGCAGGCTAAGGCATGGGTTTTGACATTGAATTCCCGCATAGGTTTCGGCGCATCAAGATAGCCCCAACGAATGCTGCCGTGCATGCCAACAAATTTGGCGTTATCACAAATGCCGGGTTGGCGCGCCAGCGCAGCCGCGATGTTGGGCACGGGTCCAATGCAAATCAGCGATACCTTGCTCGTGGCCTGCATCACTGTGTTGCAAATCGCCCCAACACCATCGTGCAGTACAGTGCCTGGATAGTGTTGCATGTCAAAATCTTCGAGCCAGGCGTCGTGGGTATGGGGGTTGTCGTCTAGCGGGATACCAATGCCAATCGGGATATCTGTGCGGCCCAGAAGCTGCAGCATTTTGGCGACCAGCTCTGCGCGGTAGACCGTATCGCCAGTACTGGTGGTGATGAGCTTGATATCCAGTTCAGGACATTTCAGCAAAAATGCGAGTGCCCATACATCGTCTACATCGTGCCCGATATCAGTGTCTAGAATTGTTGGTATCGCCATTAATCTACTGCTTTTTTATTGTGTTAAGGCCAGTGGCGGCGTCCTAGAAAAAGACGAAGGCGCGCACCACCACGTTTTTGCGGCAGCGGGCATCAGCTGGCGCCGTCGGGTCGATGCAGGCCGAGTGAAATGACCAGCGTGATACCGAGCCATCGCAAACCGAGTCATAGCACTTGAGCATGGAGACCTCATCGGGTCGCTGCTGCGGTATCCAATACCACTCGTGTTCGGGCCGATAGGTAAAGCGTGTGGTTTCGCCGACGCGATCGTCGTATACGCGGTAATTATTGATGTAAGGCTGATCAGCAAAGGACGGCCACGCGCATAAAACAAACGGGTTCTGCTCAACCGTCTCCATCGGTTTGGCTAAATTTATTGAAAGGAAACGCCGCGACATTTTCTCGTCTGCTTCGGCCTCGGTGTAATGCTGTTCACGACCAAAGTTTCGGAGATTGCGCGTGAGCAATTCCCGGCACCGCACTCGACCGCTGTTATCGTTTAAATCGTTGTGCACGAGATTGGCGTAGTTCGCGTTAACGCCCGGATTCTTAGCATCCTGATCTTCGGTACGATCACCTTCGTAATCTTTATCGAATACGTCATGGTTGTAGACTAGGGCGTCGGTGGCCTCTGGATAGAATGCCAGCAGCAGCTTTTCCATTTCGGGATAGAAAACAGTGCGAACCTCGGCGGCGTCATAAAAGTTGCCGCACTGGCTATCGCAGGAGGCCAAGGCAACCCCCAACTTATCCATACACTCGGCGCTATTGGGTGACAGCCCCGGGTAGTACTGCGCTATGCGACGAGCGTCTCGCATTACCTGAGGAAAGTACAAACTCCTTCGTGCGTTATCCCGCTCGTCCTTAGCAAGCTTTGCCGCTTCTTCTGTGCGAGTCTCGTCTTTCCAAATGGCATTGGAGGGCACGACGGAATACGAAGGCACTTCCATCACCGTGTAGCGCATGGGTAGGGCCAGGCCGCCCTCTGGGGCTTTCGGACCATTGGCCTTAATATGGTCAAGGCACTCGGCATAGCGACGAAACCCTTGGCCCCACTCCGTCTCGATTGGCCCCGGTGCGGCATTTTCTATCAGATCGGTAACCTGCTGGCCCTCACCACTGGCAATTTGCGCCAGCGCATCGGCGACCGCGGCGGTGGTGCCAGCATCACCGTTCAAATCCAAACTTGTATAGGCCTTGCCATCATTGGCGGCGATGGGCGCGGACTGTCCCGCAGTGCGCTGCAAGGACGGTACAAAGGGTTTTTTTGTCGTATTCATATCTACCTCCCTCGGGAGATCTTCGCAGAAACTAAGCGGACGGGACAGCTATTGAAATTGTTTCATCGATGTTCAAAAACTTGGGGTTCGAGTCGTGTCGACTTGTGCGTCGGTTACTCCTAGTATCTTGGCTCAGAGAGTTGATCGAGTGAGAGACAATCGCCTTAGGAGGTATGCGATGAAGACGTTAAATGTGAACGGTGAGCCTGTCGAGGTTGACGCAGATGACACCACACCATTGCTTTGGGCGTTGCGGGAACAGTTAGGGCTCACGGGTACGAAGTACGGCTGCGGAATCGCCCAATGCGGTTCTTGCACCGTACATCTGGACGGGGTGGCGGTGAGAAGCTGCGTAATGCCGCTGGCTGCCGTTAATGAAAATACCAAGATCACCACCATCGAAGGGCTGTCAGACGATGGCAGTCATCCTGTGCAGCAGGCATGGGCAGAACTCGACGTGCCACAGTGCGGCTACTGCCAGCCCGGCATGATTATGGCCGTGGCGGGTATGTTGAACGCCACACCCGATGCTGACGATGCACAAATAGACAGTCAGATTACTAACATTTGCCGCTGTGGCACCTTCCAACGGGTACGTGAAGGGGTGCATTTGGCGAAAGAGATTACCCTGAAGTCGAAGGGAGAAATGGCATGAACAAGCTTTTTGAATCATCGAAAGCAGACGGTCTGCAAGGCGCCTTGAATGTGTCTCGTCGCGGTTTTTTAGTGACCACATCGACTCTTGGCGCCGGTCTGGCGTTGGGAATGACGACGCGCCCGGCTGCCTCGTCAAGCATGCCGCTCGACGAAGTAAATGCTTGGGTACATATCGCCACGGACGACACGGTGACGATTCGTATTGCGCGGTCCGAAATGGGCCAGGGCACCCTCACGGGTCTAGCCCAGCTAGTGGCGGAAGAACTCGACTGTGACTGGGACAAAGTTACTTACGAATTCCCAACCCCCGGACAGAATGTTGCCCGCGAACGGGTCTGGGGCGACTACTCCACCGGCGGCAGCCGAGGGCTGCGTGCAAGCCAGCAGTATGTGCGCGAGGGTGGTGCCGCGGCCAAGATGATGTTGTTGCAAGCCGCGGCGGATCAGTGGGGTGTCGCTGCATCGACATGCTCAGCCATCGATAGCGTGATTACGCATGGGCCATCAGGACGCACCACTACCTATGGAGCGGTAGCCGCCAACGCAGCTGCGCTGCCGGTGCCGACAAAGGTCACGCTGCGCGATCCGGCGGACTGGCATATCGCCGGCAAACCTCTAAAGCGACTGGATACCGCAGATAAGCTGACCGGCAAACTGGTCTATGGTGCCGACATCAATCTGCCCAACATGCTTTGCGCAAGCATCATGGATTGCCCCGTGATGGGCGGCAAACTGGTGAGCTTTAACGAGAGCGCGATCAGTGCCATGCCCGGCGTCAAAGGCGCGGTAGCCGTCGTTACCGACGAAGGTACCGACGGTGTGGCCGTCGTCGCTGACACTTGGTGGCAGGCGCAGTCCGCGTTGCAGAAGCTACCGATCAAGTGGGATCTTGGCCCTAACGCCAATTACGACGATGCGACGCTAACCGCCATGCTCGAAGAGGGTTTGAGCGCCGACGAGGCCTTTGTTGGGAACTGGGGAGGCGATGTCGAAGCAGCCTTTGCATCCGCAGAAACCACCGTTGAGTCCGTCTACAAGTGCCCTTCGCAAAACCATGCTCCGATGGAGCCCATGAACGCTACGGCACTGTTCACGAAGGATCGCTGTGAAGTTTGGTGTCCGACGCAAAATGGTGAGGCGGCGCTGGCGGCAGCATCCGCAGCGTCAGGGCTGCCCCTGAATCAGTGTGAGGTTTATAAGACTATTTTGGGCGGCGGCTTTGGCCGTCGCGGCGCCGGTGACTATGTGCATCAGGCCGTCAAGATCGCCATGGCCTTTCCCGGCACGCCGATCAAACTGCAGTGGTCTAGGGAAGAAGACCAAAAGCATGGTTTCTTCCACCCAAGCACCATGGCAAAAATGCGTGGAACCTTGGATGCTGATGGCAATCTAACGGGCCTACACATGCGGATCTCCGGTCAATCGATTTTGGCAGGATTGATGCCCCACGCGCTGGTCGAAGGCGCGGACTACCTGCAATTCCAGGGTGTGATCAAGGCTGGCCTGAATCCCGCCATGGATGATCATTCGATCTGCTACGACATACCCAATGTGTTGGTCGACCACGCCATGCGTAACCCGCCCATTCGCCCAGGATTCTGGCGGGGTGTGAACGTCAACCAAAACACCATTTACATGGAGTGCTTTCTAGAGGAAATGGCCCATGCTGCGGGTCGCGACCCCTTAGAGTTTCGCCTAGCGCTGATGAAAAACCAGCCTAAGAGTGCTGCGGTATTGAAAGCCGTCGCCGAACAGGGCGGCTGGGGTAAGGACGACGGCATTGGCAGAGGTCTGGCAGTACTGCACTCATTTGGCAGCTACGTTGCGGCCTGTGCCGAAGTCACTGTTGACGAGGGCGGTAACCTCAACATGCACCGCATCGTGGCGGCCACGGACTGTGGTATTGCCGTGAACCCTCAGCAAATCGAAGCTCAGGTACAGGGTTCCTTCGTTTATGGACTCTCGGCGGCCCTGTACAGTGAAAACACCCTGAAAAACGGTGAGATTCAGGAGGATAACTTCCATACCTATCCGTCCATGAAAATCGCTTCCATGCCCAAGGTGGAAGTCATCGTCATGCCCTCAGGCGGTTTTTATGGCGGTGTAGGCGAGCCTACCATTGGCGTGGCTGCCCCAGCGGTGTTGAACGCGATCTTTGCGGCCACGGGCAAGCGCGTTCGTCAGCTGCCCATGAGGGATCAAAGCCTGCGGGCTTAATCGGTGGGGCGCTATCACGCGATTCTGCCGATGCTTGTCCTTGGGCTGACCCCATGTGGTTATGCCCAAGGTGCGCCTAGCGCCTTAAGCCAAAGCGCAAGTCAGGCCGCCGTTTGTTCAGGCTGTCACGGCAAATTGTCCGGTGTCGCTGTACCTGCACTGGTGTCGGATGCGCGAGTGCTCGAACAGCAAATGCTTGCGCTCAGACAGGAGGGCGGCGATTCCGCCATGCACCGCCTCATACACGCCTACGATGAAACGCAAATACGCGGTATCGCCGAGGCCCTCGCATCGCAGAAGAACCCTCCCGCTGCCCAGAGCACAGGCCCGTGACGAGTATTCGCAGGCGCCAGGTGATCGCGGGGCTGGCTATGGCGCCCTTCATTTCTCGATACCCCCTGGCAAGCAAAATTCTGGGTCGACTGGTGATTATTGGCGGGGGCTTCGCCGGCGCAACCCTTGCGCGTTTCGCCAAAGCGCTCGAGCCGAGGCTTGGGGTGACATTGATCGAGGCGCGTTCGCGCTATACCGCCTGTCCGATGAGCAACCTCGTGCTGGCTGGTGAACGCGAGCTAAACCAGCAAACCTTCGACTACAAAGCTCTGGCCGAAGCCGGTGTGCAGGTGATTCAGGACTATGCCGTGGATGTGGATGGCGCTCAGCAAAGGGTCATTCTTCAGGGTGGTGAAAGAGTCGAATATGACCGGCTGGTCTTGGCTCCGGGCGTGCAGCTCAATTTTGATCAGCTCAGCGGCTACTCGAGACAGGGTGCCCAGGACATGCCTCATGCCTGGCAGGCGGGCGCGCAAACCACGCTGCTGCGACGCCAGCTGCAGGCCATGCCCGACGATGGATTGGCGATTATCAGTGTGCCACCCGCACCATACCGATGTCCGCCGGGCCCTTATGAGCGAGCCAGTCTAATGGCCAGCTATTTCAAACAGGCAAAGCCCAAGGCGCGGATTCTCATACTGGATAGCAACGATCGATTTTCCAAACAGGCGTTGTTCCAGCAAGGTTGGCAGGATCTATACGGCGACACCATTCGCTGGCAAAGCGCCTCCAATGACGGTCGTGTGAACCGCGTGGAACCCGCAAGCATGCGAGTTCATACCGACTTTGATACCTATCAGCCTGATGTGGCGAACATTATCCCACCGCAGCAGGCGGGAGACATTGCCCATCGAGCAGGGGTGACCGACAGCTCTGGCTGGTGCCCGGTAGAGAGCGTGAGCTTTGAATCGAATCGACAGCCGAACATCCATGTGATTGGCGATGCGGCAATTGCCGCGCCCATGCCGAAGTCGGCCTTCGCCGCCAACGCCCAGGCCAAGGTCTGTGCAATAGCCCTCGTGCGCCTGTTTCGAGGTATCAGGCCAGAACCAACGGTGTTAGCGAATACCTGTTATTCCTACCTTAAGCCCGGTCACGCGATTTCCATCGCCGGTGCCTATCGAACCGACAACGGTGAATTTTCCGCGATTGCGGCGGCCAGTGGTGCCAGTCCCATCGATGCTACCCAAGCTTTGCGACAGCAAGAGGCCGCTCACGCGGCGGATTGGTTTAGCGCCATAATACAGGAAACCTTCGGATGAGGTGGGCGCTAGGCGCTATGCTGTTTTGCCTATGCACACAGGTAGTGGCCACATCTGAGCAGCAGGCTATGCGCGTTGTTAGCGATGCGATGGTCGCCCCCCTCAGCGATGTAACCGGATCCGCTGAGCAAGGTGAGCAGATTTTTGCCGCCCGCGATGCCGGGCACTGCGTACTTTGTCATCAGGTCAGCGGCTTGGATGCGCCTTTTCAGGGCAACATTGGCCCTGCACTCGGCGGTATTGGCGACCGCTTGAGCCCAGCGCAGATTCGGCTGCGCATTGCGGATGCGTCTTTGCTCAATGCTCAGACCATTATGCCTTCTTACTATCGAACCGAAGGGCTGCATCGAGTCGATGAAAGATACAGGGGACGAACGGCGCTCAGCGGCGTACAAATCGAACACCTGGTCGCCTACTTGGCCCAGTTACAGAGTCAAAACCAATGAAAAAAACAATCGCGCGAAGACGCTTTCTGCAGGGTGCCCTGATCTTGCCCATGGGCTGGGTGATGCCCAGTGCCGCGGCAGAAACCCAGGCTCGCAGGCAACAGGTGGCTGCTGCAATTGCCGAAGTATTTGGGCCGAACCGGACCGTGCGGGCCGGTAAGGTTCAGGTAAGGGTGCCGGCGATTTCGGAGAATGGCTACTCTGTCCCCGTCGCCGTTGAAGTCGATTCGCCGATGACTCGTGACGACCATGTGCGCCGGATCGCTGTGGTTTCAGAAGCTAATCCATTGGCGGTAATTGCCCAGTTCGAATTGGGGCCGCAAGCAGCGCTGGCCAAGGTGAATACACGTATTCGCCTGGCAGATTCGCAGCGCGTCTATGCCGTGGCCGAAATGAACGACGGCACGCTTTGGACCGGTTACGGCCATAGCATTGTGACCCTGGCCGCCTGCGTCATATGACCGATCAACCCACCGTTCGACTTTCGGTACCCGAGCGCGCAAAAGCCGGTGAGGTGATCGAGATCAAGGTAATGATTCAACACGACATGGAGTCGGGCTACCGGCGCGGTTCCTTAGGTGAGGCCATTCCACGGGACATCATTAAGCACTTTCGCTGCAGCATGCATGGCGAAACCATTTTCGCTGCGGAGTTTCATCCTGGCGTGGCGGCGAATCCGTTGCTTAGCTTTCATATGCGCGCCCAGCGAAGCGGCATGCTGACCTTCGAGTGGATCGATCAAACTGGGGTACGGTGGAGCAAACAAGCAGAATTGGCCGTGGAGTAGGATGGTGGGGTATCGGCTAACCCTAGGGTTGATGCTCGCCTCTGCACTTATGCTGGTTCATGCCCAGACTCCCGGCATGGCTCAGGTGATGCAGATCTCTGAATCTCCCATGGATAAGCCGCTATCGGGCTTTCACTTTCTTACCCCAGAGACCCGGGCGATGCAGCAGGATGACTTTGCCAACCCGGGATACCTTTGGGTAGCGGCGGGCGCAGAGGCTTTTCAACAAAATGTTGGCGCAGGATCCTGCGCAAGCTGTCACGACACCAAGGCCATGGTCGGTGTCGCAACCCGGTACCCCAAATTCGATGAAAGCGCCCAAACGTTGATCAATCTTGAGGGCCAAATAAACCAATGCCGAACGAAGCGCCAACAGCTGCCCGCCCTTGCCTTAGAAAGCCAAGGGATGCTTGCCCTCAGCAGCTTCATCACGCAGCAGTCACAGGGTATGCCCACTAGCGTGTCCATTCACGGCCCAGCAGCGCCTTGGCTAGAACGAGGCAAGGCTTACTTCTTTCAGCGGCGCGGTCAGCTCAACTTGGCGTGTCATCAATGCCACGATGAATCCTGGGGCAAAATGCTGCGCGGCGATCAGGTCAGCCAAGGTCAGCCCAATGGCTTTCCTGCCTACCGACTGGAGTGGCAGAGCCTGGGTTCCCTGCACCGACGATTGCAGGATTGTGAGAGTGGTGTGCGTGCGCAGACGCAAGAGCTGGGTTCCGACGCTTATCTTGCCTTAGAGCTTTACTTGGTCTGGCGATCACAAGGACTGGCCTTGGAGTCACCAGCCGTGCGTCGATAGTTCGCAGTACCAAGAAATCGGCGCAATGGGATCGCTGTTCCTAAACCCACAGACAGGCTAGACAGCCTAAGAGAGGGAGCACACTGCTTTGAATCTGGGTGCCTTGGAGCGCGATATCACGTTAAGGTACCCAGGGCAGAGGAAGAAAAATAGGGGGATCTATGCAGAGTTATCACACGCCGAGCGAGGAACAGGCAGCCAAACTGATGCAGGGCGATCCCGACGCGCCGCTTGCTGCGTTGAATCTGTTTTGGTTTAACGAGCGCGCGCAATACCAACCCGACGACCCTGAATATGGTACCCCGGCGGCAGAAGTGTCTGGCCTAGAAGCCTACGCGGCCTATGCCGCAGAGGCTGGGGAAAAAATCTCGGCCTTGGGTGGCCATGTGGCCTTTAGCGTCGCCGTGGATCAGGTGATGATCGGGCCGGATAACCTTAATTGCGACACCGCAGCAATAATGGTCTTTCCCACGCGTCGCGCCTTTATGCAAATGATGACCGCGCCAGAATTTCAGGCATCTTCTAGGCATCGCAAGGCTGCCCTGGCTAATCACGTCATGCTGCACTTAGACGGCACACCCTTCGTAACAACGTCAGAAGAGGCAGCCCAAGATGACTGATCTAGTAATACGCCAAGACATCGACGGCATTGCGCTGTTGACGCTTAACCGACCCGACAAACTCAATGCGCTAAATGTCGCGCTGTTTAATGAGCTTCACGCCCACGCCGAAAACATTGCCCGCCAGCCTGACGAAATTGGCTGTGTGGTGATTAAGGGAGCGGGTCGGTGTTTCGCTGCGGGTCACGATCTTGGCGATATCGCAGCCGGCGAAAAGCTGCCCCGGCCTAACTTTCAAGCCAAGGTCATCGAAGTCCTCACCCAGTTACCGCAGCCGGTGATCAGTGCGGTGCATGGTCATTGCTATACCGGTGCGCTGGAGTTGGCGCTGGCTGGGGACCTGATTGTGGCGAGTGCGAACGCGAAGTTTGCCGACACGCACGGTAAGTGGGCATTGCAGCCTGTGTGGGGAATCAGCCAGCGCCTGCCGCGCAAAATCGGCAATGCCAAGGCCACAGAAATGATGCTTACCGCGCGCACCTATACGGCGGCTCAGGCCCTAGATATGGGATTGGTGGTGCAGGTATTCGACGACGACGCCTTCGAAGCCGAGGTTGTCGCCTATTGCCGAGAGATGCTGAAAAACTCCTGGCACTCCTTGCGTGGGTACAAGGCCCTACTGAGCGGTACCGATGGCATGAGCCTGACCGAGGGCTTGGCCTTTGAGGTAGACAACGGTGCAGGGACCGGCCCTGATATGGCGGAACGCATCGCAGGCTTTGGTAAGAAAAACTAAGGCCCTCGCTCGGGTACGACCACGCACCCGACCACCTGATTCACCAAGGCACCTACTTATATGACTGACCCGCAACGGTTGGCTGATACCAAACCCTTTAGGGTAAACGGCTGGATCGTCGTGTTGCTGATCTGCGTGTCTGCATCTGTCGGACACGCTTTTGGTCGTTTCAGTTACGGTGTCTTGTTGCCTGCCGTGCGCGACGATTTGGGTATTAGTAATACCCTGGCTGGCTTCATCGGCGGGGCCAACGTAGGAGCTTACCTGATCGGCACCTTGTGTGTGTCCTGGCTTGCCGGTCGCTATCGACTGCTCGGCATCATGCGGGTTGGAATGGTGCTCGCCGTGTTGGGGCTCTGTGGCGCCAGCTTTAGCACGTCTGCCGAGATGCTGGGTTTGTCGCTGTGCATCACAGGTGTCGGCGGTGCGCTGCTGTGGATTCCCGCGCCGGTAATTGCGGCTGATGCCATACCCGCCAATAAACGGCCGCTCGCAGTGGGTCTGATGGGCTCGGGGATTGGCTTTGGAATCTTGTTCGTCAGTACCGTTAGCGGCAGATTGCGCGATTCCATGGGTGATGCCGCCTGGGCCCAGGCATATCAAGTGCAGTTTTACATCGGCGTCGCGGTCATGGTTTTTGTACTGTTGCTGGTGCGGCATCAGCAGGCCAAGCCCGCTGGCGGTGGTGGCCTAGGCGGCTTTTCAGCCCTTCAGCGTATGCGTGGCTGGTTTCCGCTAACCTTGGCCTATGGCTGCTTTGGTTTTATGTACCTACTGTTCCTGGGGTTTCTTACCACTCGGCTTGAGGACGACAGTGGCTGGACCTCAGTAGACGCTTCCATGGCATTTTCGATTATGGGTGTGGCCATGATTTTTGGCGGGCCGCTGCTGACGACGTTAGCCCAGCGTTTTGGGGTGCGCTTTATGCTATCTCTGGCTTTCGGGCTATGGCCTGTGTTTACGGTCATCGTGCTGAGTGGGATTGCCTTACCGGTATGGTTCGGCTGTATGGGTATCGGTTTTTTGTTTAGCTCGCTGCCCAGTCTGATCACGCTATATGTCGTAGAAAATACGACCGCCGAAGATTACGGCGCAAGCTTTGCTGCAGCGACATTGGTGTTTGGCGTTGCCCAGACCATTTCACCACCCATCGGCGGATGGATCGCGGACATGAGCGGTTCCTTCACACTGGTTTTTCTGCTGTCTGCGGTAACCAGCTTGGTCGGTCTTGCGGCAGTCCTGCGTTTACCGCGTACAACTGGGCTCTTGAAGGCAGAGCAAGATTCAAAATAATAGAGTAGGTAGAAAGCAAACTGTTCTTGGGGGAGCAATGAAACCATTAGAAGGCATTACGATACTTGAGTTTTCAACCATGATTACGGCGTCCTTTGCCGCCATGATGATGGCGGAGCAAGGGGCCACGGTGATCAAGGTGGAGCCGATGAATGTGGGCGATCCCATGCGCTATATCGGCGCAAATAAGGGTGGTATCTCATCGCTTTTTGCCAACTGCAACCGCGGCAAGCGGTCAATTCGAGTCAATCTCAAAGAAGCTGAAGGTCAGCAGCTCATACGCGAGCTGATCCCCAAGGTTGATATTTTTATTCATAATTTTCGTCCGGGTGTGATGGATAAGCTGAATCTTGGTAGCGATGCCCTGCGGGCTTTGAATCCGCGTTTGATCTACACCGCGATTTCGGGCTTCGGCAAGGAAGGCCCCCTGGGCAATGCTCCAGCCTATGACCCAATTATTCAGGCTCAAGCAGGCCTAACCGCTACTCAGGGCAAGGAAGCCCCGGCGTTCTTCCGTACCTTGATTTGCGACAAAATTACCGCCTATACGGCCTGTCAGGCTGTGACCTGTGCGCTCTATGTGCGGGAGCGAACGGGTGCCGGTCAGCATATCGACCTGTCCATGCTCGACTCTGGTTTGTTCTTCGTGTTCCCCGACGGCTTTCAGAACCACACGCTGTTAGATGCCGATCATGAGCGCGGGCCGTTGTTGATCGATTTGCTCTATGAATTGACCCTGACCAAGGACGGCGCAGTCACCATCTCTGCGGGCAACGAAGAAATGCAGATGCGCTCCCTCATCGCCATTGGTATGGAGCACCTATTGGCCGATGAGCGATTCAACAGTTTTGACAAGCTGGTAGCCAATATGGAGGCCTTCAAAGCCGAAGTTGCCGACGCCTACCTGCAGTTCACCACAGATGAGGTCATGACCAAAATGCAGGAAGCCGATGTGCCCTGCGCGCGCTGTCTGGATAAGGATGAAGTGCTGGCCCAGGAACAGCTGGCTGCCAATGACTCGGTGGAAATCATGAGCCATCCGATCATGGGTGAAATGCGTGTCGTGAAGTCTCCAGCGCGCTTTGGCGGCGAGCGGTTAACGCCGTCGCGACCAAGCCCCGATCATGGCGAACATACCCATGAGGTGCTCGCAGACTTCGCGATTGATAATGAGCGTATTGTCGCCTTGGCAGAGCAGGGTATCGTTGCTTGAGGCGGTGCGTGCTTAGCGCTCTCGAAGCCATGCCATGGCCACCGCCACCGGTATCAGCAAAATGATCAGCGCCACCAGAGCGTAGTCGTAGCTGCCGAATAGATCGTAGACCCAGCCCGCGATGATCGGGCTCATGGCGCCCGCCATGATGGTCAGCATGCCAAAACCCATAACCCGCCCAAAGGCGGCGACTCCGAAGCGGTAGCTGTACATCAGTCCCATGAGAGGCAGGATGCCGCCTCCTGAGATACCTGCAGCGACGATGGCGACGGTGAGTGTTGTCAGGGAGTCAGCGATCATGACCAAACCAAGGGCGACCACGGTGGCTGCATTAGCTACCCAATAGAGCTTGCGATGATCGATGCGGTCGCTCATCAAGCCAAAGAATAGTTTGCCGGCGATCATGGATGCAGAGGTGAGAGCGATCAGATTGCCGGTAACGCTGTCGGCTAGTCCGATGTCTCGAACGATAATGCCCAGATTAAATTGCAGGGTCCCAAATGCCATGCTCAAAGGGGCTAACCCGCAGAATGGAATCCAGAAAAGCGACGTGGTTAGTATCTCCTTAGTTGTCCACTGGCGCTGATCGGCAGCGCTGGTATCGCTGTGCGCGCGCTGCTGGGGTGGTGAACGACGCAGCACCAATGCCGTCATCGGCAGGACAACGACGATGGCCAAGATCATCAGGTGGTTTAGCGTTTCCCGCCAGCCTACTTCCAGTAGCCAAGCCGAGACCAGAATGGGCAGGATAATACCGCCGACATTGCTGCCAACTGCTGAGATACCAAGTGCCAGTCCGCGCCCGTCGTCGAACCATCGACTCACCAACGTTTGTGCCGCCAGTGTGCCCATGAGGGTCATGGTTACGGGCAGCAAAGCCCCGTAAATCAACCAAAGCTGCCAAAGGGCGGTGGCCTGCTGAGCCAGAACCAGGCCCAAGGCCATGCAGGCGAGACCTGTGAGAATAAGCCAGTGAGTTGGGTAGGTATCAAGGGCTCGGCCCGCCAAGGGGCCCATCAGGCCTGCGCCAATTTGCAGCAGCGCGATAGTCAGCATGAGGTCGCGCCTGCTGGAACCAAATTCTTCTAGCCACGGCAGGGTAAATAAAGCGAAGCAATAAATGACGGTGCCAACGCTAATGGCCTGCAGCAGCAAGCCATACAGCACCACGATCCAGCGATAGTACTGGTCCGGTATAAAGGGTCGCTGGGATATTTGATTCATGGATGATGCCGAAGTTGATCTGGGTTACTGACTTGCAAATGACGTAATCCGACAGTTTACGCTGGCTGTATAGGGAAAGCCTGATTTCGAGCGTTACGCTAAAGAATACCTGGCATCACAATTTGATTGGCTGGCCGTAACGCGACTCAATTATGATAAAACGGTGTGAACGCGAGATTGTTGAGCTGCAAAGGGGAGTGCGATGGAGTTGGTTCCAGAGATCGAAAACATGCAGACGGAGTTTGCGAGTTGGCGCAGAGATATTCACGCCCACCCTGAGCTTGGCTTTGAAGAGCGGCGAACGGCAGATTTTGTTGCCGCTAAACTCGAATCCTTTGGTGTACAGGTACATCGGGGAATCGGTAAAACCGGCATTGTGGGCGTATTGCGCGAGGGCAACGAAACCCGTTCTATTGGCCTGCGCGCAGATATGGACGCATTGCCCATACATGAGCAAAACTCCTTTGCGCACCGCTCAACCCATCAGGGCACCATGCATGCCTGCGGTCATGACGGCCATACCGTGATGCTGCTTGCCGCAGCAAAGTACTTGGCCGATACGCGAAAGTTTCGTGGTCAGGTGAACTTTATTTTCCAGCCGGCTGAAGAGGGCCTAGGCGGCGCTCGAGCCATGATCGAAGACGGCCTGTTTGAAGAGTTTCCCTGTGACCGCATCTACGCCATGCACAATGGTCCGGGTCTGCCGGTGGGCAAATTCGCCGCAGTGCCTGGGGTACGCACGGCGGCCGGTGCCTTTTTTGATATTGATATTCAAGGCAAGGGTGGTCACGGTGCCTATCCACACTTGGCCATCGATCCGATTCCCATAGCCGCTCAGCTAGTCAACGCACTGCAAACCGTTGTCTCACGCTCCACCTCGCCCAATGATAGCGTGGTGTTTTCCATTACCAAAATACATGCCGGAGACGCGTACAACGTCATACCAGATAGCGCACGACTCTCTGGCACCGTGCGAACATTTTCCATGGACAAGATACGCCAGATCGAGGCCCAGGTTCAGGACTTGGCACAAAGCACCGCCGCGGCCTTTGGTGCCTCGGCTGCGCTTGATTTCAAGGTGCCATTTCATCCGGTGGTGAATGATGAAGCGACGACAGCTTTTGCCGGTGATGTCTGTGCGTCAATTGCCGGTGATGGCAATGTTCTTCGCACTGGTGCGCCCGGCACAGGCTCTGAAGATTTTTCCTTTATGGCAGAGCAGGTGCCTGGCTGCTATCTAATCATCGGCAATGGCGAGGACAGCAATGCCCTGCACAATCCCGGCTACGATTTTAATGACGATGCCATTGTTTATGGCGGGAGCTTTTTTGCCCGAGTAACGGAGCAAGAGTTGGTAGGTGTCCGGTGAGCAATGCCAGCAAAACTCGGCTGCTTGATTGGCAAGAGCTGTCCCAACAGGACATGATTGATGCAGCGGCGGATTTTTATCGGCAGATGCGTAGGCGTCGCTCGGTCAGAGACTTTGCAGACCGACCCGTGCCCATGCAGGTTGTCGAGCACGCTATTGCCACGGCGGGAACCGCACCCAGCGGAGCCAATCAGCAGCCCTGGCATTTTGCGGTGACAACAGACCCGCAGGTGAAGACTCAATTGCTTGAGGCTGCTGAACAAGAGGAGCGTGAGTTTTATTCCCGTCGTGCAACGAAGGCATGGCTGGATGCTTTGGCACCCTTTGGTACGGATGCGAGCAAACCCTTTCTTGAAACCGCTCCGGTGCTGATCGGCGTATTTATGCAAAAGTCGTCCACTGACGAAAACGGCCAGCGCCACAAGAATTACTACCCCACGGAGTCGGTGGGCATCGCCTGCGGCCTGTTGATTGCTTCCCTGCACCTGGCCGGGCTTGCAACCCTTGCTCATACGCCTAGCCCCATGGGGTTCATGAACGAGATCTTTGCCCGGCCGGGCAATGAAAAGCCCTACCTGCTGCTCGTGGTGGGTTACCCCGCGGATAACTGTCGACTACCAGACATAGAGCGAAAAACACACGAGCAGATTTATAGCAACGTCCCATAAGATAGAAGAGCTCCGTACGTACTGAAAAACTCAGTCTGTGTTTAGGGAGAGGTAACAGAGGTAAAAGAGGTGAGAGAGGGGACAGACGTGAAAGAAGTGAAAAGAGTAAAAGAAGTGAGAGGAGGGGAGGGAATGAGAATGACATTATTTTTGAAACGACTATGCGCCAGCGCGCTCCTGGCTGTGAGCTTTTTCGTCGGATTTGCTGCTCAGGCTTCGGATGCCATACCTGAGGTAGATCCGGCGAAGCAGGGTGTGTCGGCCACCCAGTTAGCCGCGCTCGATGCGCTAGCTCAGCGTTACGTTGAGGAAGGTCGGGTTGCTGGCATGGTCAACGTTGTGATTCGTAACGGTGAGATCGTGTATTACAAAGCCACTGGCTCACGCGATATCGACGGCAAGGCGCCCCTCAAGTCATCCGACTTGTTTCGTATTTATTCGATGACCAAACCGATTACCGCAGTGGCGGCCATGCAGCTATACGAGCAAGGCAAATTTCACCTCAGTGATCCGGTAGAAAAGTTCGTGCCTGAATTGGCCGGTTTAAAAGTGCTAGACGAGCAAGGCCGGTTGGTGGACGCCGAGAGCCCTGTCACCATGCATCAGTTGCTGAACCATACGGCAGGTTTTTCCTACGGTTTTGTCCCTCTTACGGATGTGGTGGACGCCCAATATGCGCAGGCAGACCTTTGGGCAGCGAAGGATCTGGATGAGTTTGCACAGCGCGTTGCCAAGCTACCGCTGAAGTTTCAGCCGGGCACCAAGTATCATTACTCAATCGCAGTAGACCTCACGGGCCTAGTCGTGCAGCGCATTAGCGGTCAGCCGTTTGACGAGTATCTTGAAGAACATATCTTTGCGCCGCTGAATCTGACGGACACGTTTTTTGAGGTGCCCCGCAGTAAGCGCGATCGCTTTCTACCCAACTACTTTTTTAATCCAGAGTCAGGCACGCCCGTAGACGTCAGGTTGGCACCACCCCCATTCGGGTCGCGAAAGAATGTGGCGATGCAGGACTATGAGCGTGTGAGTTTGTACTCCGGTGGAGGAGGATTGGTCTCAACCGCCATGGACTACGCGCGCTTTGCAGAGGCCATGCGCAATGGTGGTAGTTTGAATGGGACGCGCATACTAGGGCCGAAAACCGTCGCCTATATGGCCACGAATCATTTATCGGCGGGGTCCGGTCTCGCAGGCTTCGGTGAGCAGCCAGGAGTCGATGCTGTAGATACCGGCGTAGGTTTCGGCCTCGGATTCGGCGTTGTTACCAGTGCCGTTAAGAATGCTGTCATAGGCAGTGTGGGTGAGTACAACTGGGGCGGCGCGGCAGGGACCGTATTTTGGATCGATCCCGTTGAAGAACTTGTCGTGGTCAGCATGATTCAGTTGATGAACTCTCCCTGGCCACTGCGCGCTGATTTGAAAGTCGCGGTGTATCAGGCCCTGGATGACATTTATCAGTAGTCGCGTATATGCTCCGCTCAACAGAAAGCGGAGCATGCATGAAAACTTGGCAAATCGTTTTATTGGTTGTGGCGATGCTGTTGGGTGGAAGCTATGTCGGTCGCGATTCAATCGTGCGCATCCTTGATGCGCACTTCTATGAACCAACCCTAGCCGTATGCGTCGCGACCACACGACTGCTGGCACCGGAACGCCTCGACATCGAGCTGCGTTCGTTCTGTAACGTTTCCATGATCACCTTGGTCGCCAATCTGGATGAGCAAGACACTCAGAGCAGCGACTGAATAACCTTGGCGGCTGTCGCGTCGGCGCTGGCCAAAGCGCTGTCGATATCGTTGCCCAGGCACCAGTCTCCAGCGCAAATAAGACCTCGCTGCATATCGGCAAGATATGGCTGGCCAAGGGGTTGGACAACGCCTGCATACAGCCATCGGTGAAGCTGAGCGTGCAAAGTGTTCTGCGAATCGAACCCAACGGCTTGCAGCGCCGCGATCATGGCGTTTTGCACATCGGCTTTAGATGATCCCATATGTCGCTGACTCCATGGGCGCTTGGCGTGGACCGTACATAGCCCGAGATGTTCGCTAGATCGACCCTTGGCATTTTCGTTGATGACTCGCTCGATGATCTCGCTCCCAGGATCGCTCACCAAACTTAGGGGAAGCGCTGGCTCGGTGACGATCATAAGCGACCAGCACCCCTGGGGTTCGATGGTATTCAAGGTCCGGACAACGGCGCTATTGCTCAAGCGCAGAATATCAGCGGCTTGGCGTGGTGGAGTGGTAGTGACGACCCAGTCAAAATCGTCGATGACGACATCGTCCGCGGTGACAATTTGCCATCGCCTATTGCCATCACTTGGCACTATTTCTGTGACCTGTTGGCTCAAATGAATCTTCAATCCACTCGCCAGCCACTTGCCGACCTGATTCATGCCGTCGGCGATGCAGATCAAAGATTCATCGCCTAACGCACTGTGCGTTGCGACGTCAAACGGCATTGGATGAGCCAGGGAGTTCATTTGCTCGGCGATCGCCTGCATTTGGGGTGGGGTTAAAAAGGGGCTGCCATGATCGAAGCGCAGAGTAAGTCCATTCATTTCCAACCGACGCGTTGCCATGCGACCGCTGACCCCACGACTTTTGTCGAAGAGCTGGCTCTCGATACCTGCTTCGACGAACCGCCTTGCGATGCTTAGACCGGTAAGACCTGCACCAATGATCGCGACGCGAGGGGTTTGAGCTAGATTCATGAGGGTTGTCGCCGTATCAAGTTGGACAAAAAACATAGACATCGTTGCAGTTTTGGCAGCGATATCGGTGGATTGTCTAAGTAAATCGCTGATTAGGGCGAAAAATTGGCCAAAATATAGGAAATGTCTAAATTTATTGGTTAATCAGCTTTGACTTTGATTGACCAAATCATGATCATAGACCCCATGAACCTAGACAAGACGTCTATTGCAAAGCAACAAGAGCTTCAATCCGTGTCACAGGAGTCAGCATGGATGCTAGCCCAATGTGCTCGTCTGCACGATGGCTCTGGCAATAAAGCATCTTCGTCCTTGTTGGCCGCAATCGTTGCATCGTTGGTGATGTTCGGATTGCAGTAACGGTCCCTCAAGCGCTCGCCTCTCCCCCCTCCTCCTCCCCAGAGGCGAGCGCTTCTCTCTTCAAAGACCGAGCGACCGACCCAATGAACACCCAAGCCCCGACTCAGTGCTCACCAGCGATTATTTCGCCGACGCATGTGAACCTTACTCAGGTGAATGGCGTTATCGAGCGGTCGATTCAAAGCTGGCCGACGACCCTGCGACTAAAGCGTTTGGCCATGGCGCCACTGCAGTATCGGGAGCCGGATCTTCAAGATTTTGAGTTTCTCCTGTGTTATAAAGCGCACGCTTGTTTAGGCATCGCCGCATGGCAGCCGGACACGCCTTTATCGCTGTGTATTACCTCGGTCAGTGCAGGCGATTTGGGCAGTGAAATATCGGCCAGAGCGGTACTCCTACACGGCCTGTTTGTCAGCGCACAATCACAGGCGAGTGGAATTGGAGGGTTGCTGCTTGACGAATTAACTCGCCAAGCAAGGCAGAGAGGCTTCGCCGGCATTTTTGTTCGAGCAGAGCGTTTCTCTACCAGCTACTTTGAGCATAAAGGCTTTCACCGATTAGATAGCGGGGAGGAACCTGGTCTTACGCCAGCAGATTACCCGCATAGATACTTATTGGCTGTGAGCTAGGGGTTCACCGCCAATGGCGGGGCAGGAGCCAGACGCGCAGAGGGGGATAGCGTGACCGATCCCAAGACAGGCTCATTGAAAATTAGCGGTAAAGGAAAACGCGAAATGCTCAGTAAAGTTCTCGACCTTCGAGTTGCTGCAAGCGTCTGCATCGCAGGGGTTGGAATGTTGCTCAGTCCAACCTCATTCGCAGCAGATGAAGGCGAAAAGACGGCTTTCAAACATCACTGTGTCACTTGTCACGGGTACGACGGTAAATCGAATGCCTCCCGATATCCGAATTTGGCGGGGCAAAACGCGCCCTATCTAGTCAGTCGACTCAAGTACTTTCGTGCAGAGGAAGAGCCGGGCAACCAAATGAATGCCCAAGCTGTGCTGCTGACAGATGATGAGATCGATCTGTTGGCAGATTACTTCAGCAAGCAAGCGAACTAGGGGGAAGACATGAACATTAAGAACGTTATCGTCAAACCCGCGGCCATTGCTAGCATCGCGCTACTGACTGCCTGTGGTGGTGAACAGATTGATGGTGAGGCCTTGGCTGTCGAAAAAGGCTGTGTTGCCTGTCACGGCACCAGCGGCAAGGCTATTGCGCCCATCTATCCTAACTTGAACGGGCAGTGGGAGAAGTACTTGCGCACGCAGTTGGTCGCCTATCGCGACGGATCGCGCAAAAACGCGATCATGTCGCTGCAAGCGGAAAATCTGAGCAATGAAGACATCGCGGTGTTGGCCGCGCACTACGGCAACTAAGGCCGGAAATTGCGTGAACCGAGTAGCGTGGGGTGTCGTCTCAGACACCACACGCCACGCCTTGCAAAACATTCTTTGGATCACTGTCCTATGCATTGCCTCGTTCAGTGGCTGCGCAGATTCCTCTGGCTCGCCTGAAGAATTTCGTAACCAACCGCTGGGTAGTGAAACTTTTATCAGCGAGCCCTCGTCTCCTGATGCCTTGATCGCTGAGGCCACTTCTGCGTATGGGGAGAGTCACCCCGCTAATATCTCTAAAGGAACCTATGCAGGCTCGCAAACCTGCGGGCAATGCCATCGCGAGGCATTTGCGCAGTGGCAGCAGTCTCATCACGGCCAGGCCATGGCGCATCCGACTCCTGAGACAGTTAAGGGAGAATTCTCAGGGCCCGATCTGGCGCTGGGCGGTCAGCGCATTGGGTTTAGTCAGAAAGATGATCAGTTTGCCATGCATTTGGATGGCGCAGATGGCGAGCTTGAGTCTTTTCGGGTTGCCTACACGTTTGGTACGGCGCCGCTTCAGCAGTATTTAACAGACATGGGGGACGGGCGATTACAGGCATTGCAGTTGGTTTGGGATACGCGAGAGGGCGGTCGAGGGTGGTATCACCTGCAGGAAGAAACCATTGGTCAGCCGGACGATGTGCTGCATTGGACGGCGTCGGGCCAGAATTGGAATCATATGTGCGCTGACTGTCATTCTACGGCGGTTACAAAGGGCTTTGATGAGGTGTCGAATACCTTTGCCACGCAGTTTGCCGAGGTCAGTGTGGGTTGCGAGGCGTGTCATGGGCCCGGCTCGGCCCATAGCGAAAACCCCTCTCAGTTCAGCGTGGTCGGGCTGCGAGACCCTAAAACCCGCATGGATGTTTGCGCCTCATGTCATAGCCGGCGCAGTCAGGTGGCAGAGGGATTCACGCCCGGGTCTCGTCTGCTCGATCACTACGTACCTTCGCTATTGGACGAGGGCCTGTACTTTGCCGATGGCCAGATTTTGGATGAGGTATTTGTCTACGGCTCCTTTGTGCAGAGCAAAATGCATCATGCCGGCGTCACCTGTGGCGATTGTCATGCGCCCCATTCGGCCCGTCTACTGCGTGAGGACAATGATGTGTGCACTGCCTGTCACAGTCCTGGTGGCAGCAGCCGTTTTCCGGGCCTGCAGCCCAAAGTCTATGATTCGCCTGAGCACCATTTTCATGCATCTAATGCAGCAGCGGATAAGGTCGCACGGGTTGTGGGTTCAGGGTCGGCCTGTGTGGACTGCCATATGACCGCGCGCGTCTACATGGGCATCGATGATCGGCGAGATCACAGTTTTCGTTTGCCGCGTCCGGATCTCTCCAGTGCGCTGGGGGTGCCTAACGCCTGTAATAGTTGTCACGAGGATCGCAGTAGTGACTGGGCTGCCCAACAGCTGGCAACCCGGTTTGGCGCTAAATCCAGCGATCACTTTGCCTACGCTGTGGACGCGGCTCGGCGCGGTAAGCACAGTGCGCGCTCGCCGCTGATGAATGTGGTGTCTAACGAGCAACTGCCGGGCATTGTTCGCGCTACCGGCCTCAGCTTGCTGGGTCGATATGCAGGTCAAGGGCAAAGCCAAGGCCAGATTCAAGCCCGCACCCAACCATTGCGCAGTGGCCTGCAGGATGCAGATCCCCTGGTGCGGCTTGGTGCCTTACGCGGGCTCTCGGCTACAGGAGCAGGGAACTGGCAGGCATTGATGCCGTTACTGAATGACCAACTGCGAGGCCTGCGCTTTGCTGCGGTGTCAGCGCTGTTGCCGATCTATCCCCAGCTGCCACCCTCCGCGCGCGGGATGATAGATACAGCCACTGACGAATACCTTGAATATCTCACCGCGAATGCTGATCGCGCCGAATCACTCACCAGCCGTGCCTTGGTGCACCAGGCCCGGGGCGACTTCAAAGCCGCCGAGGCTGATCTGCAGCAGGCGCTTCAGCGCAACCCGGCGTGGGTGCCGGGTCTGGTGAATTTGGCGGATTTGTATCGCGCTACTGGTCGCGATGTAATGGCAGGTGGGTTACTCAGAAAGGCCCTGGCGTTGGCTCCAGAGGGCGGTCAGGTGCGGGTTGCCATGGCGCTATGGCAGGTGCGGCAAGGCAAGCTAGCCCAGGGCATTGAGACTCTGGCGGCCGGTCATACTCAGGGCTTGGCCCAGGGTCTCGATAGTGGCAGTGCCTACATTTACGCGGTCGCGCTCAACTCTGCAGGCGAGTCGGAGCAGGCAATGGCGGTTGTCGACGACCTGCTGACTGCCGATTTGCAGACCTCGCAGTTACTGCGTCTTGGTATCTCCCTCGCTCAGCAACATCGCTCTGCAGAGCGTTTGAGACGCTATCAAGTGGCGCTGCAAAGCCTTTAGGACACCCTTAGCCTTCGCTTTACTCCGTCGCGCCTTGCCGTCGATTTTTGAGGAGGAGCTTCAACGCCTTCAGTGGCTGCCCGTTTAATAAGGCGAGCAAGGTATCAATTTGATCGAAACTGATTTTTCCTTGTTGAAAAAGCACCGCGGCCCGCAAAGGCATGTGATTGGCCATTTCCTCGAACATCTTGCGTGTGGTGGGGTCCGCGTTTTGCAGTCCCATGCCGCCTAAGAAACCTGCTATGGCCTTCTCGTAGACCTTGCTGCCGAGCCAAGTGGTGCTGATTTCCGCGAGGGACGAGTTGCGATGAAAGGGTCGTATGTCTTCACCCTCAGGAACTGGCCTATTGAGCATGTTACGAAACAGCGCGTCAGAAACGTCGAGCGCTTGAGGATGTGCTGGGGATAAAAATTCTGGCGCACCAGTAGTTTTGGCGACGTCACTGAAGGTGTGCGTCGAGACTACATTGACGGCCTGAGTCAGCCGAATATCACGACTCGATGAGCCGATACGAAGCTGCACAGCGCCGGCCTCTAGTACCCATTGATTCGTGCCGTGGTCGAAGGTGCGAAAATTCTCCGCATCCAGCTCAATCGTGACCGTTGCGACCTCCAAGGACTGCAAAAATACTTTGGTGAACCCGCACAGCTGTTGCTCTGGTTGATGGGTCGCGCTGCTTCGGCTGTGTCGGTAAACCTGAATGACCTCGGCACCTGCGCGCTTGCCCGTGTTTTTGATGGTGACGCTCAAGGTAATGCTGCCGTCGGCAGTGAGGGAGGCATTGCTGGTATTGGCCTCTACATAGACAAAGTCGGTATAGCTTAGACCGTGGCCAAAGGGGAATAGCACGTCCCGTCGGGCAGTATCGTAGTAGCGATATCCCACATAGACGCCCTCGCGATACTGCATTTGTCGCCTTTCGCCGGGAAAGAAAGGCGTGCAGGGCACATCCTTGAGGTTCAGCGGGAAGGTTTCAGCGAGCTTTCCGGCGGGGTTTTGTAATCCCATCAATGCATCGGCGAGACCGCTGCCACTGGCTTGGCCACCGAGATAGCCTTCGATCACCGCGGGCACCTGATCAATCCAGGGCATGGTAACGGGCGCACCATTGGCGAGGACCACGACCGTATTGGGGTTGGCGGCGCAGACCGCGGTGATCAGTGCGTTATGTTGATCCGGTAGATCCAGATTTTCGCGGTCAAATCCTTCGGATTCATAAATGCCAGGGAGGCCCGCATAAATCAACGCCACATCCGCGGGCTTTGCCATCGCCACCGCCTCCGTGATAAGCGTTTGATCGGAGCGACTGGCCACGGGGTCGTAGCCCTGTGCGTAGTCGATGTCGCCAAGGTAATCCGTGAGGGCCTGGCGCAGAGTATCTACTTGGGTGGGGCGCACCTGGGAGCTTCCGGCACCCTGAAAGCGAGGCTTTTCCGCAAAGGCCCCGATCAGCACGATTTTTGAGCGCTCTGATAGGGGTAACAGTTGATTCTCGTTTTTTAGCAGTACGCAAGATTGCGCTGCAGCCTTCCTGGCGAGCCGGTGCTGTTCGTCCGGATCGGCTGGTGTTGCGGGTTTTTGACGATTCAAGCTGGACAGACTGAGGGCGATATTTCTCGCGATGGCACGATCTAAATCTGCCTCGTCGAGATCGCCGTTGGCTACTGCCTGAACGACCAGGGCATCGTTGACGCCGCCGCTGCCTGGCATCTCTAGATCCAACCCTGCCTTGACGCCAACGGGGCGGTCATTGGCAGCCCCCCAGTCCGTCATGACCGAGCCTTCAAAGCCCCACTCTTCACGCAGGACCGAATTCAATAACCAGTCGTGCTCGCTGCAGTAGACGCCATTGAGTCGGTTGTAGGCGCACATGACCGTCCAGGGCTTGGCGGTTCTTACCGCGATCTCGAAGCCGCGCAGATAGATTTCTCGTAAAGTACGATCATCGACGACGGCGTCCATATACATACGACCGAGCTCTTGGTTGTTCACCGCAAAATGCTTCAGGCATGCACCAACCCCCTGAGACTGAATGCCGTTGACCAAGCTCGCGGCTATTTTGCCGTTGAGCAGCGGGTCTTCCGAGAAATACTCAAAGTTTCTTCCACACAGAGGGCTGCGTTTAATGTTCATGCCGGGACAGAGCAGGACACTGACATCCTCAACCACGCAGGTCTGACCGAGAGCGACACCGACCTCGTGCATGAGCTCCAGATCCCACGAGCTTGCGAGCCCGGACGCAGTGGGGAAGCAAGTGGCGGGTACGCTGCGATGTGCGCCCAGATGGTCGGCATTTTGCCCTTGCTTGCGCAGCCCATGGGGTCCGTCAGTGACCATGATGCTGGGGATATCCAGGCGAGCAAGACCTGGTAGGTGCCAGAAGTCTTTGCCGGAGCAAAAATCAGCCTTTTCTGCCAAGGTCATTTGGGCAACTAAGGCTTGCGCCTGGACAGTCAGTGTGGGATCTAATGGATGGTTCACTTAGCTTCCTCCCGTAAACCGATGCGCTGCGCCGCTAGGGTCGCAGACATGGCTTTGATTGCCTAGCAGGTGGACTGAGAAAATAGCGCAGTCGCGGTTGGGTATCAGTGCAATGAGATCTCCGCAGGCTCTGCTTCAATGCAAAATTAAGGGAAACCATGGTGTATCACCCCGAGCAACGCTACACATCAGCCAGATCGCCGGTCGCCGCGGATAATCTCGTCGCGACGTCACAGCCATTGGCGACGGAGGCGGGGCTGCATGCCATGCGCAGTGGCGGCAACGCCCTTGATGCAGCGCTTGCGGCGGCCGTTACGCTTACGGTCGTGGAGCCCAACAACAATGGCCTTGGCAGTGATGCCTTTGCGCTTTTATGGGATGGACAGCAAGTGGTGGGTTTGAATGCATCCGGGCGCGCGCCTGCAGCATGGTCCCTTGATCGATTTGCCGGAAGAAAACGTATGCCTGAGTTGGGATGGGACAGCGTCACCGTGCCCGGCGCGGTTTCAAGCTGGGTGGCGCTCTCGGATCGCTACGGCAAGCTGCCCTTCGAGGCGCTGTTTGAGTCGGCCATACACTATGCGAAAAACGGTTTCCTGGTGGGGCCGAAGTCTGCCTTTTATTGGCAGCTGCTGGAGGGCCACTACAGTGACTATCCAGATTGGATAGCACACTTTGGACCGGTGCCGAAGGCTGGTGAGCGGTTTATGAGGCCGGATATGGTGGCGAGCCTTGAAGCGATTCGGGACTCCAAGGGCGAGGCTTTTTATCGCGGCGAGCTGGCCAGCGCCATGGTCGATGCAAGCACCCGGGCGGAGGGGGGGCTCGCGCTGGCGGATTTGGCCAACCATACCTGCGAGTGGGTGACCCCGATCGCGCAATCTTATCGGGGTGTTGAATTGCTTGAGATTCCGCCCAATGGCCAAGGTTTGGCTGCGCAAATCGCGCTCGGTATTTTGAGTTACCTACCCCTGGCTGAACTGGACTCTGCAGCGCTCATGCATCAGCAAATTGAGGCGATGAAAATCGCCGTACACGCCGCCAGTCAGCACTTCGCCGACGCTCGGGCCATGTTTGTTAGTCCAGAGCAGTTGCTGGAGCCTGGCTCCCTTGAGCGCGCGGTCAAGAGTATTGGGGGTCAGGCAGCGCTACTGCCGCCGGTTTCACTACCCGTAGGTGAAGACACGGTATATCTCACGACGGCAGATGCCGATGGCATGATGGTTTCGTTCATTCAGTCCAACTTTAAGGCGTTTGGGTCGGGGATCGTCATCCCCGGAACGGGGATCTCGATGCAAAATCGGGGCTCTGGCTTTTCCCTAGACCCCGCGCATCCCAATTGTGTAGGCCCAGGCAAGCGGCCTTTCCATACGATCATCCCAGGCTTTGTGACCCAGAGTGGCAAGCCTGCTCTGAGCTTTGGCGTGATGGGTGGACATATGCAGCACCAGGGGCATGTACAGATGGTGAGCCGGATATTTGACTTCGGCCAAAATCCACAAGAAGCCAGCGATGCGCCCCGATGGCATGTCTACCCAGATTTGAAGGTAGGTTTGGAGCAGGGCATACCGCAAGCTGTCTTCGATGACTTGAAAGCCCGGGGACATGATGTGCGTTATGAGCGCCAAGAAAGCGTTTTTGGTGGTGCTCAACTCATTCAGGCACTGCCTTCAGGGTATGTGGGAGGGTCAGATCACCGTAAAGAGGGTTATGTGGGCGGATTCTAGGGCTGTCGTTAAATGCAAAATAGCGTGTCGTTATTCGAAATTTGTCTAGCGTTAAGTTACTAAGCAGATAAAAAATCTGAATAATGCGATTTGCGACAATTCTGTGCGAGGCTTGACCCAATGGAATCTGCAGACTTACTCGCGCGTATGCGCGCACTCGGCGGGGTGTGGGATGCAAAACGCGCACACCAATTGGTGTTAGACATTGGCAAAGCCCAGTCTCAGCGCTCGACGGAGCGTCTTCTCGATGCCATGGCGGAGCTTCCCAAGGCACTTGAACTTAGTGATCTTATCGACGAAGACCTGCGTCCTTTAAAACCTGCGGTGGTGCATCAGCTAGCCGATGACGCGAAGCGCAAACGGCAGCCTAGCTGGGTACTGCAATCGGCTCGCCTTGGTGCAGACCTAGTGGTGGCGGTGAATGATGGTCGGCTCGCTCGACAGTGGGTATTTGTTCCGGGTGACGCGGATGCGTCGAGCGCAAGCATCTTGCTTGAGGGTTTAGAGCTACTGGTGGGTGATAAGCCCGCGCTGCTTTGGCCCCAGGGTGAGGCCCTGTCGTCGAGCCGTCAGCTAGTGGCGCAGCAGGGCAGCCATGGGTTGGTGTTGACTGGTCATCGATCTGTGCACTTTGCCTTGCCCGCCTATCACTCGCCCAAGGCTGATGCCGGTGCAGGGCTGCTCAGTCGTCATCAGGGATCTGAACGCGCCGAACAAGCACAGGCGGTTGGTCTATCGCATCTAGATCGCTTAGAAGCTGAAAGTATTCACATCATGCGCGAGGTAGTGGCTGAGGCCGATAACCCGGTCATGCTCTATAGCGTGGGCAAGGACAGCTCGGTAATGCTGCACCTTGCCCGCAAGGCATTTTTCCCCAGTCCACCGCCGTTTCCACTCATGCATGTTGATACCCGCTGGAAATTTCAGGCCATGTACGACTTTCGCGATTACATGGCAGAGGAAAGCGGTATGGAACTTATCGTGCACATCAACCCCGAGGGTGTTGCTAAGAACATCAACCCCTTTGACCACGGTAGCGCCATTCATACCGACGTGATGAAAACCCAGGGATTGAAGCAGGCGCTGAACACTCACGGCTTTGATGTGGCTTTCGGTGGTGCACGTCGAGATGAGGAGAAGAGCCGCGCCAAGGAGCGGATATTCTCGTTTCGTAATCCCGCACACCGCTGGGATCCAAAAAATCAGCGACCGGAACTGTGGCAGCTGTATAACGGCCAAAAAAACCCTGGTGAGAGCATTCGCGTATTCCCGCTGTCGAATTGGACCGAGCTGGATATTTGGCAGTACATCTACCGAGAGCATATTCCCATCGTGCCGCTATATTTTGCGGCAGAGCGTCCCGTGGTGGCGAAGGATGGTATGTGGGTCATGGTGGACGATGACCGCCTGCCCGTGGGCGCTGATGAAAGGGTTGAGATCAAACGCGTGCGTTTTCGCACCCTGGGCTGTTACCCGCTCACCGGTGCGGTGGAATCTAACGCCGACGACCTGTCCTCGATTGTGCTGGAACTCCTTAACTCTCGAACCAGCGAGCGACAGGGCAGAGCCATTGATTCGGATTCCTCAGGTTCCATGGAGAAGAAAAAGCAGGAGGGGTATTTCTGATGAGCATCCAAGACCTCACCACCTCGGCGGAAGTGGATTCTTATTTAGCGCAACAGAATGCGCTGGACCTCTTGCGCTTTATTACCTGCGGCAGCGTTGACGACGGTAAAAGCACTCTGATTGGACGAATGCTGTACGAAGCCCAGCTGGTGTTCGAGGATCAAGTTGCCACCTTGCTCAAAGATTCCAAAAAGCTGGGAACCCAAGGTGGCGACATTGATTTTGCCTTGCTGGTCGACGGCTTAGCAGCGGAGCGCGAACAAGGCATTACAATCGACGTGGCCTACCGTTTTTTCGGCACAAATCATCGCAAGTTTATCGTCGCGGATACTCCGGGCCACGAACAGTACACGCGGAACATGGTCACCGGGGCTTCCACAGCAGATGTCGCGGTGATTTTGGTCGACGCCTCCCAAGGCGTGCTGACTCAGACTTGCCGCCACTCTTTTTTGGCTTCGCTGCTGGGTATTTCTCATGTGGTGTTGGCGGTAAACAAGATGGATTTGGTCAACTACGATCCTGCGGTATTCGCGCAAATCGAATCTGACTATTTGGCCTTTGCTGAAGCGCTGAATTTCGCGAGCATAACGCCCATCCCGCTGTCTGCACTGCAGGGTGACAATGTCATTGAGCGCTCGCGACGCACCGATTGGTACAGTGGCCCCACGTTGTTGGGCTACTTGGAAACCGTAGAAGTCGCCGCGTCTAACTTAGACGCCGATTTTCGGTTGCCGGTGCAATGGGTCAATCGCCCTAATGCGGATTTTCGCGGCTTCGCCGGCACCGTCGCGGCGGGCAGCATAGCTCCGGGGGAAGCGGTGCAAGTGCTGCCCAGCGGGCAAGAGGCCATCGTTGAAGACATTGTGCTGTTCGACCAATCCCTGCCCCGGGCCCTGCCCAAACAAAGTGTGACCCTAACCCTTGACCGGCAAATAGATGTCTCCCGCGGTGATGTCATCGTGGCGAAAGGCGCGCCCTGTGAAGTCTCAGATCAGTTCGATACATCGCTCGTCTGGATGGACCAGGATGCTGGCTACGTGGGGCGTGGCTACAGCCTGATGCTCGGTGGTCGCATCATCAGCGCGACCCTGACTGAAATTAAATACAAAGTGAATGTAAATACCCTTGAGCAATTGCCCAGTCGCAGTCTGGCCCTTAACGATATCGGGCGTGTCACCCTCAGCCTGGATGAGCCCATACCCTTTACTGCTTACGCGGATTGCCGCGACCTTGGCTCCTTCATCCTGATTGACCGCTACAGCAAGGCCACGGTGGGTGCTGGCATGATCAACTTCGGTCTGCGGCGAGCGCAAAACCTTTATCCCACTCAAACCACTATCGACACCGCTAGCCGGGCTAAGCTGATGGGGCATGAAGGTAAGGTGATATGGCTCACGGGTCTGAGCGGTTCGGGTAAGTCCACGGTTGCCAATGCGCTAGAAAGTCGTCTGCATGCCATGGGCATACATAGCTATCTACTCGATGGCGACAATATTCGCGGTGGTCTCAATAAAGATCTTGGATTCACCAAAGCAGATCGGGTAGAAAATATTCGGCGCACGGCAGAGGTCGCCAAACTGATGGCCGACGCCGGCCTTGTTGTGATCACCGCGTTTATTTCACCGTTTCGCTCGGAACGCGACATGGCCAGAAGCCTGTTTAAACCCGATGAATTTGCCGAGGTCTTTCTCGACGTGTCGCTGGATGTGGCCGAGTCTCGAGACCCCAAGGGCCTATATAAAAAGGCGCGTCGCGGTGACCTACCCCATTTCACCGGCATCGACTCACCCTACGAAGCGCCGGAAAGTGCAGACCTGCGGCTTGATACCAGTGAGCTTAGTGTTGAGGAATGTGTGAATCGGCTGCTGGAGCTGCTATGAATGCATCTCTTACCAAGGCAGCCCAGCCGACCCATTTGCACAGCCTTGCAAAGGCGTTTTCTTGGCGATTGGTAGCGACGGCTACGACGGCGCTGATTGCCTACGGCATTACCGGTGAGATCGACACCGCTCTGCTTATTGGCGGCATCGAGTTCTTTCTCAAAATTGGCATTTACTACCTGCACGAGCGTATTTGGTTAATGCTCACCTGAATGCGACGGCTTTGGCGCAACAGCGCCTACTGTTACGCTAGAGCCATGCACCGAGTATTCATCCAAACACTGCATCACAAAGCGCTCGCGCTGTTCTGTGTGCTTCTTTTAACGGGCTGTGGCGAGAGCGAGCGCACCCTTGCCATCGCCACAGGCGGCCCTGCCGGTTTGTACTACCCCTTCGGCGGCGCCATGGCATCACTGTGGTCCGAGGTCCTGCCTGGCGTGAATGCCAAGGCTGAAGTCACCGGTGGTTCGGTCACCAATGTGATTCAGGTGGCGCGACAAGAGAGCGATTTAGGGATCGCCATGGCCGATGTGGTGAGCAGTGCTTATGCTGGGAAGGGTCGATTCCCAGAACCCCTGCCTTTGCGGGTGCTCTTTACCGCCTATCCCAACATTGTGCATATGCTCAGTTTGCGTGATAGCGGCATTCAGAGCATTGACGATTTGGCAGGCAAACGTGTGGCCCTGGGGGCTCAAGGGTCGGGTACCTCCGTTGCCGCCATCAATATCATTACGGGTTTGGGTCTTAGCCTGGATGATATCGCACCGCGCTATCTCAGTTTTGGCGAAACCACTTCTGGCTTGAAAGACGGCACCCTCGATGCGGGCTTCGTAGTCGGAGGATTGGGGATTGCCGCTGTGACCGAGCTATCCGTCACCCGGGATATCGAAATCATCTCGCTGAGCGATGCGGAAATTGATCGCCTCATCCAGCAGTTCCCGGCTTATTCCGGCTACCTGATTCCCGGTGAGACCTACAGTGGCGTCAATGAGCCGAGGCAAACTCTAGGGATTTGGAGCGCTGTCGTCGTGCACGAGGCCATGCCTGAAGCGCTAGCCTTTGCGCTGACCTGCACGGTTTATCGAGATCATCCTCGGTTGCTGGCAGTATCGCCCGTGGTTAAGGACATGACTCTTGCCAACATTCACCAGCTACCCGCGGTACCACTACACCCGGGAACCCAGCGATTTCTGCAAAATCCCAGCGTGGATTGCCCTCAGCCGGCCGCGGCGACTGACCAGTAACGGCAGTCGAGAGTTATGTCAGCACAAACGTTTCCTGGTCAGGACACCCCGGCATATGTGTCTATTCTCGCCACTGCCGTAGCGGTTTCTCTGTCGCTTTTTCAGCTCTGGCAGCCCTTGGTGGGCTTTTTTCCTGTGGGCAGTTTGCCCTTTGAAAACCTATTAGGGCAGCAACCGGCAACCTATTTTCGGCCCATTCATCTCGCCTGGATACTGGTTTTGGGATACATGGTTTACCCCATGGCCAAGGACAGTAGCCCAGCGCGATTGTTCGATCTGCTCGCCATCGTGCTAGTGCTTTGGTCTAGCGGGCGCATTCTGCGTTTTGACTATCAGAGCATTGAACATCTGCTCAATGGGCTGCAGAGCGCTGACTTTGTCGCCGGTCTTGTGCTGATCATCGCGACCCTTGAGATGGCGCGGCGCTCGGTGGGGCCGGTGATGATGTGGGTGGGCCTAGTATTTTTGCTCTACGGCGCCTTCGGGAACCTGCTACCGGATGTGCTGGCCACTAAGGGATTTACCTTTGAGCGTATCGTGCGCTTTCAGGTCTTCACTGGTTCGGGGCTATTTGGCGCACCGCTTGGAATCGCTGCCGGCGCTGTGTTTAGTTTTGTGCTTTTCGGGGCGTTTTTGCAGGTTACCGGCGCGGGTAAGTTTCTGATCGACCTGTCATTTGCCGCCGCGGGGCGCTATCGCGGCGGGCCAGCCAAAGCCTCGGTGATTGCTTCGGCGGCCATGGGCTCTATTTCAGGTAGTGCGATTGCAAATACGGTCACTACCGGCTCACTGACGATTCCCATGATGAAAAAGCTCGGCTACAAGCCCGAGGAAGCAGCCGGCATTGAAGCTGCGGCCTCTACCGGTGGGCAGATTATGCCGCCGATCATGGGGGCTGGGGCTTTCGTGATGGCCGAGTTCACAAAAACCTCCTATGGGGACATCGTCTGGATGGCGCTGGTACCAGCACTCCTTTACTTCCTATCGGTACTGCTCTACGTGCATGTGCTTGCGGTGAAGAATGGTTTCCAAGGCACGCAGGGCCAAACTGGTGCTTGGCGAGTGCTCGTAGACGGCCTGCACTTCTTACTGCCCTTGGCGCTGATCACGGCCTTGTTGCTGTGGAATTACTCGCCAGTGCTCGTAGGAGTCGCCGGTAGCGCGGCGGTGCTGCTGGCCAGCTTGCTGCGCACCCATACTCGTATTGGTTTGAGCCAGCTCATTGAAGGCCTGCGACAAGGGGCCATGTTGGCGGTGTCGATCTCCGTCGCCTGCGCGGTGGCGGGTTTGGTGGTGGGCACCATTGGACAAACTGGCATCGGACTGCAATTCACAGAATCGGTTGTGGCGCTCAGTGGCGGACAGCTTTGGCTCGCACTCGTTCTGGTGGCCATTGCCGCGCTAGTGCTTGGGATGGGACTGCCGGCCACCGCGGCCTATATTGTGCTGGCGGTGATGACCGGCCCGGCACTGCAGGAATTGGGCCTCGCGCTGATAACTGCCCACATGATTATTTTTTGGCTGGCCCAAAGTTCTAACGTCACGCCACCGATCGCGCTGGCAGCCTTTGCCGGAGCCGGGGTCGCCGGGGCTGCTCCAATGCAAAGCGCAGTAGAGGCGGTCAAACTGGCCAGTGGGCTGTTCGTAATTCCTCTGATGATGGCCTTTTCGCCGCTGCTTTTAAGCGCGGAAAATGGGTGGAGTGGGGTGCTAACGTCGGCGTTGGTTACTGGGCTGCTGATGTTGATGCTGTCGATGGTGCTGCAGAAATTCCTGTTCGCGCCGGTTTCTTTTCTGCACCGGGCAATGGCTCTGGTGGCTGCTGGATGTTTGGTCTACCCATCCTCGGCGAGTCGGCTGATAGGTGGTTTATTGGCCATAGCCTTAATGTTCACGAATCGCCAAAAAGCCCTCTGAATGAGCGGTTTGGTGTTATCGCCCTTGGCTGTGGTTCTGTTCCTCTCGTACTTCCTCTCGCGCTGACAACCACACCTCATGGGGGGTAAATTCCCCCTTGTTCCAAAACCCCCAATCATTGGATTTAGTGCCGGTCAGTATCAGCGTCCACACTGGCCGGCGTTCAATGAGCTGCACAATGTGCTGATGAGCAGCTGACCGAAAGTGCGGCCTGAGCGCCTTTACCATGGTGACGGGTTGCTGGGGTGTTCGCTCGAGATAGGGTTCAAAGGGAAAGGTGATAAACCACCAAGGATGATCGTGATAGGCGCGATCGTCATCTCCCTTGTGGAATTTATGCAGCCTTAGCGTGAAGCCAAACCACAGTATCCACCGCTCAAGATAGGGCTCCCTCGCGTCATAGACCATATCGTGAGTCCAGCCGAAGGAGAGCGAGCCAAGTTTTATGAGGCGTTGACAGTAGATCAATGCAGGCAGTTTCTGATGAGGGTCGAGCTAGTATAGAGTCCGGGAGGATTGGAGTTAAGTTTTAGTGGATCAGGGGAGCAGATATGGAAATTTTCACACAGTCACCGGCATTGGACCGAGCACTAGTCGACCCAGCCAATTGGGCTGACGAGCATTGGGTACATGATCAATTTGCATGGTTACGGAAAAATGCGCCCCTGCAGCAGCTCGCGCCGGAGGGGTATGCGCCATTCTGGAATGTGACGCGCTATGACCACATCAAAGAGATCGAGGGACAAAAGCAGCTGTTTATTAACGATCCGCGCCCAACCCTCGGTTTGGAGGTGATGCAGCAAATGGTGCAACAGATGACCGGTCGCAAACACCTGGTGCGCTCGCTGGTACAGATGGACGATCCGGACCATATGAAGTACCGGATGCTGACTCAGGGCTGGTTCATGGGGAGCAATCTGCGCAAGCTCCAGGCGCGGGTGGACGAGCTGGCAGACAAGTATATCGACCGTATGGCGGATATGGGCGGTGAATGCGACTTCGTCAAAGACGTTGCTATTTGGTATCCGCTGCGGGTGATCATGAGCATCTTCGGCGTGCCGGAGGAGGATGAACCGCTGATGCTCAAGCTGACCCAAGAGCTATTCGGCAGTACTGACCCGGATGTGAACCGATCCTTTGAACCCACAGAATTTTTAAACGTGGTGAAAGATTTTGAAGACTATTTCGTCAAACTCAGCGAGGCGCGTCGCGCCGATCCCAAGGACGATTTGGCAACAATCATCGCCAACGCTCAGATTGATGGAGCGCAAATTCCCGAGCACGAGGCTAACGGCTACTACATGATCATTGCGACTGCTGGGCATGACACAACCAGTGCATCCACCGCAGGCGGCTTGCTCGGGCTTATCGATAATCCAGAACAGATGAATGCGTTTCGGGCAGATCAGGAGGGACTGATGCCCACTGCCATTGATGAAATGATTCGCTGGGTATCGCCGGTACGCCACTTTATGCGCACGGCCACGGCTGATACCGAAGTGGGCGGTCAAAAGATCAAGGCCGGTGAGTCGATGATACTCTGGTACCCGTCTGCGAACCGCGACGAGTCGGTCTATTCCGACCCCAATACGTTTCGCATCGACCGCAAAGAGAGCAAGCAGATCGCCTTTGGCTTCGGTGCCCACGTGTGTTTGGGCCAGCACTTGGCGCGAATGGAAATGAGTTCGCTGTTTCGCAAGCTCTTGGAGCGGGTCGATCATATCGAGCTGGCAGGTGAGCCCAAGTACACCCAAGCTGTCTTTGTTGGGGGGCTAAAGAGCCTGCCTATTCGTTACAAGATGAAGTAACGCCGGTGAGCCAAACCGTCCTGCTGCGGCACCAAACCACGGAACTGGTGTTGTCCTGTAACGGTGGAGGCATTGTCAGTTTGCATCGTGATGGTCAGCCGCTCATGTGCGCGCCGTCTCGCCATCCGCACTTGGCCTGCTTTCCCATGGTGCCGTTCTGCAGCCGTATCGATCAGGGCAGGTTCAACATCGCGGGGCACTCCATACAGCTCGCGCCGAACTTTTTGCCCGAGCCTCACACCATTCACGGATTCGGTTGGCAGGCCAAATGGCAAACCCAGTCGACGTCGGATACCGAGTGCACCCTATATTTTCAACACGATGAGGTGGCCAGTGCAGCGACACGCTGGCCATGGATATTTTCTGCGGAGCAACGTTTCGTACTGGTCGAACAGGGGCTCGTCATCTCGCTGACGCTGAAGAATCTGTCTGATCGAGTGATGCCTGCTGGCATGGGGCTGCATCCGCACTTTCCCTTGCCAGCAATGGCCGCAGACGGGGATGATCCTACCCAGATAAACCTTCTCGGGCGTTCGCGCATTCTCATGGGGGAAGATTTTCTACCATCAGCGATCGATCTGTATGACGGGCGGCTTGGCAACTTGCTCGCAGACAAGCCATGGCAGACGAGGGGCTTAGACGACGTTTTCGGTTATGGCTCTGGGCTCGCGCAGATCCGCTGGCTGGGCCGACCTTGGTCACTGTCGATTGAGCCTGATCCAGCCTTGCCGCACTGGATCGTGTATGCGCCCAGGGGAGAGGGATTTATCTGCATCGAGCCAATCAGCCATTTCCCCAATGCGATCAATGCTAATCCCACACTTCCTCAAGCCCATGGCGGGCTGGCGCAGCTCGCCCCGGACGAGGTCTGGAGTACACGCTCGATGTTTCGAATAACGCCATTTATGGACTAGCAAAAATCGCCTTGGCAACGGAGGTGCCCAGTCCCAGCCGAGATCACATTCAGTTCTCCAAGCCTTTGAAAGTTCATGGTAGATTTGAGGACCAAAAATCTCGGAGAGGCTCGAGCATGGCTGAAGCAGTTGACTATAAGCAGATTGGCACCACACCCGTACGACCAGACGGATTTGATAAGGTAACCGGCCGCGCCCAGTTCGGTGCCGACGTGAATTTACCCAACATGATTCACGGCAAGGTGCTGCGCAGTCCCCATGCCCATGCGCGCATAAAGAATGTCGACGTCAGTGCGGCCCTCGCCATGCCCGGTGTCTATGCGGCCATTTCCGGCGCGGATTTTCCCGGTGGTCGCTTAGAGGGAGAGGCCGGCGGCGAAGGCGGCGGCACCATGGATGACGTTGCCAAGAATGTGATGGCCCGCAACAAAGTCCTCTACCACGGTCATGCGGTAGCTGCGGTGGCGGCATCGACAGTGCGCCTTGCGGAGCAAGCCCTTGAGGCCATCAAGGTCGAATACGAGGTGCTGGATCCGATCCTGGATCTGGTGGCTGCCATGGACCCTGCAGCTACCCTGGTAAATGAAGAAAACTACACCGCGCTGCCCGAAAAACCGGAGGCTCCATCGAATATCGCCAACGTTGGTCGGCTTGAGCGAGGCAACTTAGAAGAGGGCTTTTTGGCAGCCGATGTCGTGGTTGAACGTGAGTTTACCTGTCCCATGGCCCATCAAGGCTATATCGAGCCCCATGCCTGTATTGCCAGCATCGACGAACGCGGTCGCGGCACCGTCTGGTGTTCTACCCAAGGTCACTTCGAGCACCGCGCGGCGACATCGAAAATGCTCGGCAAAAATATGGCTGACC
>CACMHG010000019.1 GCA_902613475.1 K189A clade bacterium
TCGTGATAGATTGTTGGTGCTTTCTACTACTATAACAAACCAAAATCACAGGACGGTACTCAGCGGCACAGGCAAGGTGAAGGTATTAAGCGTCAAGAAATCAACGCGTAATACAATCGCTAACAAAAAACCAGTTGCAATTGTTACTGGTGGGTCAGGAGGTATAGGCCGAGCGATTAGCCTCACTCTTGCAAAAAATGGGTATAACGTAGTAGTAAACTATAGAAATAATAAATATCAAGCCGAGCGGTTGGTCTCCTTGATAAACGGACTAGGTGCCGGTAAAGCGACAGCGGTGAAGGCTGATATTTCTACACTTGAAGGTTCTAGCTTCTTGTGTGAACAAACACTCAAAACTTTTGACTCAATTTACTTGCTGGTAAACAATGCTTCTCCAGCTATTAATTCGAAAGCATTTGAGAACAGTGATTGGGATGACATGCAGTCGCAGATTGATGTGCAGGTAAAAGGTGCTTATTATATGTGTAAGTCCGTAGTACCTCATATGGCGAAAGTAGGCAGCGGCTGTATTGTCAATATTTCGTCGCAAGTAGTGGAGAGTCAACCTACTGTCGGTTGGACAGGTTACGCTATGGCAAAAGGGGCCCTTAAGACTTTTTCGAACTATATGGCTGCCGAACTGGGAGTCAAAGGCATCCGCGTAAATTGCGTAGCTCCAGGTATGTGTGAGACCCCGCTTATTGGAGATATTTCTGAAAAAGTGCAATTAATGACCGCTAGACAAACCCCTTTAAGGAGAATTGCTGATCCTCAAGATGTAGCGGATTCCGTTGTTTACCTAGCGTCTGACTCAGCGTCTTTTGTCACGGGGGTTTCGTTGCCCATCAACGGAGGATTAGCGATCAGATGAAAAACCTTGAAACCTCTGTCAATGATTCGGCCCTGGTGAGCAGGGCCCGTGCCGTATTAGAAAGCCCCGAGAGTTCTAAATTCCAGATTACTAAGTCTGTGCAAACACTTGAGCAACTTGGTAGCGGAAGACGCTTAAGTGTAGGTGTTTGTTCGAATATCGTGACGGATGCTTTAGGAGTTTTTTTAAAAAAATACGGATTTATTTCTGGGGTTAACATCGATGTGGTCTTCGGCAACTACGATGACATTTCAGGGGACATGGAGACCTTTGCCGAGCAAGACCTAGACTATGCAGTTATGATGCCTTTCTTCGACAATTTACTGCCTTCCTTCGAAACACAATGTCTTCTAATGTCTGCGGATAGTCTAGACGCCAAAAAAGAAGAGTTTAGACAGCTCTGCAGGCTAGCTTTGCAGAAAGTCCACGTTTTTAAGCAGGCGTTCATAGTTAATTGCCACCAATCAAGCGTTTATTCGCAGATTTTAGGGCAAGAGTGTGTGGCTGCTATTGTTGGTCAATTTAACCAAATCATCCATGAAGAAACAAGCAACCATAGAAACGTTACTGTAATCGACGCAGGGGCAATAGTTTCAGAACATGGCCGCAAGGCCTGCATAGATGAACGTTTTTATTATCTTAACAAGGCTCCGTATACCGATATCTTTCTGGATACGCTGGCGTCTGCAATTACAACCGCAACGAAAGGATACGAGTCGTATTTTAAAAAAGTTCTAGTGGTTGATTGTGATAACACAATATGGGGTGGCATAGTCGGGGAAGATTTAGTGAGTGGCATTAAACTGAATCCCTTTGATTATCCAGGTAACGTATTTTGGAAAATTCAGCATGACATTATGTATTTACAGAATAACGGCGTGTTGGTTTGCCTGGCATCAAAAAATAATCTAGCCGATGTTGACGAGACTCTATCCAGTCATCCAAACATGTTTTTGAAAGATTCTGCCTTAATAAGTAAAAAAGTTAACTGGATCGATAAGGTTGAAAATATCAAAGCGTTATCCGACGAGTTAAACCTAGGTCTCGATAGTTTTATTTTTCTTGATGATTCTGATTTCGAGTGTGATTCGGTAAGACAACAGCTGCCGATGGTGGAGACTTTTCAAGTACCGAAGGATATCTCTAAATATCCCGAGTTAATGAACCAAATAATGAAAAGATTTGGTGTTGCTGAGGGTAACGACGGCAGGCAAACAGAAAAGTACCGACGAAGAGCGCAGGCGATGGAGCTTGAAAAAAATTTCTCGACAAAGGAGGATTATCTTAAGTCGTTGGACATAAATGTTAGGGTTTTTTCTGATTCGGTCCCTGACATTGAGAGAATTAGCGAATTATCGCAGAAAACAAACCAATTTAATCTCACTGGGCATCGCTATTCTGTCTCTGATATTGAAAATAGAATGTCAGGTAATGATTTCATTGTTTATTCAATAGACGTTTCCGATAGGTTTGGGTCTTCAGGGATAACAGGGATACTCATAGTAAAAGTAAGTAATCAGATTTTTCATATCGAAAACTTTTGTATGAGTTGTCGCATTTTAGGCAGAGGGATCGAGAATGCAGTTTGGACTGCGGTTTTGGAGGATGCTCGCGAATACGGAGCGACTACTATTACCGGAGAATATGTTGCTTCGAATAAAAATTCTCAAGTTTCAATGTTGTACGCAGAACTGGGTTTCACCCAGATAGAGGGTTCTGATAAATATAAACGGCGATACGAGGTTGCGGTAAAGGACTTTTCACAACCTTCGAGTGAATGGATTACATATGAAAGAATTGGATGAAAGCCAGCTAAAAGAAATTATCGCAGTTTTAATGAAAGTTGGTATTGATGAAATCAACGAAGAAACGAGCATGGACACCCTAGAGAGCTGGGACTCGTTAGCTCATATGAACCTAGTGCTTACGCTTGAAAGCGAATATGGCGTTTCTTTCCCGGATGATGATGCCGTAAACATGACTTCTTACGAGTTAATAAAGATTGTTTTAGGGGAGCTGCTTGGAGGAGTTGATTAGTGGAAATACTCCTGGAGCGATTCACCAGCGCCTCAGAAAAATTGGCGTTCGTGCATGAAGGCGTCTCTTATTCCTACGGCGATGTTTTAAGGCTCGTCGATGAGTTCAGTGAAACTCTACGATTTCTAAAGATAGAAAAGGGACAAACGGTAGTTGTAGTTTGTGATTATTCACCTGAGGTGTTTTGCTTATTTCTAAGTTTGGCAAAGATGAATTGCATCATCGTTCCACTCAGCAATACTGCTGTTGTGGAAGAAAACGATTTAATGGAGATTTGTGGTTGTGATTGGCGGATAGAATTCGACAGCTCTGGTCGCGAATTTGAGGCGGAGTACATAGGGTTTTCGGTTGATAATCAATTACTTAGAGATATTCATAGGCGCGAGCATCCCGGTTTGGTATTGTTTTCGTCAGGGTCAACAGGAATGCCGAAGGGGATTTTGCACGATTTTCGCACTGTTGCTGCGAAATTCGAAAAGCAGAGACCGCCCATTATCGCTATTCCATTTTTGTTGATTGATCATTTCGGGGGTATAAATACGATCTTATCGATACTCTCGAGCTTAGGAACTGCAGTGACAGTAGCCGATCGCTCGGTTGAAAAAATCTGTAGGGCCATTGAAAAATATCGGATTGAATTATTGCCTACCACACCCTCCTTTCTGACTCTAATGTTGGCCTCGGGTGCTCACAAAAGCTACGATCTTAGCTCTTTAAACAGAGTTACTTATGGTACGGAGGTTATGCCGCAGGCTACGCTTGATCGGATGCACAAAATATTACCGAATGCTAAATTTTCGCAGACTTACGGGCTATCCGAGGTTGGGGTCCTCCACTCTCAATCAAGAAATGATGGTTCCCTTTGGATGAGAATAGGCGGCGATGGCTTTCAAACGAAAGTGGTTGATGGAATTCTGTGGATTAAATCGCAATATGCAATGCTTGGATATCTTAATGCTCCCTCTGAATTCGACTCAGATGGTTGGTTCAATACCCAAGATCAAGTGGAGGTTGATGGCGATTACTTTAAAATTCTCGGACGGGTTACGGATTTAATAAATGTTGGAGGTCAAAAAGTCTATCCGTCAGAAGTGGAGAATATTATTTTACAAATGGAGAACATTGAAGATGTGGCCGTTTTCGGCGAACCCCATAAATTGTTGGGGAGCATCGTCGTGGCGAAAATCTCTCTAAATTCTCCTGAGTCGCTTGGAAAATTAAAGATTCGCGTTAGATCCTTTTGTAAATCGCACCTTCTTCCTTACAAGATTCCATCGAGAATCGTTGTTTCAGAAACGGCGCTTTATAACGAAAGGCAAAAGAAAGTTCGTCGCTGATTGCGCTCAAGACGACTCAAAAGAGCAGAATCGCCTCGTTAACTTAATTATCCTGTCGTATGTCAATTGAATCATGTCAAATCAGGAAACTACCCACGATCAGTGACGAGAGAGGTGATTTAAGCTTTATCGAATCGGGGAGACATGTTCCTTTTCCAATAGAGAGAATATATTACCTCCATGACATCCCTGCCGGCGCGTCGCGCGGTGGTCATGCGCATAAGCGTCTGAAGCAACTAATCATAGCGATCTCGGGACACTTTGATATCGTCTTAGACGATGGCGTAAGCCAGAAACGGGTTCATCTTGATAGAGCGAATATTGGTTTGTATGTGTGCCCGATGATTTGGAGAGAGCTTGATAATTTTTCTCCAGGCTCGGTGTGCCTTGTATTAGCATCCCGTCCTTATGAGGAGGAGGACTATTACCGTAACCATGATGAATTTTTGGCTGACAGTGCGGGCGCATGATTCCATTTTTAGACCTCAAAGCGACTAATGACCGGTATCTCGATCAGATCTCTAACGCTGTCGAGCGTGTTATTTCGTCTGGTTGGTACATCCTTGGTCAAGAGGTTGTTGATTTTGAAACGGAATTCGCCGCTTACACGGGCGCAGCGCACTGCATTGCTGTTGCAAACGGGCTAGATGCGTTGACTTTGAGTTTAAGAGCGCTGGGTGTTGGTGCCGGCGATGAAGTATTGGTTCCCTCTCATACATATATTGCTACCTGGCTAGCCGTGAGTCGGACGGGAGCTATTCCAGTGCCAATTGAAACGAGCGATGAGTGTTACACTATTAGCGCTGCTAATGCCGAGGGAGCTATAAACGACAGGACAAAAGCAATTATCCCCGTCCACCTATACGGACAGGCCTGTGACTTGGACGGTTTTCTCGAGCTCGCCGGCAAACACGGGCTCGCTGTAGTTGAGGATGCTGCTCAAGCGCATGGCGCTAAATATAAAAAAAAGATGATAGGAGCTCATGGCGACGCGGTTTGTTGGAGTTTTTATCCTGGTAAAAACCTTGGGGCGCTTGGCGATGGGGGCGCAATTACCACTAATAATGACGAACTGGCTATGGTACTTCGATCCCTAAGAAACTATGGCTCTTCGGTAAAATATCAACACGATACGCTAGGATATAACTCAAGACTGGATGAACTGCAGGCCGCAATCCTGAGAGAGAAGCTCGTGTTCCTGAATGAAGACAACGCTATTAGGGCGAACCTTGCAGAAATTTACACGCGGGAACTCGGTGAGACAGAGTTGAAATTGCCTGGCCAGGTTGATTATTCGTTAGATTCGTGGCACCTCTATGTGGTTCGACACCCAAAAAGGAATACAATCGTTCGCCTATTATCCGAGCGAGGGGTTAATACAGTTATTCATTACCCCATCCCTTGCCATTTACAGGGCGCTTATAGCGAGCTCGACTTCGGTGTAGGCGCTTTCCCACATGCAGAATTATTAGCGAGTGAAGTATTTAGTCTACCGATTGGACCCGCTCAAACGATAGAAAGCACTTATGATATTATTGGCCACATAAAAGACGTTTTAGTTTGTCTCTAGTGTTCACAAGACAGGGCTTATAGAGACTTGAACCTTATCAAAACGTCTCTTCTGACGTTTATCTCCACCTCAATTAAAATGGCTGCTGCACTTGTAATCAGCAAGGTGCTGGCAATCTACGCAGGTCCTGCAGGCCTCGCCGTAGTTGGCCAGTTTCAAAATATCGTACAGTTATTTACGACGCTATCGAAGGCAGGTGTCGATACGGGGGTGACTAAATATATCGCAGAGTATTCTGCATGCCCCGGTCAACTTCGAACCATACTTTCTACGACCGTGAGGATCGTCATGGTCTTTTCTGGCTTCGCCATGGTGATGCTAGTTGTAGGCTCCGGCTGGATGTCATTATTTTTCTTCGATACGCCAGTTTATCAAGATGTCTTTATCCTGTTTGCAATAACGATCTTTCTTTGTGGTCTCAATGGAATCTGTTTGGCGATTCTCAATGGGCTTGGGCATATCCGGACATTTGTAATTGCAAACATTATTCAAAGCGTCTTCGCATTGCTGTTGTCTGTTGGACTTATTCAATGGTTTGGCCTCAAGGGGGCTTTATACGCGTTAGTGCTTAATCAGTCATTAGTCTTTTTTGTTTTGCTGTATATGTTGCGCAAACACCCAATGTTTCGCATTGAAAACTTTAAATATCCTTACGACAGATCGGTGGCAAAAAAGCTATTTAACTACTCACTGATGGCGTTGGTAACCGCTATTGTCGGTCCCTTAACCACGATGCTAATAAGGCAGGACATAACAAATCAACTCAGTGTGGAGCAAGCTGGATACTGGCAGGGAATGTGGTATATCTCGACCATTTTCACGACTGTAGTCACAACCTCTCTTACGGTATATTATTTACCTAAAATCGCGTCTCTTAGAAAAGCCTCAGAAATCCGCATGGAGCTAATTAGCGGGTATAAAATTATAATGCCTATCATTGTTGCTGCATCGGTCGCCATTTTTTTTGCGAGATACCCAATTATAAATCTTCTATTCACTGAGGAGTTCGCCCCCGTTCAGATACTCTTTAAATGGCAGCTGGTGGGTGATGTAATTAAGATTGCGGCATGGCTAATGTCATACCTAATGTTAGCTAAAGCTATGACAGCCGAATTTATTAGTACAGAAATAATTTTTTCAGGAACGTTTGTTTGCCTCAGTATTTTTCTGACAAACCAATTCGGACTAATTGGTCTATCTTATGCATACGCTATTAACTATTCGTTGTATCTCTGTGCCGTGACCCTAGTAACACGTCGCGTTTGGTTGAGGTAGCGATGTTAATCTTGCAGATTAGTTTTTTAACGAGATTAGAATTCCAGTTTGGTCAAACTCGAGTTTATCGGTTATTCCAGTCCCAGAAGGCGTTGTTTAATGAAGGTCGCTGAAGATGAAGATTAGAGGATATGGGTTTATCCATGCGTTTTATTTGTCGATTTCATGGTTGGTAACGAAACTCGCGTTTCCACGCGCGAAGATTATTCGACTACCGTTTTTCTTTCGAAACCAAGGTTTCCTTGAGATTGGAGCTGCATTTTCGGCCGGTCGCTCCCTAAGATTAGATATACATCAAGGTGGTTCTCTGATCATCGGTACGGGCGTGCAGGTCAATGACCACTGTCAGATTGCTTGTGCGTCCAAAGTAGTAATTGGTGATGATGTTTTGATCGCCTCAAAAGTTTTTATAACAGATCATGATCATGATTTCAGAGACCAAGGCCCGCCTCAATCTTGGAGTTTGAATAGCGAAAATGTCCATATCGGTGAAGGTTGTTGGCTCGGTAACGGTGTTCACGTATTGAAGGGTGTTTCTCTAGGCGAGGGAACGGTGGTAGGAGCAGGTAGCGTCGTCACCAAATCTACGCCTCCTTCCTCGATTGTAGTGGGTAACCCAGCAAGAGTATTGTTTGAGAGACCGCTCAACGAAGATTTAGCAGTTTAGGAATGAGGGGTGCAAAATTTCCTCTGTTACTAACAAACAGGTAAATAATTTCAGTGAAAAGCCATTGGTTAGTGTGCTTTGCCCTACTTACAACGCTGAAAAATTCATACGCGAGACATTAGATTCTATTGCGGAGCAGACGTATGATAAAATTGAAGTTGTTATTTCGGACGACTGTTCGACTGACAATACCGTACAGATTATTAACGACTATGTGCAAAGCAGTGAGTTAAACATTGTTTTAAACGTCAATTCGACTAACCAAGGCATTACATCAAATTGCAATAAGGCGTTAAGCCTGTGCACCGGTAAATACATCGCTTTTTTTGCGGGCGATGACCTTATGTACCCAACTAAAATCAATGGTCAAGTTCGAATAATGGAGACCGAAGAGGACTGTACGCTTTGCTACCATTCAGTTGAAATACTCGACGTGGAGAATGATAAGAGAATTTTGCATACGACAGAGCAGAACGGTCAAAAATATAACTCTTTTTTGGATATAATAACGGAAGGTGGCATTTTAGGGGTTTGTTCCGTAATGGTTCGCGCAAACGCGATACCAAGTTATGGCTTTTCCGAGCGCTTACCTAAGGTCTCGGATTGGTTGATGACTATTGAGGTCGCGTTGAGAGGCTCTGTAATGAAGCTTGATGGCGTTCACGGCGGTTATTTGAGGCATAGTAAGGGCGCCAGTCGTCAAACCTTTGAAACTTTATGGGAGATTAGCGAGACATTAGACCTACTTACGAATCGCTATAACCAGCATCCGTTGATACGCAAAGCGTGCCGACAGGCTTATCGAAGGATTCTAATTGGGGAAATTGCAAGGCTTTTCATCTCTGGGGATAGGAAAAGGCTTGTTGAGTTAAAAAGGGAGTTTATTAGAAAACAGTGGTCACTATCTATTCTCTGGGCGATCGTATACCTGGCCGCTACGCTCCGAATAAATCGATTGGATCCAGTGAAACGTCTATACACAGCTTTCTCGGGAGCGGTTAAGAAGTGACACCGAGTTTCGTATATATCGGTGTATGGGCATTTGTGATTGGCCTACATTCTCTAAATTTGATCGCCTTCTACGAAAAACCTAATTTTCAGTTTATTCAGATCCAAATAAGCATTTTTATCTTTTTGTTGTTTAGTGAATTTTTTGTAAAGGTATTGAACCGCGGGCGTCATTACTCTATGCAAAGAATAGCCTTTGACTCTCTTCCGTTAAATCGCATTAACAAGCCTTTGTTACCGCTTCTGATAATGATGTTTTTAGTTGACTCAATTTATAGCGGTGGAATACCGCTCATATGGGTGTTATTGGGTGACGCGAGAACGCATAGTGATTTTGGCATGCCAACGTTTCACGGTCTTTTTCATGGATTATTGTTGTTTTTCGTGACGTGTTCTTTTTTGCTGTATAGATTAAAATGCCAGCCTAAGAGAAATTTGCAACATGTATTATTTTTCTTCCTTTACGTGGTTCTTGTATTTAATAGAGGGATCGCAATTATCTTCGCGATACAAGCAGTTTTCATTTATATAGTAACCTCTGAAAAAATCAGCTTCGCGAAGTATTTCAAAATAGGAGCTGGGACTGGAGCGGCAATATACCTGTTCGGATTGCTGGGTAATTTTAGGAGCGGAGGCAACGTTTTTTCTAACGCGGTCAGTGATGGTGGGGCTCAGGTATTTGGGGTCGTGCCGGAAAGCCTTATTTGGTTCTATGTTTATGCAACCGGTGGGTTAAATAATCTTCTTTATAATTTGGAAACGGTTTCACCGAATTTTTTGCCAATTTACACCCTTTCAAAATTACTCCCCTCCATTGGTTATACGATGTTAGGACTGCCGCAAGCCTACGGGACTTTTGCGCTTGCAGACGGGAGATTGACGGTGTCTACTGCCTTCCAAGGGTTAGTGTCAGATTTTGGAGCGCCGGGTATTTTGCTGTATGTACCTGTATTGGTGCTTGCTCAAATTGCATATCGAAAATGTTTGAAACGTACTTCGATCGTTGCGTTTCTATTCTATGCGATGTTCATGCAGACTATAATTATGAGCCCTTATGTGGACACGGTCTTTTATCTCACGTTCTTGTTACAGCTTACCCTGGTAGGGCTCTTTTCTCTGAGGAATAAGCCTAGAGAATTTATTGTTCGGCGGAATGAACTAAATTAATGAAAAGCACGGTTTCTCAATGCGACGATAGTGTTGTTCAAATCTTCATACCATGCTTCAACGCAGAGAAGACTCTGCCAATGACCTTGTCGAGTATATTGGCACAGACGACTGAAAATTATAACGTCACGTTGGTTGATAATGCTTCGTCTGATCAATCGACTTCTCTTATCACAGCGCTAAATGACCAAAGATTTTCTGTAATACGATTCGAAGAAAACGTGTCTTTGGGCGCAAATTTCAATCGTTGCATAGACCGTGCGTCGGCAAAGTACTTCTGCATTATGCATGCTGATGATGAGTATGAGCCGAATTATTTAAAAAATATGATTTATGCCTTGGATAGTTATCCTTCCGTTACCATGGCATTTTGTAATGCGAACATAATAGATGAAGATTCCTCTCGTCGATTTTCACTTAAAAATCAAATAAAAAAACGTGCGTCTAAACTCAAAACGCAACGATATGTTGGTGAAAAGGGGGTTCTGTGGATTTCCGACTATAATAAAGTAATAGCTCCTAGTGTTATGTTTAGGACGTCGGCGAGGCGTTTTTTTGAATCTTACCGAAATGACCTTAAATTTACGCTGGATTGGGACCTGTATTTTCGGATTTTACAGAACGGTGGTGAGTTACTTCATGTTAATGAAACACTGTTCAATTACAGAGTTCATAAAAACCAGCAAACGGCAGCGCTCATCGCGTCAATGGAGAAGTATTATGAGATGCGAACAATTTTGGATCGTATCTATTCGGAATTGGATAATGTTAGCCTGAGTCTGCGTTCGAGAAAATATTGTTCATTAAGTCTCACCATATTTATGGATGCCTTTAAAGATTTGTATAGTTTTAGGTTTAACCATGCTAAGCAAAAGATTCGATATCTCAAGACGATTTTATAAATAAGCGTTTATTGGAGTGGAGCATATGAAAGCTGTGATTTTGGCGGGCGGATTCGGAACCAGGATTGCAGAGGAAACCAGTCTTAAACCCAAACCGATGATCGAAATCGGCGGTATGCCAATTCTGTGGCATATCATGAAGATCTATTCTCATTACGGGATTAACGACTTTATCATCTGCTGTGGTTATAAAGGCTATGTTATTAAAGAATATTTTTCGAATTACTTTTTGCATAATTCCGATGTGACTTTCGATCTTTCGACCAACGAAATGCAGATACATGATCAGAAGGCCGAGTCGTGGAATGTGACACTCGTAGACACAGGCGAAGAAACTATGACAGGCGGTCGTTTAAAGCGGGTGAAGCGTTACCTAAATCAAGACGAGGACTTTTGTTTTACCTATGGGGATGGATTGAGTGATGTTGATATAGGTGAGTTGTTAGCTTTTCATGAGGCGGAAAGTGTTTTGGCGACAGTTACTGGAATTTATCCTCCCGGTCGTTTCGGGGCGTTGGAATTATCTGGTAATAAAGTTAAGAGTTTCAGAGAGAAACCAAACGGAGATGGAGCCATGATTAATGGAGGCTTTTTTGTGTTATCCCCTAGAGTTATAGACCTTATTGCCGGTGATGACACGGTTTGGGAGCGGGAGCCGCTCGAAGCCTTGGTAAGATCTAATGACCTAGCTGTATACCAGCACCACAAGTTTTGGCAGCCGATGGACACTCTTAGGGATATGAGGCACTTAGAGGAGCTCTGGGCCAGTCGGTCGGCACCATGGAAGGTGTGGTCTTGAGTTGGGATACATCTCTCAGAGAGACGTTGCGAGGCAAGAAGATCTTCGTAACCGGACATAATGGTTTCAAGGGAAGTTGGTTAGTTAATTGGCTCGTTCGTTATGATTGTGAAGTGGTAGGGTATTCGTTGAGCTTGCCTGCTAGGTCGTTGTATGAGGATGCCGGTCTGAATACCATCGTCGAGCGTGAATACGTTGGTGATATACGCGATTTTGAGTCAATTAACAAAAGCCTAAGGGAGGTTCGACCGGATTTAATTTTTCATTTGGCGGCGCAGCCACTTGTGAGGTTAAGTTATAAAGAACCATTAGATACATGGAGTACAAACGTGCTTGGCACAGCTGCGGTACTACAAGCCGCCAGATCGTGCCAAAGCGTTCGAGCTGTGCTTGTCGTTACCTCCGATAAGTGCTACGAAAATATGGAATGGGTATGGGGGTATCGTGAGAGCGATAGACTGGGTGGGCATGATCCCTACAGCGCCAGTAAGGCAGCAGCTGAACTAGTTGTATCCAGCTTTAAAAAAAGTTTTTTTGATGCAGACGGTCCCTCTATATGCAGTGCTCGTGCAGGGAATGTTATCGGAGGCGGGGATTGGAGCGAGGATCGATTAGTTCCCGATGCGATCCGGGCGATTGAACAAAAAAAAGAGCTCTTAATCAGAAGCCCACTGGCCACGCGTCCGTGGCAACACGTCCTTGATTGTTTGCAGGGCTATCTCTTGCTTGCTGCGGCGTTGCTAGATGATCCGTCCTCATTAACCGGTACCCCGGCGTTCAATTTTGGACCTGACTCTACCGGGAACCTTGAGGTGGCCGAGTTTTTGAAGCGAATGAATAAAGATTTACCAGAATTAAAATGGTCAACGTTAGAAAACTCCGAACGTAAAACTCATCCACATGAAGCTGGATTTCTTTACTTGGATTCAAGTCTATCTCGAAAGACGCTTGGTTGGTGTCCCAGATGGGATGTAAACAAAGCAATATCAGCTACTTCTGATTGGTACACGAGGTTTATGGATCGATCAGAGAGGGCCGACGATTTAATAAAGAGGCAACTTGAGGAATATTTACGAGAATGAGTTTAAAAAAGTGCCAATCATGTGATGCGCCGTTAGAAACCGTTGTTTGTGATTTAGGACTCTCACCGGTCTCGAACGCGTTTATTAAATTGCAAGACTCTGAAAAACCTGAAGTCTTTTACCCATTAAAAGCTTGTGTCTGCGTAAAATGTTGGTTGGTTCAACTCGAAAGCAGCCCAGAATCCTCCGTACATTTTCACGAAGATTATGTTTATTTTTCATCTTTTTCCGCGGGATGGCTAAAACATGCACGTAACTATGTGGATATGGTGATTCAACGCTTTGATCTGAATGGGGAAAGCCATGTAATTGAGGTCGCTAGTAACGATGGGTATTTACTTCAAAATTTTGTCGCCTCAGGCATTCCATGCCTCGGAATTGAACCAACGTCGAATACTGCTAAAGCGGCCCGGGCGAAGGGTATCGAAACGCGGGAGGTTTTTTTTGGTCTGAATGTCGCTAAGCAGTTGGTTGCTGAGGGCAGAAAAGCAGATCTGCTATTAGGGAATAACGTATTTGCTCATGTCCCTGATATCAATGATTTTGTTAGCGGTATGTCGTGTATTTTGAACGATAAGGGCGTGATCACACTTGAATTTCCCCACCTGCTCGAGCTACTGCAGAATAATCAGTTCGATACAATCTACCACGAGCACTACAGTTACTTATCTTTAATGGCAATCCTGCCTATTTTTTCGAGGTTCGGATTGCGCGTGTTCGAAGTTGAACAAATTGATACACACGGGGGAAGCCTCAGAGTTTATGTCTGCCACGATTCTGCTCAATTCGAAACATCTACCTCTGTTAATTCGGTCTTCGCTCTAGAAACTAATGCGGGGTTGAATCGCGTGAGTACTTACGTCAACTTTGCCGAAAAGGTGGCTGCGCGAAAGAGAGAAATACTAGAAGTATTGATTGATGCTAGAAATCGAGGCAAGACTATTGTGTGCTATGGAGCTGCTGCGAAAGGAAATACATTGCTTAACTACTGTGGAATTGGCACTGATTTTATAGACTTCGTAGTCGACAAAAATAAAGCCAAGCAGAATAAATTATTGCCAGGCAGTAGAATACCGGTCTTAGATCCAAAGATAGTTTTTGATAAAAAACCGGATTACCTTTTAATCCTACCGTGGAATATCAAGGACGAAGTAATGGATCAAATGGCGTATATACGTGACTGGGGGGGTAAATTTATCGTGCCAATTCCAAGCGTAGAGGTATTAGCTTGAAATTTCTAAAGACACCACTAGAGAGTGCTTGGATTATCGAATTAGAGCCGCGGATTGACTCACGCGGGTTCTTTGCAAGGACGGTTTGCCGTAATGAGTTTCGGACAATGGGAATAAAAGCGGAATTCGTGCAGCAGAGTGTTTCTCGTAATCGAAAAAAGGGAATTGTCCGGGGATTACATTTTCAAAGTTCGCCTTTTGAGGAAGATAAATTAATCAGAGTGACCCGAGGAGCTATTTTCGATGTGATTGTCGATTTGAGAGACGGATCCGATTCCTATGGTAATTGGTTCGGAGTTGAATTATCGGAACAAAATAATCGTCAATTGTTCGTTCCTAAAGGATTTGGGCATGGGTTTCAAACGCTTAGTGATAAAGCGGATGTTTTCTATCAAATGACAGAATTTTATCAACCGAATGCAGGACGGTGCGTAAGATGGGATGACCCAGACATCGGTGTCATGTGGCCGCTTGCGGTATCCAATTCAGATCGTTCGGTTCTTTCAGAAGCTGATTCGAAAGCACCGTTGCTGAAAGAGCTATGAAACCGGTCGGTCTTAAAGTCGCTGTGTCAGGCGCAAGCGGTTTTGTGGGTAGGCATGTGGTGAAGGAACTCTTAAGTCTAGGGTGCTCGGTTATCGTAGTAGGACGAAACCGCCAATATTTCGAAGAGTTGAAGGGTCTGGTCAACATAGTAGAAATGGACGTGGAAGAAAGGATTACTGATATTTATCAACGCCTTGGAAGCCCAGACGTATTAATACATTTGGCATGGAGTGGATTGCCGAATTATAAATCGGTACATCACATAGATACGGAATATTTCAATCAATATTGGTTTCTAAGGGGGCTCGTTAGAGACGGCTTGAAGTCGCTTGTAGTGGCGGGCACCTGTTTTGAGTACGGGCTTCAGAATGGGCGGTTATCTGAAGAGATAGTTTGTGAGCCAGTGAATCCCTATGGATTTGCGAAAAACTGTTTGCGAAGAAGTTTAGAATTTCTGAAAGACGAATACGAATTTGATTTTGTTTGGGCGAGGCTCTTTTATCTCTTCGGCGAAGGTCAGGCCCCAACGTCCCTTCTTCCGCAGTTAGAGAAAGCAGTTGAAAGTAAGCAAAATTCGTTCGATATGTCTGGAGGTGAGCAGCTGCGCGACTTTATGAGTGTTGTGGAGGTTGCAAAGGTGTTAGTGAAGCTGGCTCTTAGCCGGGCAGATTTGGGCATTATTAATATTTGTTCTGGCGCTCCACGATCGGTAAGAAGCCTGGTAGAAGGATTCATTGCGGAAAATGGTTGGAATATAAAACTCAATTTAGGTCGTTATCCTTATCCAGATTACGAGCCTTTTGCGTTCTGGGGAGATCGCAGGAAGTTGGATACTTACTTGGATTCGACAGCCATAAATGAATAATCGCATTGGTCTCGAGGAAATCATCGTTTTTCATAACATCCGCTCAGCGCACGCAGTCTACGTTTTGTGATCGCCGCTCTGCGTGAGTGGTTTATTTTTGAGGATATTAGCTCTGATTATGGCTAAGTTATTCTTTTGGGTGGCTTGATGCGTTCACAAAGTATTGAATCTCCTATCTATGTCTAATCTTTATTTTTAAAATCCCCAACTTTGTACAGAAAACCGAGAGGACTATTGTTCGTGGTTCAAAAATGCCCAGAAAAATTCTAGTAACTGGATCCAACGGTTTTGTTGGCAAATCTTTATGCCCGATATTGCGCGACCGTGGCTTTGCTGTCCTTGGCTCCGTGCGCAGTAAGTGTACGGCCCCAGCTGAAGAAGGCTATGTTGTTATAAAAGGCTTGGAACCGAACACAAAGTGGAAAAGCGCGCTAGAAGGCTGTGATGTGGTTGTACATTTGGCCGGTCGTGCGCACAAGCTAAATGAAAAGCATGACGATTCTCTCGCTTTGTATAGAAGTATTAACACTCTTAGTACATTGAATCTCGCGCAGCAGGCCGCTGAATGTGGTGTCACCCGCTTCATATTTCTGAGTTCGGTTGGCGTCAACGGATCTATGACTTCTGGAAATGCGTTTCGGGATTATGATTCTCCAGCACCTCATTCTCCATATGCTGTTTCGAAATTAGAAGCAGAAAATGGCCTTCTAAAAATCGCCAGTCGGACGAAGATGGACGTGGTTATTATCCGATCTCCTTTAATCTATGGTTTAGATGCACCTGGCAATATAGGGATGTTAGAGAAATGTATTAAGCTGGGAGTTCCGCTTCCATTCGGGTCAATTTCAAATAAACGTAGTTTAGTTGCGATTGAAAATCTAATAAGCTTTATAATTGTTTGCATCGAGCATGAGAGAGCCGCAAATCAATTATTTCTCATTAGTGATAATGACGATTTATCCACTTTAGAAGTCGCGAAGGTCATCGGTAAACTGATGGGCAAAGAACCTTATATGATTAAGGTGTCTGTCCGTATTCTTTGGTTTATTCTTAAGCTTCTAGGTAGGGAAAAAATGGGTGTGAGTTTGATGTCAGACTTGCAGTTAGATATTGGTAGATCTTTGAAACTCCTCGACTGGACGCCTCCTTTTAGCCCTAAAGAATTAATCGAAAGCACAGGGTAAATTCTTTAATACACCGGACTTTTTATGGATTATTTAGCACTGATTGGTCGAAAAGAAGCGCTATTCGAAAATGACCTACTTAGATATCACGATGAACTGGGTTTAATGGTATCGAAATCGCGTTTTCTGGTAATTGGAGGGGCAGGCTCTATTGGTCAAGCGGTGGTAAGAGAAATATTTAAAAGAAACCCAAAGGTGCTCCACGTGGTTGACATATCAGAAAACAACATGGTCGAGCTCGTCCGCGACATTCGCAGTACCTTGGGTTACGGGAGAGGTGACTTCAAAACCTTCGCGTTGGACTGTGGGAGTATTGAATTTGACTCTTTAGTAGCTTCAGAAGGCCCTTATGACTATGTTTTCAACCTGTCGGCGCTAAAGCATGTTAGAAGCGAGTCCGATCCACACACGTTAATGCGGATGACAATAACCAATATATTTAATACCGTTAAAACCTTACGGTTATCTAAAGACATGGGTGCTAAGAAATATTTTTGTGTATCTACTGATAAGGCGGCCAACCCTGTGAATATGATGGGCGCTAGCAAGCGTATTATGGAGATGTTTTTGATGCGCGAAAGCATACATCAGACTATTTCTATGGCACGATTTGCCAATGTTGCATTCTCTGATGGGTCGCTTTTACATGGGTTCAATCAAAGATTCGCTAAAATGCAGCCACTCTCAGCCCCTGAAGACGTTCGCCGTTATTTTGTGACGCCGCAGGAATCTGGCGAACTTTGCCTGTTATCCGGACTACTTGGCGAGAATAGGGATATTTTTTTTCCTAAGCTGAGTGAAAAACTTCATTTGATTACCTTTTCGGAAATTGCGAAACGATTTCTTGGTGACCGGGGGTATGAGCACTATGAATGTGAGTCCGAGGAGGAGGCTCGGGATAGAATCGAACAATTAATTGCTAAAAAGCAATGGCCTTGTTATTTCTTTACTAGCGACACCACAGGCGAAAAAGACTTTGAGGAATTCTTCACTGATCAAGAAGATCTCGATACAGAGCGGTTCGATACAGTTGGGGTGATTCAAAATAAGCCGGAATTCGATGATGACGCTCTGAATAAATTTGAGAACGGCGTCGCCGCTCTTAGAGAAAAGCAAACGTGGACAAAAGAAGAAATTGTTAATTTGTATTTAAGCACCCTTCCTAATTTTGCTCATAAAGAAACTGGCAAATACCTCGACGAGAGGATGTAATTATGGTTCGTTTTTGCGATTTGGTGTTCTCAGGGCTTGCATTAATCCTTCTTTCTCCGCTTTTACTTCCGACAGTCATCGTTTTGAAGTTTACCGGTGAGGGAGAAATCTTTTTTTTGCAGCAACGGGTAGGCAAAGATGGTAAAAAATTTCGTTTGTTCAAGTTCGCGACCATGCTCAAAAACAGCCCTAACATTGGTACTGGTACAGTGACAATAAAGGGCGACCCCCGAGTTCTACCCGTAGGCGTATTTCTTCGTAAGTCAAAAATAAATGAGTTGCCGCAGCTCTTGAATATCTTTTTGGGTGATATGAGTTTGGTGGGTCCCAGGCCGCTGACAACTCAAACGTTTAAAGCCTATTCAGAGGCTACTCAGCAAGCTATCAAGCAAGTGCGACCCGGTTTATCCGGTATAGGTTCGATCGTTTTTCGTGATGAGGAAAAGATTTTGCACGGCGCGACTGCTTCCGTTGCATTTTATTCGAGCGTTATAGCGCCATATAAGGGCTCGCTTGAGGAATGGTTTGTTTCGAATAAGAGTATATATATATATTTCCTATCTATCTTTGTCACGGTGTGGGTGGTACTTGTCCCAAACACGAGAATTGTGTGGAAAGTCTTTAAAGATCTGCCCGTTCCACCAAGTGAATTGAGGCAAACTCTTGGTTTTACTGTTTGATGGGGCCCGATTGAATCAGAAGAATGCTCGGTTCATCATACTCAATTAGCCTTAAACCTCTTAGTCTAATTAGTGACGGGAAAAAAGGGCGCGTCAGCCCATCGTTGTTGAGCGAGTTGTCCAGGCGTAGCGGTTTCTAGGTCAATTGTCATTTAGCAATCAAAATACACTATAGAAAGACGGTAAATCGGTACAAATGGCACGCAGAATAAGTGAAAAAGGATTTTGCAATAGCCATTGAGGAGTAGTTATCGTGTAATTTCTCCGAGATAAGAGTCCGATCGCTGAACAGTAATATTCTCCTAGAACCTTGGGTATTTTTGAGGAAGGTGGTTTGATATCGCTATTAGCGATGTTAATTGAAGATGATGTGAAATTGGTTTTCGAAAATAAGTATTTTTAAGGGAATGGAGCTTACCTTTATCGCGCTTTGGGTAAATTTTGTTAGAAAGCGGTGTGAATTCTCGCGCCGCGCCTGCGCACTAATAAAGACATGCTTGGGCCAAAGGAATTTTTATGAATTGCGTAAACCTAATCAGTTTTGCACAGTTTTAAAATGTGAAGTTGATTTAACCCGCACGCGGTTTCGATGATGGACTCTTCTGATAAACTGGCAATTTATTGAAGCCCGAATAGTTTATAATGTAACTGAGCGCTCTAGATGGTTTCTCTTGTAAGGTATCTCTATATTAAAGCAACGTGAAACGCCCTTCCTCTGCATTTGAACTTATCGTAAAATATAATTAGTGATTTTTTTCAATTGAAGAATTTGAAATTCCTAGGATAAATCGAAGTGCTTGCTGTTCGTTAATTATGACAATACGTTCGTAATTTCTACGAATGAAATCGTCGCAGTAGATTCTTATAATTTTTTATCTTGGGTCCGCACGTTCCTTTGCCCCACGCAAAAAATATGTGCACCGAATTGATTGCTTGATCTTGTAGCTCAGTCTTGTAGAAGTATATATAATCGACATTGTCCATCGTATATAATCGATCAAGCCTATGGCGAAGCAGAAAATTATCCCTATTCTGAAAAACCCTTTTTCTAAGCCCAAGCAGCTCGAATTTTCAGTGCCTGGACAAATAAATTATTTGCCCGGTGTATACGAAGAAGCTTTGGAAGAAGCGCATCATATAATGCAAAAACCTTTTTCCTCCGCTGGGTTCAGAAATATCCAGCGACAACACCTCAAAAATAGGATGACCGTTTGGGAACGGATTAAGGTGCTAACCTCAAAGTCTCCCAAGATTCAGTTCCAAAATTGGGGGCCTGATTTAGATGGAGCCTCTTTAGTAACGGCTGTAATAGAAATCGAAGGTCGGGATGTTGCGCTCTATGGTCACGACTTTACGATTAAAGCCGGTTCGATGGATGCTACGAATGGGAAGAAACTTGCGCGACTTTATGAGCTCGCAGGTAAACATAAAATACCGCTTATTGGTATGAATGATTCATCTGGTGCATTTGTTCCAGCAGGGGTAGGCGGGCTCGATGGATACGCGGAAGCCTTTACCTCGTTGAGAAAGTTGAGCGGTGTTGTCCCTTCTATCATGTGTATGTTTGGTTTTAATGCTGGGGGCGGGTCCTATTTGCCACGTCAAGGGAGTTTTCTCATACAACCCCAAGAAACCTTTTTGGGACTTACTGGTCCTGGTGTTGTGAAGTCTGTTTTAGGGGAAGACGTCACGGCAGCGGAATTGGGAGGACCCAATGTGCATTCTCAAACTGGTGTAGCGGACATCGCAGCGGAAGATGAGGTTTCAGCGCTTAAGGCGGCAAAAAAGTTACTTCGTTATTTGCCAAACTGTAACGCCGAAATGGCACCCTTCCGGACAACTTCAGATCCTATCGATCGCAAAACGTGGGATATCGATTTACTCCTTAAAAAAGCTCTTAACTCGCCGACAGGTTTCAACACCCCTTTGGATGTCAGTATTATTATTGAGCAGGTTTGCGATCATGGCGACTATTTTGAGATTCAACCAGACCGAGCCAGGAATACATTAACGTGCTTTGGACGGGTAGCTGGAAATGTAGTGGGTTTTGTTGCTAATAATTCGGCGGTTGGATCTGGCCAAATTGATATAGCTGCGGCATACAAAAATGCGCGTTTTATTCGCTTCTGCAATCTCTACAATATTCCAGTCATTTTCATGGAAGATACGCCTGGCTTTTTACCAGGAAAAGAACAGGAAGATGGCGGAATCGTTCAGGCCGGTCGAGCGATGCTGGATGCAATTATTGATTTGCGGACCCCGAGATTTCTCCTTCTAATACGTAACGCGATTGGAGGCGCCTATGCTTCTTATAATAACTATCCAACAGGAGCGGATCTGGTTATAGCGTTGCCTACTACCCGTGTCGCAGTTATGGGGCCGTCAGGTGTCGAATTTGTCTACAAAGATGAGCTGCGTGCGCTCCGAGCGAGCCTGAAAAAGCGAAAGGAAAAAGAACGGGCCTTAGCGAAATCTAGAGGTTTGAAAGGTGATCAACTGGAAATTAGTGCGGAAGCCGAGACTGCTCGTTGGTTAGCGCTTGAAGAATCTAAGCTGAGGAAGCGTTACGAGAAAGAACTAATGAACCCGAAAGAGGCACTTAGCCTTGGATCCGTGTCACAGTTGGTAATGCCCTCAGATCTTCGCCATGTTCTGGCAGAAAATATGGCTTTTCACATTCGCCATTACCAGCCTAGGCCGTTCGCCGGTGTTCAGCGCGAATTTCACTAGGGTTGTGGTATGCCAAATCAATATTATTCACATAATCCTTTGATTAACAAAAATCGACAGCGGTTGAATGGCTCGCTTTGGGAAAGTTCGTTCGCATGCTTGGAAATGCGACCGCTGATTATCTGTCGAGGACCTATTCGAATGGAGGCGATGACTGTCTTTGAGGAAATGGGAATAACGGAATTCGGGATTCTTTTGTCGGAGAAAGATTCAATTATTTACCCTAATGCTTTGTCCCCCGAGTTAAGGGGCGGAATTAATCCGTCAAAGGTGCATAGAGTCGAGGATTACGGTGGGGCCAATAAGGAAGAAAGGAACGCTCGAATAGCCCAAATCGTTAAGATAGCTAGGGATAACCGTTACGATAGTGTTTTTGCGGGCTATGGCTTCATGGCTGAAGATGAGACTTTGGTCACAGGAATAGAGGCAGCCGGATTGACCTTTATCGGTCCTTGTTCCACTACTGTAAAATCGGCAGGTAAGAAAGACCTTGCCAAGCGCAAAGCCTCAGATCTGTCAGTATCAGTCATTCCCGGTTTGGATAACGCTACTACGCTCACGCTATTACGTCTGTATCCTGGAGAGGAGCAACTCCAGAGCTTGGTCAACGAACACTCATTAAAGATAAGGAAGGCTGCCTGGAATAGTGCTCAGACGTTAGAGAACCAGGCGGAGCTTGTTTTGAATGCTTCGTATAACAAGGGAGTCGATCTGTTTACCGTTGATCAGCTAGCAGAAACCCTGTCGATCGAAATTGGGAAACTTTTTGCTAAAAATCCTGGCAACAGGATTAGGCTTAAAGCGGTGGGCGGTGGCGGTGGTAAGGGTCAAAGAATTTTAGATGCGCCAATGCATTTTTCGGGCAGTGCGGCGCAAAAATTGAGTCAAGCGGTGAAGCCGATACCGCCATTGCTCAAGGAGGTATTGGCTGAAGTAAAGGCTACTGGCCTTGGGGATAATAAAAACGTTCTCGCTGAGATAAACATAGAAACAGTCCGTCACGTGGAAATTCAGGTAGTTGGTAATGGAGATTGGTGTATAACTTTAGGTGGTCGCGATTGCTCCGTTCAGATGAACGAGCAAAAATTGCTTGAGGTGTCAATGACGGCCGAGGAGCTAAGCGAAGGTATCTATCTGGAAAGCAATAAAGCAACAAAAGAAGTGCTTGAAACGGAGCTGCAATTGCTCCTAGAAATGGAAGAGGAAGCCACTAGATTCGGGGCGGCAGTTGGCCTTGATTCCGTCTCTACTTTCGAATGTATCATTGACAGAGATCGGCATTACTTTATGGAGATGAATACTAGGGTACAGGTAGAGCACAGAGTCAGCGAACTTTGCTACGAACTCAGATTTACTAATCCAGAGAATCCTGCCGAATTTTTTGTTGTTGACTCTATTGTAGAATTGATGGTGTTACTAGCCTGTCACGGCGAACGACTTCCAAAACCGACTCGAGAGCGTCGAGAAGTCGCTGCGCTCGAGGCGAGAATGAACGCCACAGACTCCGCTCTCAAGCCACACCCTGGGGGTATTATCACCGACTGGTCAGATGCCATTGCTGGAGAAATTCGCGACGAGCAGGGTATTTGTCTTCCTAATCCCGACACAGGGGCATTTGTTAAATACCATTTAGCTGGGGCTTATGACTCGAACATAGCGCTTCTTATTACTGCTGGTCAAGGAAGAGAAGCGTCGTTTAGTCAAATGTCAGAAATACTCAGAAACGCGAGAGTTACGGGCAAGAACCTAAGCACAAATATTGAATTTCTTTATGGGTTAGTGAATTGGTTTATCGGCAATAATGCCCAGGCGAGACCAGCGACGAACTTTGTTTTGCCTTACTTAACTGCCGTGGGTAGGTTGGGAGCAGTGAGTAAGAACTTAGATATTGAACACGCTTATAGTGGCATAGAGCATTTTCTACTCGAACAAAACAATAATGAGTTGTATCAATCAGCGACACGCGAAATTTTATCTCGAAAGACGAGTCTGCTCATACGTGGTATCGGCATCATTTTGCTTCAACCTCACTTTCTGTCAGGCTGGCTTGCAATTAATCGACGCAATTTTTCTTTGAGTGCAACGGGGGTTGAATGGTTGATAAATCCAGTGCGAGTGCTAGCCGACCTCTATCAATATCTGAACATGGGAGAGAAAAACGGTTCTGTCGCCCTCTATAAGATCTGGGACCACGATAGAGAACTGCTACAAGAAGCGCTAGATTTTTACGACAGTGTTGAAAAGGCCTTAAACATTTCTGAATGGCCGCCTCTCTGTGAAGCCTTGTCCGAAAAAAAAGCCGAAAAAGTGTTCGGCGCTCGGTTTGAGGAAGTGCTGGCTGCGCATGAAGGCTTTCAACTTGGATTTGATATTCTTTCGATATTGCCGTATGTGGCCAAAAAAACAGAGTTTTTTAGTCTCACGGTAGCGCCGAACTTAGAGGTAATTATCCCTGATGATCTTCAAGACCGTGGCGAGCAGGACGCGGCATTTAAAACCTTATCCCCGCCGCCACCGATTTCTGCTAATAAAATAACGGCGCCAATTGGCGGTATGTATTACGCGAGTGAATCGCCCGATCAAGAGGCTTTCGTAAAGGCGGGTCAGCATTTTAATAAAGGAGACCCGTTATTCATTATAGAAGTGATGAAGATGTTTAACAAAGTTCCAGCACCTTTTTCCGGAACAGTTGATGAGGTTTTGCTCGACACGAGCGCAACGATCATCAAAAAAGGTCAAGCGATTTTCAATGTCACACCAGATGAAGAATTTAGTTTTGAATCGTCACACGAGAAGAAGGAGGCTATTCGAAACCAGACTGATGACTTTCTTTCGTTTATCGGAATGAAATAAGACATCGAGCATTTCCCTTACGTCGGGTAAAGACGCAACCGCTGTATTTTCACCCCAAAAAGCGATAGCAGGTTTCTGAGGGTTATGCATTACTTCTGAATGAACAAAGGATTGTTCATACGCCTAGACAACCTTACGTTTGAGCGAGGGATGGGTTTGATTTTGTATGCCGAGTCAACGTAAGAAGTATGTACGGAAGGCCGGCAGATTATCATAAGCTATTAAGCCTTGTAGTGTTTTTCGTGAGAATGATATTCCAGCTAACACTTTTCTGACACGAATTGCCTCAAGGGGCGCGCAAAAGAAAAAGTGGTCTTCAGCCATTTCGCCAGATTGCGGTTACCTGCATTCGTCTGCCTTAATACTTGTTGCAATAGCGACTTATTGTCCTATGGTGACATTGTCTGTACCTGGTACAACAATGTACCGTTTCGCTATCGCAACTTCTGAATAGGGTTGTCGAGCTGCTGTAGGCTAGACATGAACAAAAGCATCAAAAAAATTTAACTGAAGGGATGGTACTGCCTAAAAACTTTTTAGCTGGCGAAACGGAGGTTTTTTCCACCAGGATGGAGCCGGTTTGATCAGTTCAGTGCAAGCGCCACCGCCACCGAAGGCATTCTAAGCGCCGTCGGGATCTAAAGGTAGCTGCCTACTACCCTGCGTATGCTTAGCTCCAATCCTTTTAATTTTATAGACTTTATCTTTCTAATCGTATAAGCAGCGATCTCCTATGTCATCTTCTGTAACCGTTACTGCAAGGAAATATAGGATATTTTTGAGTAGTCTGAATCCGCAACCTTTCGATTGGGGCTGAAATTTAACCATAGGGCCTAAAGGCAACGTAGTTTTTATTCAGGTTTCCTAATTAAAACGGTGTTTTTGAATGCGCAGAGACCCGTGATCATTGTTAGTTTTTAAGTTCATAACTTTAGGGTGCCGACCGGACCATTTTTGAGAAATCGTGATCTGAATCTGATTGCATTGTAAGAGGCGAAAATAGATCCGACGATCTTTCCAAGGATGCCATATCGTTGTTAGGTCGGTACTTCAAAACCCACCATTGGCTAAAGATTCGTATCAATGGCCTAACTGACGAAAGGTGGTTGAGGGTAATATTGTCGTCGAAAACCCTGTGTATGGTACCCCTGAAGCAGTTAAATTCGCGATCAATCCATAGCTTAGGAATCAAAAGAATGATAACTCCCGTCATCCTGGCAGGCGGCTCTGGAACGCGGTTATGGCCGCTATCGCGGGCGAGTTACCCGAAGCAGTTTCTACCGCTCTGTAGCAATAAGACAATGTTGCAAGAAACGGTTTTGCGAATATCTAAGTTGCCACTGTTGGAATCGATTACGATATGTAACGAGGAGCATAGGTTTTTCGTTGCCGAACAACTGCGCGCTATTGAATCACTGGGGAAAGTAATTCTTGAGCCCGTCGGACGCAATACGGCACCAGCAATTACGGTGGCGGCCTTGTCAACTAGTCAAGACTCGCTCTTATTGGTGTTGGCGGCGGATCACGTGATAGAAAACGTCGATGCCTTCATTGATGCTGTTAAACAAGGTATAAATTTAGCGGAAGCGGGTTCGCTCGTAACATTTGGTGTAAAAGCATCGCAGCCTAATTTAGGGTACGGGTATATCGAAGTAGGCGAGAAATTAGGCGGCGGTTTTAGAGTAGCTTCCTTCAAGGAAAAGCCCGATCTGCAGACGGCCACTAATTATCTAGAGGCTGGTGGTTTCTACTGGAATAGCGGCATCTTCCTGTTTAGAGCCAGTCGTTATTTAGAGGAACTCAAGACTTTCCGGCCCGACATTTACCGAGCGTGCGTGAATTCTGTTGCAAAAACAGCCGCAGACCACGACTTTATACGGCTGGACTCTGATTCGTTCAAAGATTGCCCTAGTGAATCTATCGACTTCGCGGTAATGGAAAAAACCAGAGACGCAGTTGTCGTGCCCTTAGATGCCGGGTGGAACGATATTGGTTCGTGGTCGTCGCTCTGGGATGTTTGTAGCAAGGATGAATTGGGTAATGTGGTAGTCGGTGATGCTGTGCTGCAAGGTACAAAACGATCGTATATTCGAACTGAGAACCATCTAACTGTTGCACTGGACGTCGAAGATCTAATTATCGTTTGCACCAAAGACGCTGTTTTGGTCGCTCACAAGGATCGGTTGAAAGGTGCAAAAGTCATATCTCAACAAATTAAATACGAGGGACGCCCTGAATGGGAGCTTCATCGCGAAGTATATCGGCCTTGGGGTAAATACGACTCAATTGGCAGCGGTGAGCGATATAAAGTGAAGCGAATTACTGTGTCTCCCGGCGCGAAGCTGAGCGTGCAAAAACATAAGTATCGCTCCGAGCACTGGGTCGTGGTTTCTGGGGTAGCTCGGGTAACGAATGGCGACGATACATTCTTACTGAAGGAGAATGAGTCAACGTATGTTCCCGCGGACACGGTACATTCCTTAGAAAATCCTGGCGAAAGACCACTAGAAATTATCGAGATACAAACAGGCTCTTATCTCGGGGAAGATGATATCGTTAGACTTGAGGATCGCTATGGGCGAGATTAAGCTCTAGCTGCAGACCTTACGCAGCTAGTAGGGCTATTAAGCTTGTGGAGAGACAATGTTTTCTCGAGGATTTAATGCCGTCGGGGAATTACGCCGTGATACGTTTATCGCAATATTAGTCTCGTGTTCCTACTAGCCATTCGTTGATGTCGGCTAACTTGTTTTCGGTCTTCCAAACCTTGAGCACTTTGTGATTACCCCCACGAGTTTCTACAATCTCGCCGGTATGCGGATTTTTAAATATCTTAACTATTCTCGGCTTGCGCGATGACTTCGAAGCGGCTGCGGCTCGACTGCGTTGAGCGGGGGCATTGGCGTCATGTTGCAGGAGTGCGATAAGGTCTGTTTCGGAACAAGCGTGCTTTTTCATCAAGTTCGCCAGAGCCTTCTTAATCGCATTTTCTTTGCGAAACGCGGCGCTGCTTTCGATACTTTTAATTTTTTTTTCCAGTTGCGCTATTTGTTTTTCAAGCTGGATTTTTTTTGCTAATTCTTCCACAAGGCTTGGTCCTCAACCTAGAGGCTTAACTTTATAAAGATCCTTTGACTAAGACAATATAATTTTATAAGACAAAAAAAGCCTCCTTAAAAAAATATCGCACCGCGTCAAACATTTACTTATCGTATCTGGACAACTCCCTGGAGAACGAAAAGGCATATGACTGGCCTGGCCGCATCGACGGGTGCGAATCGCAACTGAAATTTGCTTTAGCCTCTAGTCTCCCCTAGGCAACCCGCTATAATGAGCTATACGTTACAGGAGGGGCCGCTATGACGATGATACTCAATGAAGAGCAGTCAATGCTCAAGGATAGCGCTAAAGATTTTTGCACGGCTAATGCTCCGATTTCTCAGCTGCGCCAGCTCCGCGATGAGGAAAACGCGCAGGGTTTTGATTTAGGTACCTGGAATTCCATGGTTGAGCTTGGCTGGGCAGCAATTCCATGGGGCGAAGAGCATGGTGGCCTTGCTTTTGGATACAAGGGGCTTGGTGTGGTCACCGAAGAATCTGGGCGCACACTCACCGCAAGCCCGCTCTTTGCCTCAGTTTGGGTTGGCGGTACTGTGATAAATATTGGTGGATCACAGCAGCTGAAAGCAGAGATTCTCCCTAGCATTGCCTCAGGTGAGTTGAAACTGGCGCTAGCGCTAGAGGAATCCCACCGACATAACCCACATAACATTGCGACTAGCGCAAGCTCATCCTCTGATGGTTTTTTGTTATCTGGCAAGAAGACTTTCGTGTTAGACGGGCACATAGCCGACAAGTTGATCGTAGTTGCACGAACGTCTGGGGAGCAGCACGCGCGCACAGGTCTGACGTTGTTCATGGTAGATCGTGATGCGCAAGGTGTATCGGTTACCCGCACGATCATGGCGGACTCGCGTAATGCGGCGAATGTCAGTTTAGAAAACGTTTCAGTGGCCGCAGACGCCGTGCTTGGCGCGATTGATGGCGGAGCGGACATCCTTGATCCGGCGCTTGATATTGCGCGCATTGGTCTTGCGGCGGAAATGCTAGGAGGCACGCTCGAGTGTTTCGAAAGAACCATAGCGTACTTAAAGGAACGCAAGCAGTTTGGCGTTGCCATTGGTTCGTTTCAGGCACTCAAGCACAGGGCGGCGAACATGTTCTGCGAAATCGAGCTGTCAAAGTCCTGTGTATTGGAGGCCTTGACCGCCCTCGATGAAGGCCGCGATGCGACCGAAGTGGCTAAGCTCGCGTCGCTGGCGAAAGCTAAGGTGGGCGAAACATACGGTCTCGTCTCTCGAGAGGGCATTCAAATGCACGGCGGCATTGGTATGACCGATGAATTTGAGATTGGTTTCTTTATCAAACGCGCGGCGGTTGCGGAACAAACCTTTGGGGATGTTAACTACCACCGAAATCGTTACGGCGAGCTCGAAGGCTACTAGCTCAGTCGCTTTCAAGCGTGCGGAAAGAAAAAGGCGGCGATACCGCCTTTTTTTGTGCAATAACAAATATTTTGGGCTATGTTTTTTTGATGCCGATTTGGTGCCCCACTTGCGGCGGGATATCCAGCTTTAGGTGGGTGGCCGACATCTGGTCGAGTGAATCCAGCACATGCTGTGGAAACTCGCCCGATCTGCGCGTGGTCATATCCACATGAAGGGCAAGTTGCTCTGACGTTGCAGCCAAGTAGCCTTGAGTCTTGTGAAACATCTGCTGAAAGAAATGCAGCCGCTTTTTGTCATAGTCCAGTAGCTGAAGATGCAGCTCTAACTCGTCGTTCAGTGACACTTCGTTAAGATAGTGAACGTGCACCTCTAACGTGAAACATGACCCAGCTCCGCTGCGCGCATAAATAGAACCTACGCCCAAAAGATCGTAAAAGTGGTCCACCGCCCGATCAAAAATCACGTTGTAGAACGCCATATTCAGATGGCCGTTGTAGTCTATCCAGTCTTCAATGACGAATTGAGCTGGGCTTATAAGTGGTGCCTGTATCAACGGTTTGGGCTGCAATTTCATTTCCTAATAACCTTGGGATCAAGCGTTACATATAACGCTTCTCGTTGTAACCTCAGACAATGGAGAGCACAAAGCCGCCGCTGACTCGCGGTATAAAAGTCAGCTACGGGGTCGGTCAAGCGGCTGAAGGCATTAAAAACGCTGCCTTCAATGTATTCGTTTTTTTCTATTACACCCAAGTATTGGGTCTACCGACGGTTTATACCGGTATCGCAATCGGCATCGCCTTGGCGGTGGATTCCATCACTGATCCATTGATTGGCTCACTGTCAGATAATTGGCAGGGGTCTAGCGGCCGGCGTCATCCTTTTTTGTACGTCTCAATTTTGCCCTTGGGTCTGTTCTTCATCGGGCTTTTTAACCCGCCGGAGCTCGAAGAATTCATGCTGTTCCTATGGTTAACGGTGTTTTCTGTGGGCACGCGAGCGATGATGACCCTGTACTACGTGCCGCACGTATCGCTGGGTGCTGAACTTTCCGAAGATTTTAACGAGCGCACCGAAGTCGTTGCCTATCGATATTTCTTCAGCTACGTAGGCGGCATTCTCACCTACATTATCGGTTTTGTTGTGTATTTCCCCGATACGCAATTCAATGTGGAGGCCTATGCGCCCTTTGGTTTAACCCTGTCATTACTGATGATGGCATCTATTTTAATCACCGCGCTGGGCACAAAAAGGCGCATACCCCATTTGCCCGCTAGCCGCATCAATCGAGAGTCAGTTTCGATTTTAAGGGTGCTACACAAAACGCTGTTAGAAATTCGTTCAGCCCTGACCAACCGCTCTTTTCGCTGGTTGTTTGCTGGAGTGCTCATTGTCTTTGCCATGGTTGGTGTGGATAACGCACTCAATTTGCACATGAATACCTACTTCTGGGAGCTACAGGGTGGGGGTAACTTGTTCTTTTTCGCGGCCACGCCGGTTGGCGCGTTAATAGGCACTGCCTTGGCTAGCCCTCTGACGCGCTGGTTCGACAAGAAACCCTCGGTCATTATTGGCACGCTTTGCTGGGCGCTTTGCCAGGTGATTCCCGTTGTACTTCGGCTGCTCGGATGGTTTCCAGAGAACGGGACAGACGAGCTGCTGTACAGCTTGATCGTCATTAAGTTTATTCAAGGGCTTGGCGTGGTGCAGGCCCTAATCGCCTTTAACTCGATGGTGGCGGATGTAGTCGATGAACATGAACTTATTACGGGATTACGCCAAGAGGGTATATTTTTCTCTTCGGTCTCGTTCTCCAATAAGATGACATCGGGCATAGGTACCGTAGCCGCGGGGTTTGCACTGGCGCTGATTGATTGGCCAACGGGTGCCGATGTTCAGACGGCCGCCGACATCGCTCCGGAAACTATTGCATGGCTTGGTTTGATATACGGGCCGATCGTTTCGGGTTTTGCACTGGTTAGTGCTTACTGTTACTCAAAATATGGGCTCAACCGCCAGCGCCACGCTGAGGTTGTCGAGGAGCTGGCGGTGCTGCGAGAGCGACGGGCGGCGGCTGCAGATTAGAAGTCCGTATTCGGTAGCGTAAAAACCCGAATCGCGTCAACCGCTACTCTTAACTGCTGAGCTATGTAGGATTTTTCATGAAAGGCATTGTGCTCGCCGGAGGTTCTGGCACGCGTTTACACCCCATCACCCGCGGGGTATCCAAACAGATGCTGCCGGTATACGACAAGCCAATGATCTACTATCCGCTGTCGGTATTGATGCTTGCAGGAATACGCGATGTACTGGTTATCTCCACCCCTCAAGACTTGCCGAGCTACCAAAACTTATTAGGCGACGGTTCCGAATTTGGGATTCATCTGAGCTTTGCGGAACAGCCGTCACCGGACGGCCTCGCTCAGGCTCTTACCATTGGGGAGCACTTTATTGGCGGCGACGCTGTTTGCCTGGTCCTGGGAGACAACATTTTTTTCGGCTACGGTTTTAGCGCAATGTTGCGTGAGGCCGCGGCCCGACAGGTTGGTGCCACGGTCTTTGGATATCATGTTAACGACCCTCAGCGCTTTGGCGTGCTTGACTTCGATTCCAACGGAAAGGTGATCTCAATAGAGGAAAAGCCCACTGATCCGAAATCAAACTTTGCGGTCACCGGGCTATATTTTTACGACAATCGGGCGGTGGAGATTGCCAAAACTATTCGACCGAGTAGTCGGGGTGAACTGGAAATTACCGACGTTAATGAGGCCTATCTCGAGGCTGGTGAACTGAACGTTCAACTTATGGGGCGGGGTTTTGCCTGGCTCGATACCGGCACTCACGATTCGCTTATGGAGGCTGGGCAGTTCGTGCAAACCATCGAGCACCGGCAAGGCTTAAAGGTCGCCTGTCTTGAAGAAATCGGTTTCAGGAACGGCTGGCTATCTGCTGAACGCCTGCAGGCACAGGCTGATGCGCTGGGTGCCACTGGCTACGGACAATATTTGCACCGGGTACTGGAATCTGAGGCAGCACGGTGAATGTCGTAGAAACCCAGCTTCCGGGTGTGCTGATTATTGAACCCAAAGTCTTCGGCGATCACCGCGGCTTTTTCAAAGAGACTTTCCAGATTGAGCGTTATCAAGAAGCGGGTATCGATCTGTCCTTTGTGCAGGACAATCATTCTCGCTCTCAGCGCGGGGTGCTGCGCGGCCTGCATTGGCAAAAGACAAGGCCTCAGGGCAAGTTGGTAAGCTGTGCCATGGGGGCTGTTTTTGACGTCACGGTTGATGTGAATCCCAGTTCAGAGACGTTTGGCACCTATGTAGGCGTCGAGCTCAGCGATAAAAACCATCGTCAGCTGTGGATACCGCCAGGATACGCTCATGGCTTCTGCGTGCTCTCAGAGACCGCAGACTTTCAATACAAATGCACGGACCTCTACTTTCCGGAAGACGAGGGTGGGCTGATTTGGAATGATCCAGAGGTAAGCATCGAGTGGCCAATCGAATCGCCGTCGTTATCGGAAAAAGACCTCTCTCTGCCCACACTTGATCAGATCCGACGCGGCGCTGCTTAGAGGCACTGCCCCTCAAGGCTGTTGATCCAGTCGTTCACCAACGCGAGGCCTTCCCCGTGAACCAAGGAGCGACCTAGCTCTGGCATCATCATGCCCGGGTCATTGGTCGCCATGCGAAAGCTCAGAATGGAGTCGTCTGCTTGGCCGGGCACTATTCCGTACAAATGTCCGCCGGAACCTCTTCCCGCTGCGATGGGCGGCTTGCACCAGCCCATGGCGCTCGCCGGATGATCCTCATAATCGAGCAGCAAGCCCGACGTGTCCGCGGCACCTTGCGCGTTGTGACAGTGCCCACAATTGATGTCCAGATAGCTGCGGGCCCGATGCTCGAGTGATTGGCTAGCATCACCCCAGACCGCATTTGCTCGACTGATGTGCGAGACACCGTCGAGCCAGCCACGCTCGGCGAGATGATCCAATTGATTTTTTTTGTAAAGCGCAGTGGTTCTGTCGAGGTGTCTTGCCTTAATGCCGATGGGCATAAGCTCGCCGGTTGTATGATTGGTGGCATGACAGGAGGCGCATTGGTTTTTGCTGGGCACCAAGTAATTGAGTGGCTCGCCACTGCTCAGGGTCATCGGTCGGATCGTCCCCGTTAGACTCAAATACGCATCATCGCCATCCCAAACATAGGGAAGGGCGTCCCAACCACCCGTCTGCCGCACCATAAGCCGCGTCTCAATCAACTCATAGTCGCTGGTTTGTATAGCGCTAGGGTCACCGTTCCAGTTTGCCGAGGTAAGCAGGGCGCCGGATGAGTCTTTAGGATAAAGGAATGTCTTACTGATGACGCTGCCAACAGGAAGGTCAAAGGTTTGTGTGGCGTCGAATTTGGCTTGGCTTCCCTCGGGTAAGTAAAGGGTTCGTAACTTCAGCGCGTAATCCGAGAACAGAGCTGTATTTAGTTCATATACCAGCGACTGATCGCTGATGACCAACTGCTCGCCGTCTAGAGACACAAGGCCCCAATCGGAAAGTCGATCCGGATAGTCGTTAGCATCGTGAACTGTAACCGCGTTCGGGCCGCAGGCCGTCAGCAAAAATGCGGAAGCTGCGGCAAGGATCCCTTGGAGGACGATTTTTGCGCGTTGTTTAATCGGTGTGGTCAAAGCTTCACGTGATCCTTACTTCTTTGGCGCTTAACCATCGTAACCCTCTAACCGATCGATAATTCGATGGGGGTAAGTTTTTCGATTTGGCATTGGTATGGCGTCATATCCACGGTGGGATTCGCGAATTCGTTGCTTGCATCAATGCTCAGCAGCTTTGCATCACCGTTGGCGACGCAGATAACCTCTCGTCCCTCGGGTTTGTTGGGATCAATAACGCCGTCCCAAATGATGTCAGGGAAAGCACCTTCAGGACCGAAGATCGCGTCGCGCAGCGTAACCAAGTAGTCCATGCCCGGCTGACTGCCCGAGCCGCTCATCTGGTTGTCGTAGATGTAGATCAGTTCGGGATAGGGGTCGAATTCAGCGGCCACTTCCCGTTGACCTGCATAATTGGCGCTAAAGTAGCTTGAAATGACAATGTTGGCGGTGTCGTTGCCGCTCATTCGATTGTTGAAAATCTCAACGTTGTCGTTGGAATTCACCATGATGCCAGAGCCTGCGGGAACGCCAGAAACCGCTGTGCCCGGAGCGGCAAAGTTAGCGGTGTTGTTATTGCTCACATCGTTGTCGAACACCCGGGTGCCGTATCCGCGCTTGGGAATGCCAGGCATGTTAAACACAAGAATGCCGCCGGTATTGGCAACCGCGACGTTGTTGTAGACATCTGCGCCAACGGAATTTTCTACCTCAATTCCGGCGACATTGTATTCAGCGCGGTTGCCGCGAACGATGATCTGTTCTGACTGACCGACGTATATGCCGACATCTGACGCGGCGATGGCAACGTTGTCTTCGATCAAGACATTGGTTGTTTGCACCGGGTATATGCCATAGGCACCGTTATTGACGTCTGGGCCATTCGTCCACTCGGTGCGAATGCGACGAATGATGATGTTGCTTCCTTCGTTAACCTTTAGGGCATCGCCGATCGCATCCTCGATGGCCAGATCCTCAATGGTGAAGTCACTGGCAGATACGGAAAGCCCTTCAGCGCCTGCAAGCTGCCCCTTAAACGACAAAACAGACGCATCCATGCCTTGGCCGCGAATCGTCACGCCGTCGGTATTCATAATAAGAGAGCGATCAAAGGAAAATGTCCCCGCTGGAATTTCGATGACATCCCCTAGCTGTGCGGTTTCAAGAGCAGCACGAAAGCTCTCTTCAAAGGGTACCGGCTCAGCACAGGCGAACAAAAGTGTGGTGGCCATAACGGCTATGGTCTTTTTCATACTCCCCCCAGAGTCTGGTAGACGACGCGTCTTAAAACAGTCGTTAAAACAGAATTAGCGTCCGATCAATAGTCCAGTACATAGCCACAGTCCCCATGGCATAGGCTGCACTGCTGTCGATTAGGCGAGGTGAAAGACTAAGGCCTTCGCTGACTTTTCGCCATAGCCAGAGTCCGCAAATTAGAATGCCAACAACAATAATCTGACCGATTTCAATGCCGATATTGAACAGCAGCAGGCTGCTGAACAGCGCATCTTCGGGCAGCCCAATTTCCCGCAGCACGCCAGCAAAGCCTAGCCCGTGCAGAAGGCCAAAGATAAAGGCCATAAGCCATGGGCTTGATCGAGTCAGTACTGAGCGCAGTGCCTCGGGCTGAGCAAGCTCCCGCGCAAGAAATACAATGGACAATGCGATCACGGCTTCAACGGGCGCTTGCGCGACGGCTACGAACCCCAGAATCGATAAAGCGAGGGTGATGCTATGAGCGACGGTAAAGGCGGTGATGGTTTTGAACAGCATCCAAGGCGAATGGATAAATAGCACCAAGCCAATGACAAATAACACATGGTCAATACCGCCCACGAGGTGTTCGATGCCGATCACCAAATAGCCTACTGAGTCTGTGTCGGCGCTGCCCAGTTTCAGCACTGGATCTTCAGGCTGCACCACATAAGTGGCTATCGTTCCGGCTTTATCAATGTGGCGAACCATCACATCGGTGATAGAGGTGCGCAGCCCGGTGATTTCGATATCTGCCTTGCTTAGATCGCATTCCGTTTGCCAACGCTTCAGCAACGCGCTACCGGTCAGCTCTGGTGGGCTGGTTTCCTCAAGCTCGCAATGGCCCGGGAAAATCGGGTCTATCGGTAATCGGCGATTTTCTACAACGGGCTGCTTCCAAACAATCTCGTAGCCGCTGCCGGGTTTTGCTTTGAGTTCCAGGTAGGCTGGTCGCACCTCGTCAGCGTGGACTTGAGCACTCAGAAAAGCCAAAGCCCATAGGAAGGTCAAGGTGCTCTTAAAGATGGTGCCTCTAAGAAAGGTACCGAAGGCTCTAGTGCTCACGGCTCAGTAGTCGATGCTTCCCCTGGGGGTAGCAGAATTTCGTAAGAGTCCAATAGGTTTTGCAGGTAAGCCTCATTGGCGGCTTGGCGCTGTTGTTGCTTCCAATCGAGTGCTACCTTCTCCTGCACTTGCTCGAAGCTCGGGGCCGCCGCCGCCTGCCGCTCTGTAAGCTGTACCGCATGCCATCCAAAGGCGGAACGCAATGGGCCCTGCCATGCTTCTTGAGCCGGCAACTCGGCTAATTGCAGAGCGAACGCGCGACCAAACAGATCGCCGACCTCGCGGGTCGAGCGCCGCACGTATCGACGCTGCAGCATGAATGGATCTCCCGCCAGGGTCGGCTCCTCAACGGCTCTTGCAGCGAGCGCCCTGGCTTGCCCCCCTGGTGCATCGGCCTGGCGGTCTACGGAAAAGTAGATGTGGGTGAATGAAAACTGCTCAGGCGTCTTGTAGTCGTTCAGATTATCCGCGTAAAAGGTACGAAGTACTGATTCGTTCGGAGTTTCTGCGCCGACCAGATCTTCCGTCAAAAAAGTAAGTTTTTGGATCAAGCGGCGCTTAACAATGGTGTCCCCGGCATCCAAATTCAGGGCCAGCGCCTCCTGATAGTAGGCTTCGTCGCGAATAAACCGATCAATTAGTCCCTGCCGCTCAGCAGGCGTTGGATCGCGTCGCATTTGTTGGCGCCACTGCTCTTCTAAGCGCACGATGTCGCCCTCGGATACGACAATGACGCGATCCTCTTCCTGCAGCGCAGTTACCCCGAAAAGCAGACCGCCAAATAGCAGGAACAGCCAAAGTGGGTCTTTAAACAAAACTAGAACGAATTCGGTGGTTGCTTATCCGGCAAAACACGCCAGATGATGATCTGAATTGCCGAATTGAGCATCAATCACCAGCAGGCGTTTGAAGTAGTGCCCAATGCGCAACTCTTCTGTAACGCCCATGCCGCCATGAAGCTGCACCGCGTTTTCACCGATAAAGGTGCCGATCTTGCCAACCATATACTTCAGCGCATGAACAATGCGCATCGCATCACGCCCGTTCTGAACAACCTCCAGCGTGGCCCGATAAAGCATGGACTTGCACTGCTCATATTCCATGAACATTTCTACCATGCGGTGCTGCAATACCTGAAAATCGGCGAGACGATGGTCGAACTGCTCACGTTCCTGAGTGTAAGCGACGGTGTCTTTGTACAAAATCTCCATGGCGCCAACGGCCTCTGCAGATAGGGCCAATATGCCGTCTATGGCGATATCCAGCAGCAGGCCATAGCCTTGATCCAGGTCGCCGAGTTGGTCGCTTACGCTAACTTGTACATTGTCGAAGCGAAGTTCTGCCGCCTGCTGACCGTCAACGGTTGGAAAAGCATCGACTGACACACCTTCCTTCTTGGCGTCGACGAGAAAGAGCGTGATGCCGTTCTCATCACGCTGGCCACCACTGGTGCGAGCGCTAACGACAAAATAATCCGCGCTGCCACCATGCTGGACCATACTCTTCTGACCGTTGATCACGTATCCATTGTCGTTAGCCGTGGCTCGCGTGACTACATCCTGTAAATCAAAGCGCGACTGCTCCTCTGCGTAGGCCAGGCTGAGCCGGCAGGTGCCCGACATCAGCTCCGGCAGCAATTTGGTCTGAA
>CACMHG010000020.1 GCA_902613475.1 K189A clade bacterium
ATATCACCACCTCTGTTCGGCGTATGCGACAGGGTACACCTCGCCACCTGGCTTTCGAGTGCAGATTACATGCCTGGAACTAAGCCGGCTATTTGAGATTGTTCGACCCAAGCTCGAGTGTCGGCAGATTGACCAAGGTCCTCGCCAAAACCATCGGGCTTAAGAAGAGAGTTTTTCCACCGCCTGCCTGACGACCTGGGATGCTCGACGTACGCTCAATCTCTGATCTCTGCGCAAACTGAGCCAGTAATCAATACTCAGTACCGCGTCTACGGCCTCAAACAAAATCGCGTCATCTCTTATCCTTTGAGGCAATACTTGCTTCAATCTCTGCCGCCGGCGTGATAAGCCACGGTAATGCCTAGCTTTACGCGCGCTGTTTCCACGATACTGCTCCCAGATCTTTGAGGCATACAGCGGCAAAAGCGATTCGTAAACTCGCACTCGCCGATCACAGACCACCCTTGCAAGTTCTCGCCATCGAGCTGATTCAGTGCTCTCGCTGCTTTCGGGAAAGGGTTCATCCATTACCTTAGAGGCACCAGACTCGGCCTCTTCGACAAGACAGCAGTAGACAGAGCCCATATCAGGGAAATGGCGAAAAAGGGTTCGTGGTGTCACCTTCGCGGCCGAGGCAATTTGAATTGCCCTCGGTTCGTTTTCACCGCTAAGAATAAGCTCACGAGCAGCGGTAAGGATTGCGCGACGTGTCGCATGGGTGCGCGCTACGCGACCATCTTGCATATTTTCGGGATTAGGATTTTCCATGAGATTCACTGCCAAGTTCAGACCGAAATTATTTTTGGTAGGCAAGCCTCGATCCGCTATTTCCTTTTCCAGCATTCAACGTCTACGGCATATCTTCGCTTACCAGCCCTGCTGACATTAATATGTCATTGATAGTGACATTTTTCAGTAAGCATGTCATTTTGTAGGAAAGACGTGTTGGCTTGACCGACCCTGCCTAGGAGCTGCCGAGCATGGTAAGACTGAGCGATTTACCCAACTACGAGAGAGAGCACCTGCTGTCGAAGAATTTGCCCCCGCTCGGGCCCGCGGTTTGGACCAAGGCCAAAGCCGATCTGAGCGAGCTTCGCATTGCCCTCATTACAACAGCGGGGCTTCACTATCGAGACGCTCAAGTATTCGCTTTCACTGACAGCACGTTCCGCCCCATCGATGGTGAGGAAGACCCTAACAATCTGGTCATGTCCCATAGCTCGGTCAATTTTGATAAGACGGGTTTCTCCGAGGACGTAAATCTTGTCTTTCCACTTCAGCGCTTCAAAGAACTCGCAGCCAAGGGCACTATCGGCAGCCTGGCGAGCATTCACTACAGCTTTATGGGCGCGGGTTTACTCCCAGAATCTTACGAAGCCGGCGCTGCACAGGTGGCAGGCCTACTTAAACAAGATGAGGTCGACGCCGTTTTTTTGACACCGGTCTGACCTAACTGTACGCGCGCTGTAGGCGCGCTGAGCTACTACCTAGAGCGAGAGGGCCTGCTCACCACCGGCATAAGCTTGGTGCGCGAAAATACCCAGAGTATGCAGCCACCGCGCGCACTTTGGGTGCCATTCCCGTTGGGCCGCCCGCTGGGCAAACCCGCAGACCCCGCATTTCAAATCAACGTCATCCTCGCTGCGCTGGCGCTCCTGCACCGTGATCGTGGTCCAGTGCTTGAGGATTTCCCCCATGATGTGCCGACACTTGAAGCAACTGAGGCTGCGGCCTGTCCGGTGTCATTCGCCGCCATACCCGAGCAAGAAAACTCCTGGCAGGCTCGTCTTTCTAACGAATTGACAATACTGCAGCCGTGGTACGAGCTGTCGCTTCGCAGACGCAACGGCAGGACCCTAGCTGGCGTCTCAAAAGAAACACCGCAGGAAAATATTCAAACGCTGGCGACGTTGCTTGACGAGCACAAAACACCCGGCGACATCAGTTGGCTAAAACCGGCCGTCGAAGACATTAAAGCCTTTTACTACGAAGCATTAACCGCCCAGCCGGGAGAATACGACAGCGATGCTTTACAGCATGTATTTTGGCAAGAGTCGTCCTTTGGCGAGGCCATTTTAGTGTTGCATGACATCTTCGATAGTGCACCGGACGTGCAATCATAACTTGCAGCTCGCATGCTGGCCCCCCGCGAGGCGGTCGCCACTCGAGCCTTGCGGCAACTGAAACAAGCAGGAGAACCCTCCAATGATCGAGGTTAAACCCATACAAAGCGGGTTCGTCGCCGACATCGACGGCGTTGACGTCAGCCACTTGACAGAGGACGAATTTGAACAGATTTACGCCGCATGGCTGCACTATGGGGTGCTGAGGATTCGGGAGCAGCGCATCGATCAGACACAGCTGCAATCCTTCAGCGCTCGGTTCGGCCCTCTTGAGGAGGCGCCTTTGGTCGCCTATCCGAGGCGGACAAAGCGAAAATAAAGAACCGCTATGTAACCCAGCTGTCGAACATCCTCGTTGATGGCAAATCCATTGGCGGACTTGGCAATGCCGAAGCGAACTGGCACTCAGACATGACCTATGTCGAAACGCCGCCCCCAGCAAGTGTGCTCTTGGGAGTCGAAATACCACCCAGCGGGGGCGACACCTACTTTGCCGATCAGTGCGCGGCCTATGATGCGCTACCGCAGGCGCTGCGCGAGCGCGTAGATCATATCGCGATCAAACATGATGCCGCGCATAACAGCGTAGGCGAACTCAGGCGGGGCTATAAACCGTTTGATCAAGCCATTGACGCGCCAGGCGCCATTCATCCGGCGGTGTTAACTCACGAAGAGACAGGCAGAAAGGCCCTATACCTTGGCCGACGAGAGTGGGCCTTTGTCGCCGGTCAGACGCCAAGCGCAAGCGAAGAACTACTGGACGGGCTATGGCAGTACGCTGCCCTACCCAACTATACCTGGCGACAGCAGTGGCAACCCCATGACTTGATCATCTGGGACAACCGACGCGTACTGCATCGCCGAGATGACTTCGACGCGAACGCCCGTCGCCTAATGAAACGTTGCCAGGTGCTCGCCAGACAAGACAGTGCCTAAACCAGGCTCGGTAATTTGCAGGAACCGCAAAGCTTAAGTGCTATCTTTGTCTAGCATTTAGAAGGATCCCTACAGTGTCTGCATCGAACTGCGTCGTCGCGCCCATCGAAAATTTACACCGAAACCTTCTTCGCAGTGTTGGAGCCACCCTGCACGAGCTATCACCGATCGGCGCGCTTATAGAGGGCTTTGATTTAGCTGGCGAGATTCCATCTGAAGAAATTTTGCAAGCGCTTGAATCGGTAATGGCCAACCGCGGCTTCCTCGTCTTCAGAGCCGATCAGGCCCTTTCCCCGGAGAATTTTCTGCGCGCAAGCTGTTGGTGGGGTGGGCGAGAGCTGCATAGTACCCACTCTGTGCACCCTGCGACGCCAGCGGTAAACCCGCACATTTTTCGCCTTTCAAACGATCCAAGCGAGGGCATTCTCGGAGTCGGACCACAATGGCATAACGACGGTAGCTTCATACCTCAAACCTTCTCGCATGCAGGCTACCACATGGTGCGTGCAGCCGAACAAGGCGGCGGCACCTACTTCTCGCACCAGGCAGCGGCCTACGAGGCGCTACAACCTGGTCAACAGGAGTACTGGAGCAGGCTGTCTTCTGTGAACTCCGCATCTGGCGCTGTACATCCCTTGGTTCATCAACACCCGATTACCGGCCACCGCTGTATTTGGTTGCACTTGGGAATGACCGGCGCGGTGGTCGAAAAACTGCCAACCGAAAACAACTTTCGCTTGCTCGACCGAGACTCGCTGACTCAGTTGTGTCGCGCATACGCGAGCGTACTAGACGAGGGAATCGAGGCTGGCTACACCACTCAGTACGAGTACAGGCAAAACGACTGCGTGTTTGTCGACAACTTGGCTGTCGCCCATCGCGCGGCACCACAGGCCCACCTGCCCTCAAGCACCCAGGGAACGCGCATTCTTCATCGCAGTACGGTTCGCGGCATACACCCCCTTCTACCCCTAGACGGGCTTCCAGCACAGCTCGATCTCTATGGACCAAGCCCCTTCGGAGATGGCATATGGCAGCCCGGCGGAACAGGATTTCGCTGGGATGCCGATGCGCCTATGCAGAACTGAGCGAACGATTCGCCAAGCACTTAGATCAATCCACCGATCATAGGCCAATTCTGGGCCTCTCATTCTGTTACCAAATAACACACGAATAGAAGCGACCTTTATCTGAGCCGACGAAAAATGGCCAGAAGCCCTCGCTATGTCGACGATATGTCCAAGCTCAATTGTTACTTAAGGTAATGATTGCTGCGCTGCTTGTGTTACGTTTAGTAACGTAAATTTTCGAATTAGGAAAAATAATGAAAACGCTGTCTGCACTATTCTCTATTGGAGCCCTAAGCTTTGCCGCTTCCACAATGGCCGATACCCCAGCTACGCAGCTGCCTTCGGGCGAGTCCCTAACCTCCCTCGAAAAGAAGCTGACCATGAGCTGCTATAAGAATCGGGTGGGTGATCGAATGTACGTTGGCGCGGCTGAGACTGTTACATTTTGCCGCAAGGCGGCTCGCCGTACGATTGAAGACGCGTTGGAAGCCGAAACGGTGGAAATTGCTGCGATTACCCAAAAAACCAACACGGAAGTGAACTAGCAGTTCGTAAAAGCGCTTCCTCCGAACGCAAAGCCCTGAGAGCTTCGCTCTCGGGGCTTTTTGTTGGTCGCCCTACGCTCTGCCAATGTGGGCTTAACCCTGTACTACAAGCGTTCTAGAAGCGGTTGTCCCAACGCGGCCCGGTAGTTGTTGTGGAAATGGTGTAGCGCCGGCTCATTGCGCCCGAAGATTATTTCTTTCAAAAGTCCGCTTTCCGCCGCCTTTTGCTGCATCTCGCCCATCACGTAGTCTTCGTTTTCTACGGTCGATTTAAACACCTCTAGAGAATTGGCCAGACTCGGCCGTTCCTGCCCCCTCTCATAGGCGTTTTGCTCATCAGACGAGTCAAACCCAACATCATTCGCATCGTCTGCAATCTCTGGCGCGAAGTAGAAACTGATTTGGGTGACCGATCGACCAGGTTGGTCTTTGACAGGGTAGATGCGAATGAGCGTGGTTGAAGAATGGCTCGTAATCAATTGTACGTTTGGAAACAAGTGGTAAAGCACAAAGGTACAACGGGCAATATCCCACTCGCTTTCCGGCAAACTGCGCATTTCCTGCATCCCGTGATTTGCTGTCACAAAACGATGGTGGCGACCAAACTCTTCAAAATGCAGATTATTGCCATAGTAAAGGCGGCCCAGAGTGTCTTTGTGTAGCTTTCCAAAGTGGTAGGTCTCTCCGAACGTGTCATTGGCAAGCTTCCAGTTAAGTGCTTTTTCTATGGTCGTTCGCCCAACAGCGATCTGAGTTTGCATACCAAAGGAGGGAAACTCTTGCGCCAGCGGGCCGAGGAGCGCGTCTATGTCGATCTGTCCCTCGGGATTTGGATGGACCCATAGCAGCCCACTGTTCTCGACAGCCGGCAGCTCTACTAACCCGTGACAGGACTTGTCGATTTCACCGAAGTGATCGTTATTAGGAATGGTCATCAACTCACCCGAGTTTGCATAGCTCCAATGATGGAATGGACAGGTAAAAACATGCTTAGTGCCCCTCTCTTCCTGCGCTACCTTCACCGAGCGATGCCTGCATGCGTTTAGAAAAGCGCGAAACTTACCTTCCTTATCGCGGGTGGCCAGTACCGGCACACCGAAATCCTCTAGGGTTAAAAATGCGCCCTTGGACGGCAGGTCCCCAGACAGGCCAACCAACTGGGGGTGATCCAAAAAAAACGCCTGCTGTTCGCGCTCGGCTATCTCTGGACAAATATAGGAACTTGTCGGCATTCGATACTGCACTCCAGCATCGACATTGCGACCCTCGTCAAGTTGGGCCATAAGTTCTTTGATGATCGTCACCTGAAGATCGTGCTGCATAGGACTACCTCTTAAAGCGCTCGTTGCTGGAAATGCTAGAAGCCGATTGCCTTCATGAACCTCTGATTTAACCTTTGTTCTTTTTCTTATTAGCCAATCAGGCTCCTTAAAGATAGGTGAATACACAGCCCACATCTACCCCTGCCTTACAATAGATTGGCATCGTTTTTGCTGCGTTTCTCGAGCGATCAAAACTAATACAACAACCCATCGCCAGCTTGAGGAATTCAAACATGCTGACTTATGTCTCTGTAGGAGCCGATGTGCTCGCTTCATTAGCCCTGCTGGTCTCGGTTTTCTTTTTGCTTAAAGAGCTGCGTTTAACACGAGACTCCATTCGCCATTCAGACTTTGTCAATTCGATCAATCGCAGCGCAGAGAACATGCTGCGCATTACAGAAAATGAAGAACTGCTGGGAACCATTGAAAAAATCAGCGTTTACCGCAATCACCCGTGTCGCAGCCACCAACAGCTTCGGCGCATTATTGATGGACTTTCCTCTCAGGAACGGGTGCGTTACTTCCACTTCCAACGCAACGCCTGCCTAAGTTGCGAGGTGTTTCTGGAAAGCGCCGACGCAGGCTTTATTGATGCGGAACGCTTTGCTATGGCCTTCGGTTGGAATCATATTGACTTCGAAATCTGGACGGCTTTGAACCTCGACATCGGTATGCGCACCCGGCAACATTTTGCCGAATTGCCGGAACCCATCGTGCCCCTACACGTCGTTTCTGCCGGTTAAACAACTTCCGCATCGAAACAAACCTTTGATCTGCAACTGAGCTTAGCCATACTGGTGCCTCGAACTTGCGCGGGAGAGCAGCAGGTGGGCGCTTGGTTGACTGATCCATATGCCGTCTTAGCATCGCTTCCTGCTAACTTTTTGTCGTTTTAGGAAGAATTTTGTGAACACCAATCGTCAGTGGCTTCTAGCCAAACGCCCCAATGGCCTGGTGACCAGGGAGAATTTTGAGTACGTCGAGAGTCCGATACCCGAACCTGCACCGGGCCAAGTTCTGGTGAGAAATCTTTTTCTTTCCTTCGATCCAACCCAGCGCGGTTGGATGGAGGACCGGGAGAGCTATCTTCCCCCAGTCGCCATCGGCGCACCGATGCGCGCTGGCTCAATCGGCCAAGTAAGCGAGTCGCGTCATCCAGATTTTGCGGTAGGCGACCTGGTACAAACAACTGGAGGTTGGCAGGACTTCGTCGTAGCAGCACCGAACGAAGGTCCCATGGGTTTGACCAAGGTACCTGATGGCGTTACCCCGGAAATGATGCTGTCAGTCCTCGGTATTACCGGCCTCACCGCCTACTTTGGGATGATTGATCTTGGCACCCCCGAACCCGGTGAGACGGTGTTGGTTTCCGGAGCCGCCGGCGCAACCGGTTCCGTCGCAGGACAAATCGCCCGCATCAAGGGCTGTAGCGTTGTCGGCATTGCTGGGGGAGCCGCGAAGTGCGCTTGGCTAAAAGACGAAGCGGGCTTTGATGCGGTTATTGACTACAAACAAGGCAACGTCAGCGATCAAATTAAAGCCACTTGTCCAGACAAAGTCGACGTCTACTTCGATAACGTCGGTGGCGAAATTCTTGAGGCCGCCCTGAATCACATCAATCTTCGCGCACGCGTCGTTTTGTGCGGAGGAATATCCGGCTATAACGCCACGGAACCTGTACCAGGGCCCGCAAACCTGATGAATTTGGTGACGAACCGCGCACGCATGGAAGGGTTCATTATTCTCGACTACCTGCCGCGCGCAGCTGAGGCTATTACAGATCTGCTGCAGTGGATTAGTGCTGGCGACCTCAAATACCAGATAGATTTACAGCATGGCTTCGACAACATTCCAAGCACCCTGAGCCGTTTATTTACCGGTGAGAACTTGGGCAAGCAGCTGCTGCAGATTGCCGATCCATCCTAAACCGATCGCTGATCGCCAGTTTACGTAGCGCCCCGTGCATAAACGTTAGCGAAGCCCGCGCATGCAACGGCGTGTATGGGACTTAACCGCGATACCTAAAGACATATAAGGCCAACCCATGACTCAAGTTTCTCCGGACGCGCAAGTGCTTATCGCGACTCAGACCAAGGGTTTCTATGAGGGTTTCAACCCATGGGTAGCCGCAGTACCCAAGGTCATCATCGCCGCCCTGCTAATCTGGGTGGCTTCTTCGCCGACCGCCGCGGGCGCTCAGCTTCTGGCACTGCAAAGTTGGTCTACCGCATCCTTCGCGCCTTGGTACATGCTGGTAACGGCATTTTTAACCCTAGCCTGTCTGGGCTTGGCGCTTTGGCCAAGCACGGGTCGACTTGTGCTGGGCAAAGCAGGAGAGACTCCGGAATTTTCGCGTTTTACCTGGTTGTCCATGATGTTCGGCGCAGGTATCGGCGTTGGCATGCTGACTTATTCAACCGCAGAGCCCATCTTCCACTTCACCACCAATCCTGAGACCATCCAGGGGCTGGCCCAATCTCAAGATGCTGACAATGTGCGCAATGCCTACAAATGGGCACTGCTGCATTACGGCCTCACCCCTTGGGCCTGTTATGGCATCGTCGGCATGGCGCTTGGGTATCTGAGCTATGCCAAGGACATGCCTCTGACCATTCGATCCGGACTGCAGCCAATCTTCGGCAGACGCCTTTCTGGCTGGCTTGGACACTTAGTCGATATCGCCGCCATTCTGGCCACATTAATCGGCCTTGGCGTCACCATCGGCTATGGGGTTTCGCAGTTCGCAGCAGGTTTGTTCAACATCAGCGGTATGTCGTTTTTGATGAACAGCAGTGGTCAACCAACGCTAAATGCTCAGCTCTTTGGGCTAATACTCATCGTCAGTGCATCCTGTATATCGGCCTCGTCGGGCATCCAGCGAGGCATCAAATGGTTGTCTAACATCAATATGAGCCTCTCCATATTCCTCGTGGGATTTTTCATCCTTTTCGGCTCTACGGTTTTCGCGGCGACCACATTTGGTTATGCAATTTGGGACTATCTGCTGGCTCTGCCAAGCATGTCGGTCACGGTTTGGAACGACACGAGCACCGAAGTCGGCAAAGCCCTACAGGACTGGCAGGGCGCTTGGAATATTTTCTATTGGGCGTGGTGGATCGCCTTCGCACCCTTTGTTGGTCTGTTTTTGGCACGAGTCTCTCGCGGGCGCAGCGTCAGAGAATATGTGTTGGGCGCGATTATCGTGCCGTCTATGGTTTGCCTAACGTGGCTTGCATTTGTTGGTGCCACCGCTATAGATCTTGAACTGCAGGGGGTTGCTCAAGGCGCCATCGTCAACGCAGACATCTCCTCCCAGCTCTTTACCACGATCAATTTGATGTTACCGCCCGGCCTTGCAATCGCATTATCGGTCATTGTCGTTGTCTTGCTGCTGACCTTTCTAATTACGTCCGCTGATTCCGGCATATTGATCATCAACACCTTGGCCTCGGGCGGCAACCAACACCAAAAAGGTAAACGCCACATTGTGGTATGGGGTGCGATTTTCACCCTGCTGATTGGCGCTCTGCTGACAGCCGGTGGCTTGGGAGCGCTTCGGTCTGCCATGATTATTGGGGCGCTGCCGTTTTCAGTGGTCATGGCCCTAATGGCCATATCGCTGGTGAAGGTCATGCGGCAAGATATTCGATCGCCTATCCAGCCTTAGACCAGGTCTGTGATCTCTTCTAGCTGGGTTGGGGTGCGACCCAGCCTAACCTCTGGCGCTATAACTTCTTTGGTCCCACTCTGGTCTAGGGGCTCTGAGTAATAGCCCAGCGCGTACTCGCCTTGGGTATAACCCAACAGCTCCTGCAACTTTGGGTCGAACGCTTTCGCCAATTCAGGAGGACAGGAGAGATACTGGTTTTCCTCCTGCCGCAGCCAGCCTAGACAGTAGGTGAGATTCAATCCTAGTCTTGGTGCGTTCGAGTGGTTAGCCCCCCCGTGATGGAGAATACTACCCGTATAGAAAAAGACCGAGCCCTGACTCATTTCTGCCTGGCAAAATTGATCAGATCTTGCCTGCCGCTCCCAGGGCCAACGATGGCTACCAGGAACACAATGAGTGGCGCCATTTTCCGCCGTGAAATCTGTCATCGCCCAAATGGTGTTGAGCTGAGGTTCAATGGACTGAGGCAAATAAGCCCCCCAAGCGTATCGATCACGGTGTACGGCTTGCGCCTTGCTGCCCGGGTGTATCTGTATCGTTTGGGTGAGATGCAAAATGATCTTTTTGGTAAACGGTTTGAGAAACGCTTCGGCTGTTCCATAAGCCAGATCATTCAATATTAGCTCTCGACAAGTTTGAGATCGTGCAGCAAGCGCGCCAGTTCGCTTTGTTCCCTTACCCGAAAAATCGTCCCGTCCCATAGGGGTTCTCTCGACGTAGGGCATTACTTCGCCGTTGAAGCGCTTAATCGTTTCCTCATCAATCAGGTCTTTGACGATTACCGCGCCGGCGAGCTCCAGCTCGGCCAAAACGTCACTTACTGCCGCATCCGGTCCCATTGTTTTGAGTATCATCCTCTCCTCCTGTTTTCGCCCTGCGTTTGTAACTTAATCCGCCACATTCATGAATACTCCTAGCCAAAGTTCCTGCTGGCTTTGGAACTGGGCTGCACCGCCTAATCGATCCATTAATTGAGGTCTCGCAATTCAAATAAAGCACAGGCCCTCAATGGCGCTGCCCAACCGAGCCCCCACGCCGCATCAGCTATTAGCAAGCTTTTTTGAGTTTTGGTCAATATGCAACGTGCATTTTGCGGTCACCTTCTGTTAGTTTCTGGATGAATTAATTAAGGATCGCCGCATGAGTTCTGAAAATAGCACAGGAGATATTTTCGAGCATGAGCGCACAGTTCTGGAATCTTCGTTAGCGCTGATTGACCAAGGTACTGCGTCTTTTGATGATCATCAAAAATTGACGAAAGAGTATCAGAAGCTTCTGAAAACAACTCAACGTATCATCAAACTTAGCGATAAGAGCGAAAAGCGCCTTACGGAGCTGTCTCAAGAAGCCCAAGAGACCAACCGTCAATTGGAAGGCCTGTCAACGCAGCTATCTAAGTATCTGTCTCCGCAACTTTACCAGTCGATATTCACTGGCAATAAGGCAGTCGCTAGAGACCATACACGCAAAAAACTGACGATTTTCTTTTCAGACCTTAGCAACTTCACCAACATTGTGGAAAACCTAGAATCGGAGGATGTGGCAGAGATGCTGAATCTGTATCTTGGCACGATGACAGAGATCGCACTTAGCTACGGTGCAACCGTCGATAAGTACATTGGTGACGCCATTATGTTGTTTTTCGGAGACCCTGAATCCAAGGGCGTCAAAGAAGATGCCATAGCATGCGTGAATATGGCGATGGAGATGCAAAAAACTTTGCATGGCATGAGCGATAACTGGCACCGCTATGGAATGCAGCAGCCCCTCCAAATGCGCATTGGCATCGCGACAGGCTTTTGCACCGTGGGCAATTTCGGCAGCGATTTGCGACTAGAGTATACGGCGGTCGGTGCTGGCGTTAATACCGCGTCTAGACTTGAGACCGCGGCGGATAACGGTGGCATTTTGATGTCCTTTGATACGTATTCACTCGTGAGCGACCGTATACCTTGTGAAGAGCAGGAGACGCTTAACCTGAAAGGTATCGGGCAAGTACGCACTTTCAAACCACTCAGCAACGAGCATGACAACCCGTCCAGGGTTTCTCTTGAGATTGGTGATTCGGCGATTAACACAGATATCGGAGCTCTTGAACCCGACCAACTTGCGCGAGCTCAGGAGTCCCTAGCAAATGCCCTTCAGCGGGTCGAGGCACATTTGGAGTACAACAACATTCAAAAGTCGCTACTTTAAAAGATCCCTCTCAGCCCTTTGAGGAATGTGAGTGATAATGAGCCACTGCTTTGTTATCAAACGCCGTCGATCCTGTAGATGAGGCTAAGAGACGTAACCGCGGTAAACGAAGACCGGACCGTTTTCGGTATCGGCGATTTCAAATTCAAATCGTTGTACCCGACGCGCCATTTCTATGAAGCCTAGACCTGCGCCCTGGGAACCTTCGGGTGGACCGCTACGCAGTCGATCCTTGTACATCTTACGAAGCTCCTTGGCGTCTTTCATGCTCAGCTCAAGCAGCGTGGCCTCCAAGGCCGTGCGCTTAGTTGAGTCAATAGCGTTGACGGCTTCGATAAGGAATCCATCGTTTTCGGTCACACTAATTGCGATGGTACCCACACCCTCCCCTGTATCTGCTCGAAGTGTGGCGTAGCGAATAATGTTTTGCGCCTGCTCGACGAACACACCGAAAACGCGCTTGGCCACCCCTTCGTCGGATTCCGACTCACTCAACTGTTGTCTAACAGGATTAGAGATTGAGGTAAGCAGGTCCTCGGATAAAGGCCCTGAGTAGCAAAAGAGAGTGCGTCGAGCCTGCATAAATTTATGCAGTTCGAGGGTTTCGTCATTGATCATAGGTTCGCTCCGATTAGGCGCAAGTTTTATACGTGCTGTCGAGTTATTCGGCCTCGCCCTCGCCTTCGCTTGGCACCTCAACACCGACCAATTCAAATTCGCAGGACTCCATGTCTTCGGCGAAATCCTCACCCGCCTCCAACATCGTGTCGTCGTCTAAACGGTAGTTCCAATTGATCTTCACCGCTAAACCTGACGCTGCCTTTTCTTCGAAAAACTCAAAAAAATCGAACAGAAATTTTGCGGATGAGCTGTTGAAATAGAAAAGTTCCATTTCAACCTGATAGGCGCCACTATCTGGCACCAAAGATCTTAAAGAGCTCATCACGGGAGCTGAAAACTCTTGAATGTTTTCTGGGTAGCATTCCCCAACAATGCGACATGCGGCACCGCTTATCTCGATGTGCGGTGTTCTCTGTGTTGCTGCTTGTTCCACCTTCAAATCTCCTCTGCATCTCTAACGACAATTTCGTCGCTATCCCCATTAATCGAAAACGCGAGCAAGGTTAGATCGTCTCGGTAAGGAGCCCCCCCGCGATACAGATCAACATTAGTCATAATGTTGTTTACCAACCCATCTGGTGTGGTTTGGGTTGAGTTCTGGAGTGTCCTCAAAACCCTGCGACGACCAAAGGCTATCGGACGATCTTCTGCACTCATGACGTCCGTAATACCGTCGGTAAGCATTACAAACGCTCCTTCTGGATTATCGATTACATGGGTGTTGAATTGGAACGCACCACCTGAACGGGACGAACCGACAGACTTTCTATCGCCCTTAATTTCCGACGCGCCGGAGTTATTCACCCGGAATAGCGAGGATTTAGCGCCGGCAAATTCCAGCCGCTGCTGCTTGCGATGGTAAATACAAACTCCGCCATCGAAGCCCTCGTCGATTTTCTCGTTTGCACTGTCTTGCTGACTGAGGGTCTCCATCACCAAGCTATGTGCCTTGGTCAAATAATCCCCAGCATTTTGTTCTTCGTGCTCGTCGATTGCCCGCTCAAGTACCGATCGCGCGATGATCGAGAGGAAGGCCCCAGGCACACCATGGCCTGTACAGTCGACTACTGCGATATAAACACGATCTGGCAAGCTGTGAACGAAGTAGATGTCTCCGCCAACCAAATCACGTGGCCGCCAATGCACCTTGAACGAGATATCGCCAGGATATTGCTTGGGCAGTAGCGCATTTTGCAAACGCGCCGCGTAACGAATTGAGCTGTCGATTTCGTCACGGGTTCTGACCAACTCTTCGGTTCGAGCATTGATCAGCGAGCTTACCTCGTCAGACATCCGCGAGAAGGCCACGCTCATCAATTCGATCGAGGCACGCTCCTTTGTGGTGTCGTCTCCGGTATCGACTTGTTCACGCATGTGTTCGATATCCTGGATCATTAGCTCCTTGGCACCGCCCTCCAATTGACCGGCTAGGATCTCCATTTTTTCAAACATAATGTTGTCGCGTTCGACTCTGCGACGCGCTCTATCGGCACTTTGTTCTTCCGCTTCGAGCAGTTTCTCTCGATATTGATCAATAGCCTCTGATAGACGCCCTACTTCGTCGCTGTCTGAGGCCAACAGACGATTTCGCTCAGGCATCTCAGCAGACAGGTCGCCCTCTGCCATTCCGCGGAGCACATCTATCGCAACCTTAATTTGGCTAAAGGCACCCCATATTAGGGCAAGAATCACCGAAACAACGATCACGACAGTGGTAGCGAGCCAAATGATAGCATTAAACCGAGTATCGTTTTGTTGGGCGATATTTTCGCTTTGGTCTTTGAATATAAGCAGGCTTATTTCTTCGGCCGTGGCCTGGTAGCTCAATGGTATCGATGTGATGGATACGCCCAAGTCGGTAATGACTTCACTGAACGTGGCGTCTGAGGACTCATCTGCCAGCCGAGCGCCTTCGACAATAAGCTTGCGAAGATTTGCAACACCATACTCGGTGGAATCGTTCCCGCCGTCGTCGTAGTAATCGTTCAGACTGATACTCTGCCCGTTTGAGCGAACGGCGAGACGCACCTCGAAGTCTTCGCTGAAGAGTTCTAGGTTATCGACCAGGTTCTTCCCAATCACGACTAAGGCGACTGCTTCTTCATTCGCGTCCAATACGCCGAAAGACAGCGAATCATTAATAGAAAGTGGTCTTTCACCGTTGGTGTCGGTAATCCGGACGATATTTCTGGTAGGACGTTGAATAGCATTGCGCAAAAAGCTGTCAAAGTTCAGAAAGAAATCTGGGCGCGCAGATTTTCCGCAAGGATCCGCGCCATGAAGGAATAACCCTGATAAACAGTAAACCTGTCTCCCGGTTACGGTATAAGCCATGACAAAGCTGATTTCTTCTAAATCCACAGCGTCCATGAATAGCTGATCAAAATAATCTCTGGCGATATCGGGCCGATCAGCGGCGAGTGCAGCGATGAGTGGATTATCTGCACCGTCATCATTGAAACCATTGTCCAGTGGATCCCAAAGTTGGGTTATCTCTGGGGCCCCAAGCTCCGGGTCGAACCGCTCGACGGTACGCTGAAACTGTGAGTCTGACGCCGAGAGCCAGGCAGCGCTGTAAGTCTGAGCTAACGAGTCTGAAGTGAACTCATCCGAAGCGTCTATTAGGTTGTTAGCGGAGAAGTAAAAAATAGAGCAAAGCACGCCGATGCCAGCGAGCAGTAGAGCGAGAAGTTTGTTTCTTATGGACATATTTTTCTTGTTTATTTGCCAGACAGTAGAACTTTGTGGATTGGTTCGTGTTTAGACGCCCTCTAACACGTAGGCCACAGTCATTTGCACATCATTTACCTGAGTTGCCTTGCCGTCGACCAAATAGGGAGCGAATTTTAGAGTCTCCATATATCTCATGGCCGAACGGTCGAACATACGACGCGGCTTCGACTCTACGATTACCGCCCCTATCGCATTGCCTTCCACATCAACAGAGAAACGCACCAGTACTGATCCGCTAACCCCATAAGACCTAGCTCGTCTAGGAAAAGTCGGCGTTCCTCTCTCAACCAGCTCGATCTCCACCGAGCCGACTCCTGCGACTTGACCCTTGTATGTTTCAGCAGCCCAGCTAGGCGCAATGACGGCGGCGCTCACAGCGACCAAAAGACCAGCGACAACTCTCGTAAACATATTTTCTCTCACGGATAGCTTCGAATTCTTGTTTTTGTTTCGCCGCTCACCTTCGGCGATAAGCAGACGCCCCAGTCCGAGCATGTTACCCATTTGTTCACATCGACGTAAATAACAGTCGAGCGACTTTATTCGGTAATTCCTCTAGTTTTTGTCGGCCGTTCATGGCAGGGGAGAAACCAGATCACCTTCGGCTGGGAGAGAGATGTGCCGACATTGTTCACATTGAATTGGCGTCGAAATCCACGATTAAGTCGCTGAATCGCCTACGGGTTTAGCGTCATTGTTGAGTGAGCAAACGAATATCGCCCCAAAAAGGACGATAACCCAAACCAAGAACAACCAAAGCAAAAAAACTGGCAATACCGCCAACGCCCCATAAATCACGTTATAAACGAAGTACTGGGAGAATCCTGCGAACAAAGCGAACGCTAGCTTGAACGCCAAGGTGGTTAGCAATCCTCCCAGCAAGGCTTCCCGAGGACGGACCAGCGCATTGGGCACAAAGGCAAAGAGGCTGCCAAATAAAATTAACAGACAGAGCGTAGGCAGATGATTCAATGCCAAGGGCGCCAGACCGATGATATCTACCTTGGCCAACAAGGGCAGCGACAGCAGATAGGCTGAAGCAGAGATTCCAGTCAAAACGAACGCGGGACCGACGGTGAGAAGCACGATCAGCGACAACAAGCGTGTAACCGTCCATTTGGGCTTTTCGACCTGCCAAATGGCGTTGAAGTGTCGTTCTATCGTGAGCAATAGCAACAGTGTGGTGATTACGAGGCTGAACAGACCGACTTCCGTGAGACCTTCTGCTCGGCCAGCAAACTCGCTGAGTTTTTACTGCACGAGCAAGGAGCTACTGGGGATAAAGTTTTCAAAGATAAAATCCTCTGCCTCTGCAGCCAGGGTCGTATAAGCAGGCAAAAACCCGAGGCCCCAGTAGACCACGGTCATCGCAGGCACAAGGCTGAGCAGGGATGTAAAAGTCAGAGAACCAGCAATCGTCAGACAATTTTGCTGATCAAAACGAGCAAAAACCTAGCGCATCCGTTGCCAGGTTGATGCGAAGGCGTTAGCAATCATAAGCGACAATCTGATCAACGCTCCAGAGCCAGCGGCATGAATTAAGGCTGCTCACCAACGGTTAGGGGCAGTTCCTCGTTGGCAGCCCATTCGGACATCGAACCGTCGTAAACCGCAACGTTTTCTTGTCCAACCAGTAGGCAGGCAAATCCGTCGAGGGTTGCCGCGATTCCTCCGCCACAGTAAATCAATGCTCTCGGTGCGCTCAGCATACCCTGAGCCTCGAGTGTTTGACTCAACTGCTCGGCTGGCAGAAAAAATTCACTCTGCAACAGGTCAGAAAAGTAGACTGAGCGACTGCCGGGTATATGTCCTCTGCGGCCGTAGTAAACGTCACCAGTGCCTGCATAGACTGCCGGGGGTAGCGCATTGATGGTGCAGACGGTGCTCTCCATCGCGGCTACCATCTGTTCGGTGTCTACGAACATTTCCGAATGCTCCACGGGCGTAAACGATGCGGGTGAATATCGTTTCTCGCCGGATTCAACAGGATACCCGGCGTCCAGCCAAGCGGTGAAATTGCCGTTCAGCACCTTCACATTGGTGTGGCCTGCATAGCACAGCAGCCACCAGGCTCGTGTCGCCCACATAATGTGGCTAGATGAGTAAAGAACGACCGAGCTGTCGTTATCGATGCCATCGCGCGCAATAGCCTCTGCTAGGGCATCAATATCCGGAACCGTATTGTTGTAGGGTGATCGGGTATCCGACCAATCTTCCGATAGGTTGATAAATCCAGCCCCTGGGATGTGTTGCTCCAGATAACGATCACGCCCAGGCTCAGAGGTATAGCCCTGCTCTGCAGCAAGCAATAACACCGATGTGTCGTAAATTCGTAGGGAAGGATCATTCAGCTGCTGCATCAGTTCCTGCGGGCTAATGAGATATTCGCTGTGGGCATAAGTCATCGTCGATTCTTCCTCAAAATATTGATCGATTGTCTCTCAGATTGTGGGGACTCAATCTAATTTGACAGAAGCCTAAAGTTAGGCGACTGAGCGCAGCCCCAAGGTGTAGTCTATTTTGTCGCTGATGCAAACCCCTTCTTAAGAGAGAGAGCTTGATCTACTCTTTCTATTGCTGAATTTGCAAACTGTCGCACTGGGGAGAGTTACATGGAACAGCCCATCGCATTAGGACAACCAAGAACAGGCCCTCTGCAGGGGATTCGAGTCGCTGACTTTTCAGCGATTTTTTCAGGCCCTATTGCCGGTGCGCTGCTGGCGGATCAGGGCGCCGACGTAATTAAGATCGAAGCATTTGGCGGTGACTTAATGCGAGGAGGATTTCCTCAAAGCGGCGGAATGGCAAGCGCCTTCACCAGCATGAATCGCAACAAACGAGGCCTAGCGGTCGATTTGCAAAAAGACGAAGGCAAAGCGATTGCACGCCAATTGATCTTATCTGCAGATGTTGTGTTGGAGAATTTTCGACCTGGGGTTATGGATCGGTTGGGGTTGGGATACGACACCTTTCGCGAAACCCACCCAAAACTCGTTTATGCCTCTATCAACGGTGTGGGCTCTTCTGGGCCCTACGCAAACCGGCGCGTCTATGACGCCGTCATACAGGCAATATCTGGGTTCACGGCGTTACGCGTCGATGGAAAGCCCGAGATGGTCAACAGCTTGGTATGCGACAAAATCACTTCGCTTACCGCCGCGGAAGCCATTGTCGCAGCCCTGTTTCGAGCCGAGCGCTGTGGCCAAGGACAGCGCGTTGAGATCTCGATGCTTGACGCCGCGTTATCGTTCTTGTGGCCTGACACGATGAACAATTTCACTTTTCTCGAGGAAGGTGTCGAAACTGTCCCACCGCTCGATCATTCGGTGTTCCTGCACGAGACGAAGGATGGGTGGATAGCGAGCATGCCCGTACAGGAAGCCGAGTTTTTCGGCATCTTTAGAGCCTTGGAGCTTCCTGGGCTGATTGAGGATCCGCGATTCGCAGACGCTGCAGCCCGACTTGAGCATCGCGATGAACTCCGAGCATTAATGGATGCGGCGTACCCAAGGTTCACAACGCAGCAGTTGTGCGTGCGGTTCGAAGAAGAGGATGTGCCCTACTCACACTTAAACGCTCGCTCAGAAGTATTGGAGGATCCTCAGGTGAAAGCGATGGGTGCAGTGCTTACCTATCAGCATCCATACGCCGGATTGGTTAGGACACCGCGGCCAGCGGCTCAGTTCGAACAAACACCGAGTAACCTATACGCGCATACCCCTCGGCTTGGAGAACACTCTAGAGAGGTATTGGGCGAGCTTGGCTACGAGAAAAGCGAAGTTGATCGGTTGCTAGCGCAACAGGTCATTCTAGAGACCACTGGCGGTTAGGCTATTTCACGACCATTTGTGCGGAAAATGCCAAAAATCCAAGCGGCATTTTCTTAATCATGGGATCTGTTTTCTCGCATAATTATGGCGCATTCTAAATACCGTGGAGTAAAACAGTTGGTTACCGCCTGCGACAAGACGGCTAACAAGCGCTCATACTAGATGCCTGCAACGAAGAAAGTCGAATATGATCGACCCTCTTGATAGGCGTCGCAACAATTCATCCAGCCAAAAACCGGAGAGTTCGATGCAACCAAGATTCCTAATCGTTTGTCTCGCAATGATTTTCAACCTGACCTATGCCAACTTAAGCAGCGCTGAAGCATCTTTCCCTGAAAATTTGCCCAGTTTTTCCTGTGAGCTGAAGCCGCTGACACGCGATGGGCTGAATACCGCGGTAGCCAATCGCGAGCGCTTCGCAAAGGCTTGCCTTGCCTGTATTGGGGACGAGTGCGCCATGCGCATTTGGCCAGCAGGTTATGAAGATCGCGAGACCCTATGTCGAAATACCTACTGTTTGCCTAAAAAAATGCAAAAAATGACCTTTACTGAGGGCTATAACATGAGTTATCGGTACCAATATCAGATCAGCCCAGATGGTAAGGCCACAGTACTGGAGGGCACGTACCTTGAGGGCGAACCGAAGGGTGTCACCGGAAAGAGGACCCGAGAAGAGCACCGAGAGTTAGTAGAGAAATTCGTCTCACGCGTTGAATACGAACCCATCGTTATTGACGGCCGCCGAAAATCGCTGATCAATCTTGAAACCGTGTTTGAAATGGGTGCTGACTACGAACGGTAAGGTCGCCGAAGACGCGATAGATTCCCTGCCGCAACCGCTGCATGCACGTTGCGGCATGCTTCGGTCTAGACGATGCGCGATTCTCCCGCGCCCCAGTATTGATCCCGCAACAGCCGCTTGTAGAGCTTGCCTGTAGGCAGCCTCGGCATTTGTGCAATGTAGTCGATAGAGCGAGGAATTTTTTGCCGTGAGAGATGTTCAGCCAGATAGGCTAGAAGCTCTTCGGTAAGCGACTCGTTCTCCACGGTCCCGGGCACTACCTGAATCACTGCCTTAACCTCTTCACCCAAATCAACATTCGGCACGCCGAAAACCGCAGCGTCCGCTACCTTGGGGTGTGCAATCAGCAAATCCTCACTCTCCTGCGGGTAAATATTGACGCCGCCCGATATGATCATGAAAGTTTTACGGTCGGTTAAAAACAAAAACCCGTCTTCATCTACATAACCCACGTCGCCAACAGTGGTCATTTCTCCGTCCGACGATGTCGCCTCCGCTGTTTTCTCTGGATCATTGTGGTACTCAAATTCCGTCGCCGTTTTAAACCAAAGCGTGCCGGGCGTACCCTGGGGAAGCGGCTGCATCTCATCATCGAGCACAGCGAGCTCGCCAAGGACAATCTTCCCAACTGTGCCTGGGTGGGCCAGCCACTCTTGCGTGTCGCATGCGCTGAATCCAAGCCCCTCCGTGGCGCCGTAGTACTCGTGGATGATCGGGCCCCACCACTCGATCATCTGTTGCTTCACCATCACAGGGCATGGGGCTGCAGCGTGTACCGCGATTTCCAATGAGGACAGATCGTAGGATTTGCGCACGGCCTCCGGCAGCTTCAGCATGCGCGAGAACATTGTGGGTACCAGCTGCGAATGCGAGACGCTGTACTGCTCAATCAGCGACAGGTAGGCCTCTGGGTCGAAGCGCTCCATGATGATCACTGTGCCGCCTTGGCGAATGGTCAGGTTCACAGCGGCTTGGGGTGCAGAATGGTAAAGCGGCGCTGGAGAGAGATAAATCATGTCTTCGCGGTAGTGCCAGAGCTGCCCCAAAAAGTCGTACATCGGCAAAGCATCCGCCGGTGGCTGTTCAGGCAGTGGGCGGATAATACCCTTTGGGCGCCCCGTGGTACCCGACGAGTACAGCATCGAGGTGCCCAGGCGCTCGTTATCAATCGGTGTCGCCGGAAAGCTCTGACAGGTAGTCGCGTAGTCTTCAAAACCGTCGGGCAGCTCATTCGCGTCAGCATCGACCACCAGCACTTTGCGCACCTTGCTGCTCTGGGAAACCGCATCTATTGCCACCTCCAGTTTCGACATACTCGTGATCAAGATCTGCGACTCAGAGTTATCCAGTATGTAGGCCAGCTCGTCAGCTGTTAGAAAAGAGTTAATGCAGGTGTAGTAAAGCCCAGCGCGCTCCCCAGCGGCGCAAGCCTCCAGATAACGGTTGTTGTTCTCCATCATGATGGAATAGTGATCTTGACGGCGAAGCCCTTCATTTTGCAGCAGATGTGTGAGTTTGTTTGCCCGCGCCTCGAATTCTGAGTAGCTGACTGACTCACCGGTACTTGCCATGACGAATGCAGCGCGATCTGGGTGCGTCGCAGCATATTTACCTGGGTACATCTCTCCTCCTTAACATCTGTAGCCCTTCCTACTGCGATGTTTTCACAGTCAGGGCGCCAGCTAAAGCTCCTCAAGCCGCGTTTCGGCGATAATCTGAGGACGCAAATCAAGATTCGGCGTATAAACGGGTAATCGAGGGGGAAATCATGAAAAAAATTGCGATAGCACTGAGTGTCGTCCTGGCGACGAATAGTGGGCAAGCCCACGACACCGTCAAATGCCGGGATATCAGCGATTCATTGGCTCGTCTAAGCTGCTACGACAGCAGCTATGGCGTTCCAACAAACTCGAAAGTTGCAGCGAAAGAGCCTGCGCCAACTGAGATTGAGAGTTCCGCGCAATCGAAGAAAACAGAAGATTCCGCCATCGGCGAGCCTCAAAGTCTCTTTAGCAAGAAAGACAACGGCCCTATTTCATCTCGGTTGATCAAAGTCGTAAGACGCCCCAAGGCCAGCACAAGGATCTATCTGGACAACGAGCAAATATGGCAGCTCACCAAGGAACGTTTGTTATCTGCATCGACAGGAGATGCGGTTCGCGTCAAGAGCGGTACGGTCGGCGGCTATATGATGAGCGTTAACGACGGGCCATGGCTGCGAGTGAAACGAATCAATTAGGCTTTGCCCTCGCCTGCACGCTAAATTTTCCCAAACGTGAGATCTTAAGGCTGCTAGACGAACCTTGTGCTCTGGCCGGTGTCAGCTTTGCGGGCGTAATTGACCCATGTCTTGTGTTCTAGGGGCGTCCTCTTGCTACCCCGTATCGACCACGCCTGCAGCAGCAGATCAGGATCAGAACTTAAAAACCGCGCATTTACGCAGGTCATGCTCGATTGGAACGCGCCACCACTCGCTGGGGGTACGCGTGCGCTTGTCGCAGAGCACGCCACCTTTTTTTGTTTACGAAATGTGAACGCAAAAACAACACAGAAACACTCCTCTTTCACTCTCGCAGGCGCATTGTTAAATGGTCTTGGAGGTGTCGCTTCGGTGCTATCCCCTCTCCCCCTCTGCGCTACTTCACCTCCAAGGCTTCATACCAAGACGGCTCAATAACTTCGTCTAACCTTCAACGCCGATCGCCAGAAGACTCCCGTTTCTTTGATCTGCGCCTCAAAAATCTGCCAAGAATATTGGTAAAGCCAAATAGATAGACTAAGAACCACAACCAAAAGCCGTACGGGTTGCGGCTTGGCGGTACCACGTAACTCACCGCGAGAAATCCCATCACGAAAACCAAAATGGTTCCGAAAAAAATTACCAGATCTTTAAGAAGTCCACCAAAGCTTGGATCGCTCAAGAATATTACTCCATTTGTGTACGCTATAATGATTGCGCGAGAGGCGAATTCCATAGGGCCAGGCAACTCAAACGACCACCAAAACTTGATGGGCAAGCTTAGAACTTATGCATATATGGGTTGACGCAGACGCCTGTCCAAAGGCGATCAAAAGTATTTTGTTCAAAGCGGCAGATCGTCGGCAAATTCCGATGACACTCGTCGCCAACCAATACATTGCAACACCACCATCCAAAGTCATCAAGTCAATACAGGTGGCTCAGGGGTTTGACGTTGCTGACAATACGATCGTCGAGCAGGTGACCCCAGGAGATCTTGTAATCACATCTGATGTACCGCTGGCTGCTGACGCTGTGGCAAAGGGTGCCGAAGCTTTGAATCCCCGAGGTACCCACTACACTCGTGAAAATATTCGCGATTACTTACAGCGCCGCAATCGTGCCGAGGAAATGCGAGCCATAGGTCAAACCAGCGGAGGACCTGCAGCCCTGGATAAGAAAAGTGTCCAGCATTTCGCCAACGCCCTTGATCGCATTATTGCTCGAGGGCACCAAGCTCAAACCTAATCAGTCCAGTCCCTGTTCCCGTTAACACCCAGCTACTGGGCAGCCGAGGCCTGTCAGTGCTAATCAATTCACGCACTCGCAGTGCGCATCGCGTACAGCACTTGGCCCTTACTGCAAAGCCGCCCCGCGTCATCTCGGATCTCAACGGATATTGTGCTGAGCTGGCGCCCTCGCTTAATCACGGTTGCAACTGCCTCGAGCCACTCACCATGGGCCTGGCGCAGATAGGTAATCGAAAGATCTGCAGTGCCAGCAGGTTCACTGCCCGGCATAGCCTTACTGAATACAGCCGCGACGGCAGCCATATCAACCACGGTCGCGAGGACGCCTCCATTAACGCTGCCGCCGATACCGGTTGGCGTATTGTCCGTGACGTTTAACCGCAGCCGTGCGAAGTCGTCTGCGACCTCCGCGACCGATAGTCCAATGTATCGGTGAAAAGGGTTGTCATCGAAATGGCTGAAGAATGCATTTGTATCGCCAATGGGCATGTTGCTGTTCACGAAATTCCTGTTCCAATCAATATTCCATGGGCTTGGGTGCCGCCAGAAGTTGCGCCGGGTAAAGCACATTGTGTGCCTGTGGCAATCGCGCCGCGACATCGCTAAACTTCCCAGCCCCTTAGGCTGGGTGGCAGAGTGGTTATGCAGCGGACTGCAACTCCGTTAACGCCGGTTCGATTCCGACCTCAGCCTCCATTTTACTTCTTATGTGCGCAAGCGCCCCTCAGCGGAGGCCACGCTTTAACGATGCCCATGCGGCGCGCAAGTATTGTGACATGCTCCAAAGCGTCATTATCGATGCCAGATAGAGCAACACGTACCCTGTGGTCATGGTCGTAGATTGCGAGTCAACGGGAACGACCAATAGAAGCGTGATCGCAATCATCTGCAGGGTCGTTTTGACCTTTCCTAGATAACTTACTGCGACCGCAACCGAGTCGTTCATTTCAGCCATCCATTCACGCAGCGCACTGATGACGATCTCTCGCGCCACGATGATCAAACTGGGTATCGTAAGCCAGGCGTTGTGGTGATGTGTGACTAAGACGATCAGCGCTGAGACGACGATGAGTTTATCCGCGACAGGGTCCAAAAATGCACCGAAAGGTGTCGTTTGGTTCAAGCGGCGGGCCAAGTATCCGTCTAACCAGTCTGTAAGCGCAGCCAGTGCAAAGAGCACGCCCGCCGCAAGAATGCTCCATTCTTGTTGCAGCATGTAAAGCCCAACAAAAAAAGGTATTAACAAGATCCGAGCGATCGTGATGACGTTTGGCAGATTCAATGGCAGCTCAATTTGGTGATTGCGGCGTTACTTTGGGGCGTTACTTTGGAGCGTCAGAACAGGAAAAGATCTTTTTACTACTCGTGCAGCGTATTGTAGATCTGGTGAGCAATGGTGCCACTTATTCCTGGCACTTTCGCCAGCTCTTCAGCGCTCGCACCTCGAATACCCGCTGGACTGCCAAAGTGCATGAGCAGCTGCCGTCTCCTTTTCGGACCAACACCCACAATCTCCTCCAGCTCGCTCTGATTGCGTTTTTTGCCACGTCTGGCGCGGTGTCCTGAGATCGCGAACCGGTGCGCCTCGTCTCTAATATGCTGAAGAAGATGCGCGGCTTCGGAACGCCCGTTGATGACGATTTCATTCTCGCCCAAAAAGTAGCGCTCAGAGCCAGAAATGCGCTCAACGCCCTTGGCGATGCCAAGGGTTTTCACTGAATCTACCTGGAGTTCCTTCAAAACGGCTAGTGCGCGCCTGACCTGGCCAAGTCCACCATCAATGATCAGTAGATCGGGCATCTCTCCCTCACCCTTGATCAAGCGCGTGTATCGTCGCCGCAGGGCTTGCTCCATGGCCGCATAGTCATCCCCCGCCGTGATGCCATCAATATTGAAGCGGCGGTACTGAGAATTCAAAGGACCGCCAGTATCAAATACGACGCAGGAGGCGACGGTGGCCTCGCCCATGGTGTGACTGATATCGAAACACTCGAGGCGCTGAGGTATTTCGTCGAGTCCAACCGCGTCCTGCAGATCCTGAAACCGAGCCAGCATGTGACTTTTGCCAGCCAGATGGCTACGCAGATTGAGTTGGGCATTGTCCTTCGCCAATGAGAGCCAGCGCGCCCGCTGACCGCGGACATCCTTTGTCAGCTGAACGGCGCGGCTCGCTTTTTCATTGAGAGCCTGATCAAGCGCCTCGTAATCCGTTGATAGGTCACTGACCAATATGGACTTAGGGATCTCACGCTGGACCGAAGCGAAATAGTACTGACCAATAAAAGCCTGCATAAATTCACCGGGAGTCAGGGACAAGTCATTTTTGTTGTAATAGGTGCGCTGGCCTAGAACTCGTCCTGCGCGCACAAAAATGCCTTGAACGCAGTTTTGGCCTGCCTCTTCGGCGTAGCCAAATACGTCCACGTCGCCTGCTGCACCGTGCACATATTGGCGTTCTTGCAGTTTTTGAAGCTGTAGTATCTGGTCTCTGTATTTCGCCGCCCGCTCGTAATCCATTTTTGCGGCTGCGGCCTCCATTTTCCGTTTGAACTGATCGAGAACGTCAATGCTCTTGCCTTGCAAAAACAAAATCGCCAGCTCTACGTCCTCTGCATATTCCTCTTCGGAAACTAAACCCACACAGGGTGCGCTACACCGTTGTATCTGGTGCTGTAAGCAAGGCCGTGATCGGTTTTTAAAGTAGCTCTCTTCACACTGACGGATTTGAAAAAGCTTTTGCAAGACATTGAGACTGTCTCGCACTGCTGCCGCCGAAGGGAAGGGGCCAAAGTACTTACCCTCTCCTTTTTTTAGTCCACGGTGAAAGGAAAGTCGCGGATAGGTCGATTGAGTCGACAAGTGCACAAATGGATAGGATTTATCGTCCCGCAAAAGAATGTTGTAGGGAGGTCTATCGGTTTTGATCAAACTCTGCTCGAGCAGCAGTGCCTCTGTTTCGCTCTTTGTCACGGTTGTTTCAATACGATGTATCTTCGCGACCATGGCCATGGTTTTGGTCGCTAAACCTGAGGCGCGAAAATAGCTGGATACTCGATTTTTTAGGTTCCGAGCCTTACCCACATACAGCACCTTGCCCTGGCTATCGAACATTCGATAAACCCCGGGCTTGCGGGTCAAAGTTTTTAGAAATTGCTCGGCATCGAAGGCAGCGTCGTCCATGCCGAAACTATAGCGGCGGGCAGGCACCCAGACCACTAAAGAGCGCAAACAACGGTTAGACGGTCATCGACTTAAAAGCGACCGAGCGTAAGCAATGACGGAGTCGAACATATCTTTAGTAAGGCGCCCGGTGTTCACATTCAGCCGACTCGGGTGAAAGCTCGTCAGCATGAACACGTTATCCCGCACCTGTAAACGCAAGTCATGGGCAAAGGGCATTGCAGGCAATTCTAAGAGCCCGTGGAGGGATTCGTAGGCATCCCGCCCCAAACACAGAATGACACGATTTTTCGTGCGGCGGTTTGGCAAGAAGCTCTCGAGTTCTCTCGCCAGAAACTTCTCACAATTACGCTTCTCTCGACCAAGCGGACGATTCCCTGGAGGAACACATTTCACGATATTGGTGATGACCGCCCCGCGTAAGCGGGCTTGTTCTGAGCGGTAGTCTGTGGCGAAGCCATGACGATGCAAACTTTCAAATAAGAACGCGCCACTAGCATCGCCCACAAAGCCTTTGCCGGTGCGACCAGCACCAGCGAGACCCGGAGCCAACCCAATGATCATCAACCTTGGTCGCGAAGCGCCCCAGCAAGGCACAGGGGCACACCAATAGTCGGGATGCAGGCGCTTCAGATGGGCTTGGTGATTCACCAGGCGGACGCAGTCACGGCAGGCAACAACATCGGGCAGCGCACTGGGAGGGGCAGGTTTCATACCCAAGTCTAGGACAATTCCCCTCTTCCGAGAAAGTCTTGGCGCATAACCCGCTCACGCAGACTTATCGTTATCCCTGATTCCTAACGTGGCAGCCAAGGCACCATCACTCTGAGAGCGCGCTGCAAGCGGTCCTTTACGGCTTGGCAGCACGGAGACCTCCTCGCCGCTGCCAGTTTCGCGAATGCCGAGCTCAATAACGTTGTGTCACACCGCCAACAGGGTTAACGGGACATCACTTTTAACCCCGAGTTTTTCAAAAACGCGGTATCGGTAGCTGTTAACGGTTTTAGCAGACAGATTCAGCGAATCCGCAATCACGTTGGGACTCTTGCAACCCAAAACCATGAGCATTACCTGCACTTCCCGCACCGATAAGAGTTGAAAGGGATTATCCGACAGGTCGCCATAGGCGAACCGGGCCAGGTCGTGGGCGATAGCCTCAGATATGTAGCGCCGACCAAAGCGAATCTTATACAGGGCTTTTTCGAATTCCTGCGGTTCGATGTCTTTCCCTAAGTAGCCATCGATGCCAGCACGCATGGCGTGCAGGGGCATAGGCTGCGTGGTCCAGTTCGTCAACGCGACAACACGAGTCCCCAAATGCATCTGCTGAATGCGCCGCAACACCTCGAACCCAGACATGTCCGGCGTGTACTGCGCCACATATTCCACTGCTGCGCCACCGGCATCCACTTCTGCCGCTAGCGTAAACCCCCCGATTCCATCGATCAATTTCACCATACCAGCCCGAAAAAGGCTGTGATGATCAGCAAGCAATATACTTGTCATAACGAAAGCCCCATTTTGGTAGGACAATCGACGATAGGCGGCATTTAATCCTTATTCAAACGGTTAGAATCACTATGGCTAATTTCTTACACCTTTTTGCGAATCGCACCCCATTTTTATGGCCATTTACTCGCAATAACGACTTGCGCTACGAGTAATGCCGCCAACGCAGCAAGGCTTTAAAAGTATGGGTTATGAAAAAGCCTGCAAACCCGTCTGAGCCCTGCCCAAAATCAGAGCGTGAATATCGTGGGTGCCCTCGTAGGTGTTAACCGTCTCGAGATTCATGACGTGGCGGATTACAGGGTACTCGTCAGAGATGCCGTTGCCGCCGTGCATATCCCTGGCGACTCTGGCCACGTCTAGTGCCTTGCCGCAGTTGTTGCGCTTCATCAGCGAGATATTTTCAATGGGCAACGTTCCTTCGTCGAGCATCCTGCCCATACGCAGGCACCCTTGCAGCCCTAATGCGATTTCGGTTTGCATGTCTGCGAGTTTCTTTTGTATCAGCTGGTTGGCGGCCAACGGGCGACCAAATTGCGTGCGCTCGAGCGTGTAGGTGCGAGCCGCATGCCAGCAAGCCTCGGCCGCACCCATGGCGCCCCAGGCAATGCCGTAACGAGCGCGATTCAAACACCCAAATGGCCCCGCTAATCCTTTGACGTTGGGCAGTAGATTTTCCTCAGGAACAAATACATCCTCCAGCACGATTTGGCCGGTGACAGAAGCCCGCAGGCTCATCTTTCCTTCGATTTTTGGTGTACTGAACCCCTGAAATGAGCGCTCAACGATGAAGCCGCGAATCTCGCCGTCTAGTTTCGCCCAAACAACCGCCAAATCAGCGATGGGAGAATTGGTGATCCACATCTTGGCGCCGTTCATCACGAAGCCGCCATCGACGCGCTTGGCGTTAGTGACCATGCTGCTGGGATCAGAGCCATGGTCGGGTTCCGTCAATCCAAAACAGCCCACCCATTCGCCGGTCGCGAGCCTTGGTAGGTATTTCTCCCTCTGCTGTTCATTGCCAAAAGCGTGGATGGGGTGCATTACTAAGGACGACTGCACGCTCATCGCCGAACGGTACCCAGAGTCTACGCGCTCTACCTCGCGAGCCATGATGCCGTAGGAAACATAGTTTACGTTCGCGCACCCATATTTTTCAGGCAGCGTCGCGCCGAGCATACCCATCGCACCAAACTCATTCATGATCTCGCGGTCAAAGTTCTCATTGCGAAACGCGTCGCGCACCCGGCTTAAGAGCTTGTCCTGGGCATAGTCGCGGGCCGAACTTTGGATCATTCTCTCTTCTTCGGTAAATTGATCCTGAAGTTGAAAAGGATCGTCCCAGGCAAACGGCGCTTTATCATTACTCATGCGTGCTTCCTCTGTGTGAGGGCGCAAGGCTAATGCAGCGGCCCAGTCTCTGCAACGAAATGACCAACGGGCAAGCTTGTGCCCAAGTTTTTGATTGCCTGCTCTTTAAGCACACTTCGACGCGTCCGACCTGCCGCGCTATCATTCGACCTCACCTGAAAGGAAAGCCCATGAACATAGCTGCCACTCTGCCTTCGGCCATGGATGAAGACACCTTAGAACAGCTGATCGACGTGGTCAGAAAATTCGTTAACGAGCGGCTAATCCCGCTTGAGGCACAAGTAGCGGAAGAGGACCGCATCCCGGCAGAAATCGTCCAAGAAATGCGCGAGATGGGACTATTTGGGTTGACCATTCCTCAACAATACGGAGGGATTGGGCTTAATACCTATGAAGAATGCCGCGTCGTCATGGAGCTTGGGCGCACCTCCCCGGCATTTCGGTCAATCTTCGGCACCAATAACGGCATTGGCTCTCAAGGACTCGTCATGGACGGCACAGAGGAACAGAAAGCCTACTTTTTGCCGAAATTCGCCAGTGGCGAGATCATAGGATCGTTCGCCTTGACAGAGCCGGATGCTGGATCCGATGCAGGATCTCTGGCAACCAAGGCCGTCAGAGATGGCGACGACTTTGTTCTCAATGGCACGAAGCGTTACATCACGAACGCTCCCAGCGCCCAACTCTTTACCGTGTTCGCCCGCACCGATCAGGACGCGCCGGGCGCCAAGGGTGTAAGTGCATTTTTAGTAGGGGCTGACACCGCTGGCATTACTTTAGGCGCACCCAATGCAAAAATGGGGCAAAAAGGCGCTCATGTCTGCGACGTAATATTCGAAGACTGTCGGGTGCCCGCTGACCGCCTGCTCGGTGGGCCGGAGAAACTCAACAAGGGCTTCCAAAGCGCCATGAAGACCCTCGATCGCGGCAGGATCCATATCAGCGCCCTTTCCGTAGGATGCGCAGAAAGACTTATTGATTTATGCCTAGGCTATGGCAAGGAGCGCAAGCAGTTTGGACAACCGATTGCTGAGTTCCAACTACTCCAAGGCATGATCGCAGACTGTAAGGCAGAAAGTTACGCTGCCAAGTGCATGGTTCTTGATACCGCGACACGCAGAGATGCAGGCGAAGCCGTCAACACGCTTGCATCGTGCTGCAAGCTTTTTGCCACTGAAATGGTAGGGCGTGTCGCCGACAAAGCTGTGCAGTTTCACGGCGGGGCCGGTTATATGGAGGAATATGCGGTCGCTCGGTTTTATAAAGACGTGCGCTTGTTTCGTATTTACGAGGGAACGAGCCAAATTCAGCAAACGATTATTGCCCGCAACCTGCTGCGCGACTACGACGGCTAGCGACGTTAGCCCTGGGAGTCATCATTTATTGAGTCACACAACTGGGCTTACGCGCTTCATTGATTTGGTCGCGTAAGTTCTTTGCGGCGAGAGCCGCCTGCGCCGCAAAATCAAAACCATTCCCGGCGTAAATAATGCTCCGAGAGCTTGAGATACAAAGGCCGTACCCATCAGCGTCTAGGCCCATTTTCAACACGGATTCGACATCACCGCCTTGAGCCCCCACACCCGGCACTAATAGCGGCAGGTCGCCAATAACGCGTCGCACCCTGCCAAGCTCTTCCGGGAAAGTCGCACCTGTAACGAGCATGCACTGATTGTTTTTGTCCCACTCACGAACCTTACGAGCCACGGACAGGTATAACGGTTCATTGTTCAAGGGGACGGCTTGAATCCAGTCACTGCTTGGGTTGCTGGTACGGCAAAGCACAATCACGCCGCGGTCGGTGTAATCGAGATACGGTGAGATACTTTCGTACCCCAAGTATGGGCTAACGGTTACCGCGTCCGCACCGAAGCGTTCAAAAACCTCCTTGGCATAGAGCGCCGCTGTACTGCCTACATCACCCCGCTTGGCATCTAGGATTACGGGTATTTCGGGATAGTTACGCTGAATATAGGCGATCAGTTTGGCCAGTTGATCCTCTGCACCGACCGCAGCAAAGTGAGCCGCCTGGGGTTTAAACGCACAGACATAGGGTGCGGTGGCGTCAACAATGCCGGTGCCAAACGCTAAATACGGTTCTTCTTCGTCATGAAGATGTGCCGGTATCTTTGCGACTTCTGGGTCAATACCGACACAAACCAGTGAATTTTTGGAACGCCAGACTTGCCGCAATCTCTCGTGAAAACTCATGCAACTGATCCAGAGCTGGCTTGTTGCATCATCGCTTCACGCATTTGCGGATCCTGCATTACGCGCTCTATGGTCTCAACAATTGTCTGGGTTTGGCTGTCGACTTCAATATTCACTCTGTCGCCTAAAGATATCCTTCCAAGCGTTGTGCGTTCAATGGTTTCTGGGATTAGGCTTATGGAAAACGTGCTCGCCGCTCGATCGACAGAAGAGACCGTAATGCTCGCCCCGTCTACCCCTACATAGCCTTTATGCAGCACAAACTTCATCCACTGGGGATCGAGATCAAACGTTAGCACTCGATCGTGACCTTCATTGTGCAATCCGCAAAGCGAGGCGGTGGCGGTTACGTGACCCGAAACAATATGCCCTCCAACCTCGTCGCCTACCCTAAAGGAGCGCTCAACATTAACCTGTGTTCCTGGGCAAATTTCTCCCAAATTCGTTGTCTTTAAGGTTTCCTTTATGATGTCAAAACAGACTCGCCCGTTGTCACCGGCCCTAGTTACCGTAAGACAAGTGCCGTTTACCGCTACCGAAGCACCAAGTTCAATACCATCTGCCAGGTCGCCCATGGCAAGTTCGATACGGCTCAAATCAACTTCTGATTCCACGCCAACTACGGCTACCAAGCCTTGAACGATTCCAGTAAACACCATTCGACTCCTATATTTTTGCAAAAAAAAGCCGGTCTATGACCGGCTTTGACACAATCAAGACCCAACAGATGACTAGCCGGCGGCAGCCAACTGCTTCAAACGCTCCGTCTCACGGTCAATAAAGGTAATCCACTGACCGCATACGCGCTGATTCGGTTTGTCGTCTGATCGTCGAGCAACTCGACGACATTGCACAAAGGAATCTCTCGCGGCTGTCAGCTTATCTAAGTTGTACTGACACATACCCTTAACGATATGCACCGATTGCTCCTTGCGCAGGCCACCCTTATCCAGGGCACCAGAGGCTGAATCGACACAGCGGTCATACTGGTCATCTTCCAAGTACAGGTATGAAAGGCGCTCATAGATTCTTCCGTCGTCGGCAAGTTTTGCCGCCTCTTCGAAAACCTCGATAGCGTTATCAACCTCTTGCGCCAACTGCCAAGCTTGGCCTAGTGACTGCAGAATTGTGGAATCGCGTTCAATCGCCTCGGCTTTAAAGCCGGCGACCAGCACTTTTGCGGCGCGGTAGGGTACCTCTTCCTGCATCAACAAACCGGCAAGATTCGTAAAATCGCTTTTCTTCTCCAAGAAGCCAGCAGTATAGGCTGCCTCTAATGAATACATCTGCTCTTTCTCATAGCCTTCCTGGCCATAGACCCCGGCAAGCCTTACCCAGTGTTCACGTTTGGGGAACTTCTCGACCAGTATTTTCAGCGTTTCAATAACGTTGGGCCAATCTTCTTTTTCGAAGTACAGGAATGTCAGCAAACTCCACTGCTGCTCTTTGACCGTGGTGCCACGCTCCTCAGCAATTTGAATCCCTAACTCCATTTGCTCAATGGCTTTGTCAAAGTCCTTCATCTGATAGTAGACAGTGGCCATAAAAAACCGAGGATCCGCTGAGGGGTTTTGCGCCTTGGAAATCCAGATCTCCATGTACTTCAGCGCGTCGTCGTAGTTCTCTTGCACATAGCTTAGCTGCGCGACGGTATAGAGCGTCGTGGTCTCTAGACCTACTGGAATCTTCTCTCCCTGAGAAACAACAATCTTGTATTCGCGCAATGCGCCGTTGTAATCCTCTTTAAGGTAATAGATGTATCCCAGCATGTTATGCAGGTTTGCTATTTCATTCTCGTTGTAGCGTCTTGAACGCTCCAGCGCCTCTTGGATTTCTAACAGGGCGCCATCTAGATCCTTGGCATCGATCAATTCTTGCCCTGCGCCAAGCTTTTTGTAGACCGCCTCACTCAGAGACGGAATACGGCGTGTCTTCTGCTTTTTCTCTGGGGCTTCTTGAGCAACCGCCTCAGCTGCGCCTAGATTGCCCGCTAATTCAACAAAAGGGCTGGCGAGCCCCAAAAGAGCAAGGGTCACAACCGTGAGGACCGCGTTACGCGCTTTGCTCAAGAGAGTCTTGGCTGCGCCATCTCGCTGTCTTTGTTTGATCTTTGTCGTATCGGTCATCGCTCAAACAACTCCTGATTTTATTCGGCCAACTCGAACGTAATTTTTGTTTTTACGCCGGCAACGTCAATCGGTTCACCGTTAACAACCTTTGGCTTGTACTTGTACTTTAACGCCGCATTGATCGCTGCCCTATTGAAGATACCCGGTGGTTTTGCGTCAATCACGACCGGATTCCTGACCGCACCAGTTTTCGTCACGATGTACTCAAGAATCACATAGCCTTCTATACCTCGCGTTTGCGCCCTGCGCGGATATTGCGGGTTCACTTTAACGATTGGCAGATATTCGCCGTCGGAACTGAACCCACCGCCCTCAACAGACAGATTAACGTCCACATTAACCGAGCCTATATCAACGCCTTGCGATATATCAGATGACTCAAAATCGGGTTTTGGCATATCAGGTGGTGGCTCATCCGGGGGTGGCGGCGGCTTGGGCTTACGCTGCTTCGTCTCAATTTCTTGATCGTCCTGCAAGCGAACAAAGTCTAGGAGCTTGCCCTTAACCCCTTCATCTAAATTTGCTTCATTGGTTGCGATGATGGCCTGCATCAAGAAAAACAACGCGAATGTAACAAGTGCTCCGAGGCCAACGCCTATCGCATAACGAGCGACCATAGTACTACCTGCTTAATTATTTTCGGTTGAAATGGCCACTTCGCGCATTCCTGCAGCCCGGGCGGCGTTAAGTACAACCATGAGCTTTTCATTGGTCGACGTTCGGTCCGCTTGTACAACCAATCCGCCCTTAGGGTTTTCGGCATGCAGGCGCTCGATATGAGATCGAACCGACGTTGGATCGACGCGCTTCTTATCGATCCAAATATCACCACCAGGGCTTATGGCTACCAATAGAGCAACCGTAGGTTTTTGCTCAGAGGTGAGCGCATCGGGACGTAAAACGTCGATACCCGCCTGCTTGATGAATGTTGCTGTAACGATAAAGAAGATCAACATAATAAAGACCACGTCCAACATGGGCGTTAGATTGATATCCGCCTCTTCTTCGCTTCTTGAAATGCGCCGCATCTGTCTGCGCATAATTATTCTCCTGTGCCCTTGACCTAATGGTCGAGAGTTAGTTGATCTTCAAAAAGCTCAGTCTCGTATTCGACCTTGCGTTTCAGATAAGTAGTGCCCACCAAGCCGGACAGAGAAGCGATCATTCCAGACATGGTCGGAATTGTTGCCATCGAGACACCAGCCGCCATAGAACGTGCGTTACCGCCCTGGGTCGCCATGGCGTCGAATACCGCGATCATTCCGGTAACCGTTCCCAGCAACCCAAATAGCGGACATAACGCGACGCAGGTTTCGATGATGGGTAGGCTACCCGCAATACGTGTCGCGCCGTCGGATATAATGCCCTCTCGAACTTGGTGCGCACTCCAAGACTTTCGCTCGCTTCGCCCTTCCCACTTGGAGCTTGCTTCAAGCACCATCGTCTTATGCTCGGTTCGGAAAAACCAAATGCGCTCGAAAATCAAGCTCCACATCAGGAAGGTAATCCCGGCGATGAACCAAAGTACATCGCCTCCCATTTCCATGAACCTGATGATCGCTAAGTAAGCGTCGTTAAACATTTTACGGTTGTCTCCTTAGACTAAGTCTGGTGGCTTAACCTAGGGTCTTACCCGATTTTTCTGCATGCTCAGCGATGATTCCAGCGCTCTGCTCTTCAATCACATGAACAATACCCTTCGATCTTGCACTTACCAGGGCGTGCAATAACGTCGTCGGAATCGCAACACAAAGACCCAAAACTGTTGTCATCAACGCCTTGGAGATACCGCTTGCCATGGTCTTGGGATCACCCGTACCGAAAAGGGTAATTGCTTGGAACGTCTCGATCATACCGATAACGGTTCCTAATAGACCCGTAAGCGGTGCGACCACCGAGATCACCTGAATAATGTTGATGTACTTCGTTAACGCCGGGGTCTCGCTCAGTATGGCCTCACCCAACTTGAGTTCCAGCGTCTCAACGTCAACCTCTTTGTTCTCCTCGTACACTTTCAGCACACGACCTAAAGGATTGTCTCCACGAGCGCTAGCATCCTTTCTCTGCGCAGCAACTTTGCTGCCAATCAAGAAGAGCGCGACAAAACGCTCGAGTGCTAACAGGACGCCGAGGATGCCGCCCAAGATAATCACAGAGCCGACCTCTCCACCCTGTCCGTCACAGAAAGGCAGACCACACTCTCCGATGGACGCAATCGGTGATCCGATTCTTTCGCCCAGTGTTGCCGCTTGAATAAGCAGCGCGAGCAGCGAGCCGCGGGTTGGGTCCACAGAAAATTCTACGACTTCGCCGGGA
>CACMHG010000021.1 GCA_902613475.1 K189A clade bacterium
CTGCACGGTAAAGATAATCCAGACCAAGGCGAGTTCGCCGAACTGGCGCGCTCAGCGCAAATCGATGTGGTGCACCTTGCCAGCGCTAAGCGCAGCACACCGCATCCGCGTTGGTTCGTGGGCAGTGGCAAGGTGGACGATCTCAAAGCCGCACTGCAGTGGGCTGGCGCGTCGTTGATCTTGATCAATCACGATTTGTCTCCGGGTCAGCAGCGCAATCTTGAGCAAGCGCTGAATTGCCGAATGATCACGCGGACGGAATTGATTCTGACGATATTTGCTGAGCGTGCCCGCAGTCACGAAGGCCAGCTACAGGTTGAGCTTGCCCAGCTTAAGCATGCGCAAACGCGACTGGTGAGAGGCTGGACGCACCTTGACCGACAAAAGGGCGGTATTGGAATGCGCGGAGCCGGCGAAAAGCAGATCGAGCTGGACCAGCGTATGTTATCTGCTCGGGTAAAGGCGACGGAACAAAAGCTGCAGGATGTTGCGCGCCGCCGCCGGCAAAATAGACGCAGCCGAAACCGCCAGAGTACGCCCACCGTTTCGCTTGTAGGCTATACGAATGCGGGCAAGAGCACGTTGTTTAATGCCATCACTCAAGCCGAAGTTTTTGCGCAAGATTTGCTGTTCGCCACGCTGGATCCAACCACACGTAAGATCGAGGTGCCCGGGGCCGGCAATGTGGTGATGACGGATACCGTCGGCTTTGTAAGCGCCCTACCACATGCCCTAGTGGAGGCCTTCAAGGCCACTCTGGAAGAGGTCGTACACTCTGACCTGTTACTGCATGTGGTTGATGGTTCAGACCCCTTGCGTGAGGATCGTATTGAACAAGTACAGGCGGTGCTGGGTGAAATCGGAGCCGGAGAAGTGCCGACCCTGATTGTCGTCAATAAGGTGGACTTAATGGACACGGAACAGCGCACCATGCTTGGCAATACGACCTTGGTGTCAGCATTGACCGGTCAGGGCATTACTCAATTGCTGGACAGTATCGGTACAGCGCTAGGGGTTGTGGCACCGCACCAAGTGGTGCTCAGTCCGAAGGACGGCAGGAATCGCGCCTGGCTGTATCAATCCGGTGCAGTGCTTGACGAAACAATGCTGACAGATGGCAGCGTGAGGCTTACAGTACAAGCAGACGACAAACTTCTGGGTCAAATGCGTCAACGACAGGTGCATGTGGAGACCGCGCACTGACTCACCAGAATCAGGGCGATAAGCCGAAAAACCAACAAAGAATGTATGACAAGCACTACAATGGCTAAGCCAACTATGCGGACTCACGCGCACTCTACGGCAAAGGGTGCATGCTTTAAGCCTGTGAGTCGTTCTAACTATTGAATTAACTTTCGGAGTAAACCTATGGCGTGGAATGAATCCGGTGGTGGTGATAAAGACCCCTGGGGAAATCGCGGCAACAAAAATGACGGTCCGCCAGATCTTGACGAAGCGATCCGCAAACTCCAAGGCCAACTGTCAGGCATGTTTGGCGGCGGTGGCGGCGGTGACAAAGACGGGTCTGGTAGCAGGCTATCAGGTAGCTCAATCAGCCTATTTGCGGTTCTGGCGCTTGGCCTCTATGCGGCGGCCGGTGTTTACCAAGTGGACGAACAAGAGCGCGGCGTCATCTTTCGATTTGGTCAAGTGCTGCCCGAAGAAGTAGGGCCGGGACTGCACTGGAATCCGCCGATTATTGACGAAAAAAACCTCGTTAACGTTACCCAAGTTCAGTCGCACAGCCATCAAGCGCTGATGCTGACCGAAGACGAGAATATCGTTGACGTGAGCCTCACCGTGCAGTGGGTAATCGACAGCGCCTCAAATTTTGTGATCAACGTTCGCGAGCCACGTGATAGCTTGGCACAGGCGACAGAGAGTGCGCTGCGCCACGTGGTCGGGTCTGCGAGCATGGACGAGGTGATTACAGACGGCCGAGAGGCTATCGCGATTGAGGTGCAGGCACGGCTGCAGCAGTATCTGCAAAGCTATGGCGCCGGTATTGATGTTACCAAGGTGAACATCGACCGCAGTGCGCCACCCATCCAGGTTCAAGATGCCTTTAACGACGTGCAAAAGGCCAAGGAGGACCAGCAAAAATTTATTAACCAGGCGACCGCCTATGCCCAACAGGTCGTACCTGAGGCGCGGGGCCGAGCCCAGCGCCAGCTGGAGGAAGCTCAGGGTTATCGAGATCGGGTAGTGGCTCGCTCAGAGGGTGAGGCCCAACGCTTTGAAAAGTTGTTAGTGGAATATTCACAAGCTAAGCAGGTAACTCGGGATCGCCTGTACATTGACGCCATGGAAAATGTGTTCAAGAACTCCAGTAAAGTCATGATCGACGTGGAAGGTGGCAACAATATGATGTACCTGCCCCTGGACAAGCTCGGGCAGACAACCACGACGGTCAATGGCGCTACGGATGTTCAAAACCTGCGCCGAGAGGTAGAGCAGCTGCGTCGTGACCTTGGCGCCAGCCGCACAAATACCACTCGTGGCCGACCAAACCAATAGATCGCCTTAGCGATAAACGCTAAGAGCGAATGTAGGAGAATGAAAAAATGCCGATGAAAACGTTTCTTATTGCAGCATTTTTGCTGATTGGTGTAGGTCTGCTGAATCAGTCGGCCTATCGCGTAAAGGAAACCGAAAAAGCCATCTTGCTCGAGTTCGGTAATCTCATTGACGCAGAAATTGAGCCCGGTCTGCATTTCAAGCTGCCGATCGCTCAGGAAGTCAAAAAGTTTGACGCTCGTGTACTGACTTTAGATTCCCAGGGCGAGACGTATTACACCCTGGAAAAGAAGCCGCTGATTGTGGATTCCTTCGTGAAGTGGCGGGTTGCAGATATCGAACGCTTCTACACAGGCACATCGTTTGATGAGCGGCGTGCACAGCGCCTGCTGTCTGAGCGCGTAAATGAAGGCTTGCGTAACCAGATCAGCCGTCGGGAAATGTATGAGGTTATTTCTGGTCAACGTGATCAATTGATGGCGGAGCTGCGCAAAGACTTGGATGCAGTAATGCGCGAATCTGTGGGACTCGAAGTCGTAGACGTGCGGGTAAAGAAAATCGATTTACCGTCAGAGGTTTCCACCACGGTGTATGAGCGTATGAACTCAGAGCGTGAAATCGAAGCGCGGCAATATCGAGCCGAGGGACAAGAACAGGCATTAGCAATTCGCGCCAAGGCTGATCGTGACTCGGTAGTGATTGAGGCTGAAGCCTATCGAGAAAGCGAACGCCTGCGCGGTGATGGAGACGCCAAGGCGGCAGAAATCTATGCGAGCGCTTATAGTCAGGATCCTGAGTTCTACGGCTTTTATAGAAGCATCAACGCCTACGGCGAAGTGTTTAAGGATAAGGGCGACCTTCTGGTACTCGATCCTGACAGCGACTTCTTTAAGTACCTCGAAAGCGGAACCGCGAAGTGATCGTCGCAATAATCGTCCAATAACGTCGGCGGTAGATCGATGACCTATTGGCGTTTGCCCAAGGGGGTGGATGAAGTCCTGCCGCCTCAGGCTTGGCAGCTAGAGCAATTACGGCGCAGGGTACTGGACGTATTTAACCGGTGGGGTTACGACTACCTGGAACCACCGGTGATCGAATACCTCGATGCACTACTGGTGGGTAGCGGCGAAGACCTCGATCTGCAAACACTCAAAGTGGTCGATCAGTACAGTGGCCGTCAACTGGGTGTGCGGGCAGATATGACCTCCCAAGCGGTGCGAGTTGATGCTCACAGTTTGCGCAGCGATAACGTGCAGCGCTATTGCTACGCCGGCCCCGTCGTATTTGCTAAACCACAGGGCAACCAGACATCCAGAGTACCTCTTAAAGCCGGTGCGGAAATGTTTGGAGCCAGCGGTGTCGCCGCCGACGCCGAAGTCATCGGCTTGATGCTTGAAGGACTCAAGGTCGCAAACATGCACGCCCCGGTATTGCTGCTGGGGCATATGGGCATTTACCTTGGCCTGGTTGAGCAGCTGCTCGCCGAGGGTCGGTTAGATGAGGCGCGCCAAGGCGAGCTTTTTGGCTGCATCCAGCGTAAGGGCGCCAGCGATATTCGCGCCTTGCTTGATGATTCGCCTACGGCGGCGATGTTGATCGCGCTGCCAGATTTGATGGGCGACAGCAGCGTTTTAGAATTGGCAGGAAAGGTTCTACATAGCGCGTCAGCAAGCGTACGAGCGGCACTTGATGAACTCAAAGATCTGGCCGCAATGATCAACGCTCGCTATCCCCAAGTGGATTTGCGTATCGACGTCTCTGAGCTTTCTGGATACGGCTATCACAACGGCCCTGTCTTCGCTGTCTATCATCCGCAGCATGGAAGCGCGTTGGCCCAGGGTGGTCGCTACGATGGCGTTGGAGACATATTTGGTCGTGGCCGAGCGGCGACAGGTTTTGATCTGAATCTGAAGCAGTTGATGGACAGTTCACTCCAGGGGCAAGGTGCCTATTTTGCGCCCTATACCGCTGATGCATCTGATGCAGAGCTGACTGAGCTGGTCAGCAGGCTGCGAGGCGAGGGACATCGCTTAATCGTGGCGGTTGCCCAAAACGAGCAACCGCCACATGATTGCATCGGTGTGCTAGTGCACGGTCAAGATGGATGGCAAGTACAGTCCAATAGCACGGCGCCGAACGAACAGTAATTCAACAGCCAACCCGAAAGCGCGGACATACGCGCGTCGGGGACGAGTGCGTGTGCGCTTAGCACGGTGATAGAACAGGCGCGGTGCCTGGGGAAAATGGGGTAGAAAAAAGTGGAAGGAAAAGCATGGGTCGCAATGTAGTCGTTATTGGCACCCAGTGGGGCGACGAGGGAAAGGGCAAGATCGTCGATCTCCTCACAGATCAAGTCGACGCTGTGGTTCGATTCCAGGGTGGCCATAACGCAGGGCATACACTGGTGATTGACGGCGTGAAAACCGTACTTCACGTCATACCCTCTGGCATTTTGCACGACGGGGTGCAATGCGTGGTCGGTAATGGTGTTGTGCTGGAACCCCACGAATTGCTGAAAGAGATCGATACCTTGGAAGGACGCGGCGTACCCGTGCGCGAGCGCCTGAAAATATCGCCTGCCTGTCCACTAATCTTGCCGTATCACGTCGAACTGGATTTGGCGCGAGAAGAGGCCCGGGGCAGGAAAAAAATCGGCACGACAGGCCGCGGCATCGGGCCTGCCTATGAGGACAAAGCGGCTCGGCGCGGGCTGCGCCTGGGTGACATGTTTTATTGGCAGACGTTTTCGGATCGGCTTGCAGAGGTTATGGAGTACCACAACTTCATGCTGACCCAATACTACAAAAAACCCGCGCTCGACTTTGCCAAGACTCTCGAAGAATGCGCATCGATCGCAGAGCAGATGAAAGCCATGACCGTAGACGTGGTGCCCTTGCTACACACGTTGCGCGATGAAGGAAAAAACATTCTCTTCGAGGGCGCCCAGGGTGCCATGCTCGACGTCGATTTGGGTACCTATCCCTATGTGACCTCCTCCAATACCACCGCTGGGGGAACCGCAGTGGGCACGGGGTTCGGTCCGCGCTATTTAGACTATGTGCTGGGAATTACGAAGGCCTATGCTACCCGCGTCGGCTCTGGTCCCTTTCCCACTGAACTATTTGATGACGTTGGCGCGGGTTTGGCGGAACGGGGACGCGAATTTGGCTCCACCACGGGAAGACCGCGACGTTGCGGTTGGTTCGACGCAGTTGCGCTGCGTCAGGCAGTGCAGGTCAACAGTATCTCGGGTCTGTGTCTGACCAAACTCGATGTGCTCGATGGCCTAGAGACCATTAAGATTTGTGTGGGTTACGACAGCGCTGGCAGTGATGGCAGTAGTCAGAGCGGACCCAATGTGGGCAGCGAGTTTTACGAAGGAGTTACACCAATCTACGAAGAGGTAGAGGGATGGCAAGACACCACGCTTGGTATGCGTGCGATTAAGGATTTGCCCGCAGCGGCTCGTCGCTATATTCACGTGGTTGAAGAAGCCGTAGGCGCCCCGGTAGACATCATTTCCACGGGCCCTGACCGCAACGAGACCATCCTTCTAAACGATCCGTTCGCGGACGTGGAGTAAGCCAATGGACGCAAAGCTGCTCGAACTTTTGGTATGCCCTGTCAGTAAGGCACCCTTGGTGTACAAACGCGAGCTTGAAGAGCTTTGGTGTTCGGTGAGCCAGCTGGCGTATTCCATCGATGACGGTATTCCCGTGCTGGTGCCGGATGAAGCGCGCAAGCTAAGCGCTGAGGAACTACAGCAGAAACAGTAGTCCACAAAGCGGACTACCCGAGTGCTCAAAGCTTTAGCCCAAAAATCCAGAGTCACCAAAGAGTCAGAGCCGGGCGTTTGATTGTTCACGTTATGTTGACTGTTCTCTACGTAGCCTAATTTCACACTTTAATCTTCTTTGGAATTATCATGAGTACAGCAAAGCTGGTCTCCGTTCCCGACATGCCGGACATTGCCAATCGCGCCCTTGCAGAAGCACAGGCGACTCTCGATTGGGTTGGCATGAGCAATGTTCATCAACCGCTCAAAGTCAAAGACGGTGAACAGACGAAGGACGTTCACGCCAACATCCAGGTCTATGTCAATCTGGCAGATCCCTTGGCCAAGGGCATTCACATGTCGCGTCTCTATTTATTGCTCGACGAGCACGCGGCTACACGCCCACTGACGGCGTCAGGTCTGAAAATGTTGCTGGGCTCGGTGTTGGAATCACATCACGATCTCAGCACCAACGCCTTTGTGCAGTTTGAGTTTGATCACTTTGTTCGCCGCCCAGCTCTGCTGAGCGATAACGTCGGCTGGGCTTCCTACCCGGTAATGGTCAAGGGCACCCTGATCAAGGGCCAGATCGCCCTGGAGCTGTCCGTCGAAGTGCAGTATTCCTCTACCTGCCCATGCTCTGCAGCGCTGGCTCGCCAACTGATTCAAGAGCAGTTCAAGAAAGACTTTGGCGATGCCGGTGACGTCAGTATTGAAGCCGTTAAAGATTGGCTTGGTACGGAAGAAGGTATTTTGGCGACACCCCACAGTCAGCGCAGCACGGCGAAAATCTTGGTTCGCCTGGACAGCGCCCTGGAAGATCTGCCCATTACCCAGCTGATCAACGGTGTAGAAGAGTCGCTGAAGACCCCGGTACAAAGCGCGGTGAAACGTGAGGACGAGCAAGAATTCGCACGTTTGAACGGTAAGAACCTGATGTTTGTCGAAGACGCGGGCCGCCGCCTCAAGGGTGCGCTGAGCGAAGATCAGCGCTGGCAGGATTTCTGGGTGCGAATTGAGCACCATGAAAGTCTGCACGCTCACGACGCAGTGGGTGTATTTACCAAGGGCGAAGAGAATGGTTATTTGCCAATTCCTTAGTCTGGGCTGAGCGCACCAAGGTCGCGTTTGGCAGACCAAAAAAAAGACCCATCGGGCCTTTTTTTTATTTGCAGCTCTGTGTCACTGCCTCTGTGTAGGTAAACCTTTCTGAATCTGCACTCGTAGGGGCGGCAAGGAGCCCGCCCACCCCGATATGCTCAGTGCTTGGTCTGGGTTGGTAGCGACTCCAAGTCGAGTCCGTCGGCTACAGCAACCGCCCGCAGCGCTGCCTCGAAAATGGATCGCGCATGTGCGGTCATGTCGGCCAGTTGCGTATGCAATGCGCCCTGAGACGGATCGTCTTCAATACACTGCATGCAGTATTTCTCAAAACCGTTGATATCGATCAGCAGTTTGGCGATATGATTCGGGCACTCGCAATTCAGACTCGGCATCATGTTCGCGATATGCGACAGCTGCTCTGGGTCGAAGGCGCTAACACCCACCTGGTAATCGGTTTCGATCGCCTTGGGTGCATCGACGCTCAGGTAGGAACGAATTTTCTCCGACGTCGCCGGTGCTTTGATTGCCTGAATTCCATGAGATGACAAAAGCTGCTCGATGCGGCGCGGCGCAAAGGCGTAGATCACGACGACGCGCTGGTAATGCCGGTTGCGTAGCGTCACGAGGCGTTCTACCACGGCGTCTGGCAGGGTGTCGCTCTCCACCACTAGGGTGCCGTGATTACTGTTTTTGACGTGCTGAGGTTGCTCCAGCCACTTTTCTAGCGTTTGTGAGAAGCCGCTGAAGGACGGCGTCAGCGATGGACTCGCGCGCTCAAACAGGGTGGTGAGATTTAGGCCCACCACATCGGCGCCCCCATCATGGTTTGCCGCTCGGCTCTGCTCGTGACGAACCGCCAGAATATCCAGCTCATCGTTATCGAGTCTTGCAAGTTCCGCGAGCGAGTGGCCTTCGCCCATCAGGCGTTTTACCAGCAACAGACGCTGGACATGTTCGTTAGTGTAGAAGCGGCGTCCAGATTCGCTTCGATTCGGTGTCACGATGGAATGTCTGCTCTCCCATTTACGCAATGTATGCGTGGGTACGCCGGTTAGGTTGGCGACGGCGCCGATTGTGAGTCTTTCCATGTTTTTATACCTGTGTGATGAAAGGGATTGCAGCTAGCTCATGGGTATCCATGCGTTGCACCAACCAAGTCCCGCAACCTGCTTGCCTGGAATAGCCGTGCAGCCTCCCAAGCCATTTTCGCCCGCAGAGTACAGGGCGCAGTTGTTGCAGAACTGAGTGGCACCACCAGCGCCAGCGCGCTTCGGATACTTGGTTGTGTCGACGGTGCTGGCGTCTTTCTTGTAGCCCAGCGCAATTGCGATCGGGTCAGATTCCTGCAGCTCAGGCGGGCCAGCGGCAATGCTGATGCTCGGAATAAGTGCCGTCGCCCAAAGCGCAACGCCGGTGTTCAGAAAATCACGTCTAGATTGAGTCATTTTTTACGGCTCTTACGTTGAAAGTGTCCAGCTAAAATCAACCTTTTTTCCCAATTAGTCAACTTTACATTAGACAAATCACCCGAAAATCGAATATCACGCTGCTTTGATCATGTTTTGGTTAACTTATATATCCAATTTGGTCAATGGTGAAACCATGAATGTCATGATCTTGGGCGCGGGTGGCGGTATCGGTCTTGCTTTGTTAGAGGCCTATGCTCAGGCACCGGAAACGACGAAAATCTTCGCGACGCACCATCGTCCCGTCAGTGATGTGTCACCTCTCGTGAATTGGCTGCAGCTGGATCTGGCCGATCCTGATTCTGTGGCGGCGCTGGCGGCTCAGGTCGATGACGCTATCGACCGATGGATTTGCTGCACCGGGATTTTGGCTTACCCGGATCACGGTCCCGAAAAATCCCTGCGTCAATTAAATGCAGAGAAGCTGCAGTGCGACCATATGATTAACGCCGTTGGCCCCCTCACCGCCTTCGCGGCCTTGGCCCCGCGGCTGCGTTCATCACAACTGCGGGCGGCATTTCTTTCCGCCCAGGTTGGCAGCATCGAAGACAATCGCCTTGGTGGCTGGCACGGCTACCGAATGTCGAAAGCTGCACTGAATATGGGAGTTAAGTGTTTGGCCATCGAATGCGCTCGCTGGCGAAACGACCCGACCATCGTAGCCGTGCATCCTGGAACCACGAAATCCAACCTCTCACGATCATTTATTCAAACGCGTAAAGCACCGGTACAAAGTGCTGCAGTTTGCGCGGACAACCTGAAACAACTCATCGAATCCCTGCAGCCAGAACAAAGCGGTCAGTTTTTAAGATTGAGTGGGGAGCGGCTGCCGTGGTGAGTTCTCGACGAGAAGACAGACGAGCAGCCAAAGAAGAGCGGTGGCCTCGACAGTATCTGGCAGCAAAGTACCCTATGCCGCCGACGTGGGCTAGCGAGCTGCAGCAGGCTCGCACAATGGAACCAAAATCTCATTCTTGCGCATAAACCACGGCATAAACGGCGGGTCGTGTCGTGCCCAGCGCGGATCACCGCAGGCCGTTAGCGACATAGCGTTAAGCGCACTACGCAGTTCCAATTCGTGTTCGCTGTAGCGCGACTGACTCCAGCCACCGCGATATTCAAGCGCCGCCATGCGCAGAGTAGGCTGCTCAGATACCCGCACAATCTCGGAACTTGGCACCGGCAACGAGTCCTTGTCAAAGCTACTGGGCATCACAAAGGAGATCAGCCAGGTGCCCTGATCTTCATCGGGTTGCTGGAGCACTGGTGCGGTCATGGCGATTTTTTCGTCACTGCGATTGTCACCGCTGATGTAGTTGAACAGCGGTCGAAACGCCTGGGAACCCGCCTCGTCGAATTTGCCCTCTATGCGAACTGTGGCCAACAGATGCGGCGCATATTGTCTTATCTCGATATCGTCATGAGTCTCAAGCACCTCGAAGGCCAGTGACTCAATGGCCTGAGCAATCCCTGAGCAGGCCAACAATGCCGAACAACTCAATGACATAAGAAACTGTTTCATGATTGCCCTCCGAAAAACCCCAACGTTGTCAGAGTTCAGGTGAAGGCCTCATGAAAGGCTGAGCGCTAGCGCGTCAAAAACGCCCGCCCTGGCCGCGCTAACGCTAAGAATTACCTGCTAGCGCGCCTGGGAATGGTAGGCATCGTTGGGAACCATGGCGGTGCCGCTGGCCACCCGATTCGTCATGTTGAAAAAAGCAGCCACACTGGTGATGTCCCAGATGTCTCGATCGCTAAAGCCATGATCGCGTAAATTCTGGCGGTCAGATTCTTCCACCGTCGCGCTGGCAGTGGTCAGCAGGGCGGCAAAATCCAGCATGGCACGCTGTCTGGGCTCCAGCTCTGCTGCTTTGTAGTTCATCACCAGCTGCTCGCCCAAGACTGGATTCCCCGAAATTTCTCGTACCGCCGCGCCGTGTGCTGTGAGGCAGTAAAAGCAGCGGTTGAGTGAGGAAACGACCACCGCAATCATTTCTCGCTCCAACTTGCTCAAGCCGCTATGGCCGAGCATCAGATCGTTATAGAAAGTGGTAAACGCATTCAGCTTTTCGATGTCGAAGGCGTAGGCCTGCAGCACGTTGGGCACCATGCCAAGCTTTTCTTGGCAAATGTCAAAATACTTTTGGGTGGCTTCGGGTAGTGGGTCGACCATGGGTAGGTCAAGGGCGGTTGGGCGTGTCATGAATCCTCCGAGGTTGCAGGGCGATGCTAAAACCGAATCGCGCTGGTGGAAAGCCTATCACTCGCTTGGGTGAGGGCGACTTTGGTTCTCCAGCCACTGCGTTATTGCCTGCACCAGATCCTCGGGCGCCTGCTCGACACTTAGAGTCAGGCCGTCATGCTCGCGGTCGAGCAATTCGAATTGGCTGTCCAGCAAAGCTGACGGCATAAAGTGATCTGTTCGCGCTAACAGGCGACTGGCAACAATGGTCTTCGATCCGTCTAGTAGCACGCTGCGCACATGGGGTAACCCGAAACCAAGAATGCCTCGGTAAGAGGCCCGCAGTGCAGAACACGCAAGAACGGCATCCGTAGAGTCTTCGTGTGCATCGACGAGCTCACGCAGCTTATTCAGCCAGGGCAGTCGATCGGCGTCGGTAAGTGGTTGGCCGCCGCTCATCTTCTCGATGTTGGCGGTTGGGTGATAGTCGTCGGCATCGAAGAAGCAGCAAGACATCTTCGCCGCGAGGGCTTTACCAATAGTGGTCTTACCAGACCCAGCGACACCCCAGACGATGATAATCATTGGCAGATCTTAGGCAGGTTGTAAAAAAAGAGAGCCAGCGGTGCCCCCGATCTACGTGCCCGCTGAAGCGAGCCAGATCAGCATATCAGTAGCCGAGTGGCAGACAAACGACTGACATGCGTTAGTGTCGCCGACGATGGGTACTAGTGCCCACAATCAGCAGAGCCCCGTTAGAGAATAGTTTAGAGGAAGGTCCCGAGTGCGATAATCCTCAGACTCAAACAAAATCAAAGGGCTTTGTGGAATTGAGAATAGAGGCGGCAAGCGAACGTGTAAAAGGCGCGGCTCAATGAACCGAGTCTTTTTTCTCGAACATTGGTCACGCAGAGCGCTTCTCCATGCTGTAGATTACGGTCGAAGAAGCATTCAAGTGACCGGAAATCGAAGCGAAAACGACAAAACAGTCGAGGCCGATTTCTGTCATTTCAGTCATTAAGAGTCTGAAATGGTGCCCAGGAGAGGACTTGAACCTCCACGGGGTTGCCCCCACTAGCACCTGAAGCTAGCGTGTCTACCAATTTCACCACCTGGGCAAGCGCGATTCTATAGGGCGGCGGACTTTACTTAACTCGATAACAAGGTGTCAATCTTGACGAAACCTACCGGCGATAAATCGCCAGCCTCCTCGCCGCACAGCCCGGTAAAGCTCAACGCTCGCAACTTGTTGGCCCTATTGTCAGATGGTCAGCGATCGGATGGTCAGCCGCAGTCATGGAAGTCGATTATTGCAGCCCTTGGAGTTAAGGCTCCTCATGAGATCAAGCGCGCACGGCAATTACTGAAGGGCTTGATTCGACAGGGCGAGATCACTGAGCTAGATGGCCGTCACTACGCCTTGGCCAAGGCTCTCGCCACCAAACAACGTTTGCGCGAAGCCGCGGCACCCCAGCTGCCAGAAAGCGAATCTTTGAACGCATCAGGACAAGCCAAGGCGCGTGACGAGGCGCAGTACGAGCTGCAGGGAGAGGTAAAGGGTTATGGCGGCAAGCTGACGGTAGATGGTCTACCCATCGTCAGGTCCCAAGATCGGCGTCGAGATATACCCGGTGCCCGTCTGGGAGATACGGTGGTCTATCGCCGAGTGCAAGACAATAGCGGTCAAGGTGCAATGGTGCTGTCGATCAGTCAGCGCAGTAGCCTTCCAGTCGTCGGCATACTTAAGCAGCGCGGTCGCCATCCGCATGTTGAGCCGATAGCTCGAAGTTTCGAGGGGCGAATCGCGCTGCCAGAGGGAACGGGTAGCGCCGTGCAGGGCGACGCGGTGCGCGTTGAGATTATCGATCATGATCGTTTTGGCCCGGTTGGCCGAATTCTGGATGTGATGCCAAATGCATCCGTAGTCTCCCAAGCCATAGAGGCAACATTAGAAAGCTTGAGCATTCCGCGGCATTGGCCAGAGGCAGTGCCCAAAGCAGCCCAACGACTTCCTAAAACCGTTGATCCGAAACAGCATCAGGACCGACATGACATTACAGATCTGCCCTTGGTGACGATTGATGGCTCCACCGCCAAGGACTTCGACGATGCTGTTTTTGCTCAGGCCCTCGGTGGGCAAAAAGGCTGGCGACTGGTTGTGGCCATCGCCGATGTGGCCAACTACGTGAAGCCGCGATCTGCGTTAGATGCCGAGGCTGCCGAACGCACCACGTCGGTCTACCTGCCTGGCCATGTCGTACCCATGCTGCCCGAAGCCATTTCAAACGAGCTGTGTTCGCTCAAACCCAACGTACATCGCTTGGCCTTGGTGTGCGACATGCAGGTGTCGCGCAAGGGCATCGTTCGGGCATACACCTTCTATAACGCCCTAATTCGATCTCACGGTCGACTGACCTACGAAGAGGTGCAGGCACATATCGATCACCAGACCGCGCTGCCATGCCAAGACGAGGATCGCGCGGCCGTAAACAAATCCGTAGGGGCATTGACGGAAGTACATGAGGCGTTTCGTCATGCCAAGGACGAGCGCGGCGGACTGGATTTCGACAGCCGCGAAGGCGTTATCGACATTGAACAAGGCCACGTTACGGGCGTGCTGCAAGTTGCCAGATTGCAGGCGCACCAGATCATCGAGGAGGCCATGATCAACGCCAACGTCTGCGCGGCGGCCTTTATCGAAGCCAACGACAGCCGCTCGCTCTACCGACTGCACGAAGCCCCAGATGTGCTCAAGCTCGAAACTTTGCGCGCAGACTTGATGGCCGTAGGTCTAAGGCTGCCGGACGGGGTGCCCAGTTCTAAGACCTATCAAACCCTGCTGAGAGAAATCTCAAATAAACATCAAGGCTGGCTGTATCAGCAACTGGTACTGCGCAGCATGAAGCAGGCGGTTTACGGGCCGAATAACGTCGGGCACTTTGGTCTTGGGCTGGAGCGCTATATGCATTTCACCAGCCCCATACGACGCTACCCGGATTTGCTCGTACATCGCGCCATCAAGTCCATTTTGCAGGGCAAAACCAATCGAGGTGGTTGGGTACCCTCCGTGGAACAGCTTGGCGACCTTGGTGAGCATTGCTCGACTAACGAACGGCGCGCCGAATCCGCTGGCTGGACGGTAGAAGCCTGGCTTAAGTGTGACTTGGTAAAGCAGCACCTCGGTGAACAACTTCCCGGCACCATCGCTGGTGTGACGGAATTCGGTCTCTTTGTCGATCTTGACGGTTTCTTTGTGCAGGGTCTGCTGCATATATCCGACTTAGGGCACGACTACTTTCGCTACGATTCTCGTAAGCAAAGCTTGATTGGTGATCGTAGCGGCAAGCGATTTACCCTGGGAGAGCCCCTGCTGGTCACCGTCGCCAATGTCGAACCGCCCCAAGGCAAAATTGAGCTGCAGCTGGTGGCATCGCCAAAGAAGCCGGGCAAGCAAAAGTCTGCGGTTTCGGCGAAAAATGCCCAGACCAAAAAAGCCCCGTCCGACACCAGAGACAAGGAACCCGCGAAGAACGGCAAGACAGCAAAGAAGAAAAAACAGACGACGCCCAAAGCCATCAAACGGCGTAAGAGAAAGACCGATGGATGAAGTGATTGGCATTCAGGCTGTGCGCGCAGCGCTACGGGACACGCCGAGCCTGGCGCGAAACCTGTACTTGATGAAGGGGCGCCGCGATGCGCGATTCAACGAGTTGATCGGCATGGCGCGGGAATCTGGGGTGCGTTATCAGGTGATGGACGAAGCTTGGTTCAAACGGCGCGACATTGAGGGAGCCCACCAAGGTGTGCTGCTGGAATGCCACACGCGCCAGTTGGCCGACGAAAAGACCCTGCAGCAGCGCTGGGCAGAGTTAGGGCCGACCCCCTTGATACTGGTGCTCGACAGCATCACCGATCCGCGCAACCTGGGGGCCTGTCTGCGCACGGCCAACGCGGCAGCGGTAGATGTCGTCATTGTGCCCAAGCGCAATAGCGCGCCGCTCAGCGCCGTGGCGATGAAAACCGCTCAGGGCGGGGCGGAGGATTTGTTCATCGTGCAGGTTACGAATCTGGCGCGAACCCTGACATGGTTGAAGGAGCAGGGTGTTTGGCTCTTTGGGGCCGACGCCGACGGCGATGAGGTCTGGCAGTCTCTAGACAGCGCTAGCGCCACAGCCCTGGTCATGGGCAGCGAAGGGCGGGGATTGCGACGCCTAACGCGCAGTCTTTGTGACAAGCTGGTGAGCATTCCCATGCTCGGCAAGGTGGAGAGCCTAAATGTCAGTGTGGCGACGGGCATCTTGCTTTATGAGGCCGTTCGTCAACGTCGGCAATGAGACCGGCTATGCCTCGCGCGCGCAAAGCACTTTATGAACTTAGATCGCGCTGCAAAAAGACCGAAAAACTTTTTGCAGCGATCGACAATGCGGTTGCGTGCATACTCTGCCGCCCCTAGAATGCGCGTCCGCTTAAACACAGCGGGACGGCGTTAAGTCTGTTTACATCCTTGCTCCACAGACGACGAGCGCTGGGGGCTACAACCATAAGGAAGCGCAATGCGACATTATGAAATCGTTTTTTTTGGTGCACCCTGATCAAAGTGATCAAGTGCCCGGCATGGTCGAACGCTATCAGGGCGTAATCGAGCGGGGCAATGGCGTCGTGCATCGCGCCGAAGATTGGGGCCGCAGACAGTTGGCCTATCCCATCGCCAAGATCCACAAGGCGCACTACATCCTGATGAATGTAGAAGTGGGGCAAGAAACCATTGAAGAACTGGAAAGCGCCTTTCGTTTCAACGACGCGGTGATTCGCAACCTGATCATCCGTCGCGATGCCGCTGAAACAGGAAACTCCAAGCTTTACGAAGAAGAGCTGCGTGAGCAGGAGAAAGATCGCGAGCGCGATCGCCGCCGACAAGAAGATTCCGCGTCGCGAGCCGCTGCGGCCGAAACGAAGGAAGAAGCACCTGCGCAAGCACAAACAAGTGAGCCAGAAGCCACAGAGGAGGCCGAATCATGAGAGGTGGAAGAAGACCACAGGTTAATTTCAAAGATCTTGAGGTGGACTACAAAGATCTCGACTCACTGCGCCAGTTTGTTGGCGAAACCGGGAAAATTGTACCAAGCCGAATTACTGGCGCGTCGGCGCGTTTTCAACGCAACCTAGCGAAGCAGGTCAAACGCGCTCGCTATCTGGCGTTGATTCCCTACACCGACCAACACAAATAGCGGCCTGAGGAAAAATCATGAACGTAATTTTGTTGGAGCGACTGAACAATCTTGGCGACCTTGGTGACGAGGTCTCGGTAAAGCCGGGTTTTGCACGTAACTTCCTAATCCCGCAGCAAAAGGCGGTGCAGGCCAATGCGGCGAACCGTGAAGTATTCGAAGCCCGCCGAGCGGAGCTAGAAAAGAGTGCGAATGACAAGCTGGGCGAAGCCCAAAGCCGTGCAGAGAAGCTGCAAGAGCATATCGTCACTATCATGATGAAGTCGGGTGAAGAGGGTCGTCTATACGGCTCCGTGGGCACGCAGAATATTGCCGATGCCCTGGTCGCCGATGGTCATGAAGTGGAGCGCAGCGAAGTGCGTATGCCCGAAGGCGCGATTCGTGCCCTGGGCGAATACGACATTGCTCTACAGCTGCACTCTGATGTCATGGTGGATATCAAGGTGGCAGTGGTCGAGGAATAATTCACTTTATCTTTGCTATCTAGAAGAAAGCGGGCTAGGCCCGCTTTTTTTTGGTTTGTATTTGCTCAGACTCAAGGTGCTCTATGTCGTGATTAAGACCGTCAACAACGGTTTACGTCTTGCAAGTCTTGCAAAAGTCCCGGGATAGGAGGAATCTTCCAAGCCCTCAATAAACCACGTCTTTGCTACAAAAATACCTTCATGTCCGAATACGTCCCAGACAGCAACCCGGTTACCGCGCTTAAGGTTCCTCCTCATTCCATCGAGGCAGAACAATTGGTGCTGGGGGGGCTGATGCTCGACGATCGAGCATGGTTTGATCTAATCGAAATACTGGCCGCGTCGGATTTTTACCGCACCCAACATCAGATCATTTTTGAGGCCATGAACGACCTAGCATCCGACGATAATCTGCTCGACGCGGTGACTGTTGCCGAACGTCTGACCTCCAAGGGTTTACTCGACAAGGCTGGCGGCATCAGTTATCTGGCAGAACTGGCGGAATCAACGTTAGGTGCGAGCAACGTGTTGGCCTACGGAAAAATCGTGCGAGAACGCTCGGTGATGCGCCAGCTGATTGGCGCAGCCAATCAAATCGCGGAGTCAGCCTTTACACCGGAGGGCCGTGATACCGACACACTGCTCGAGCTGGCGGAACAGGCGGTCTTCCAAATTGCGGAAAATCGCCTGAAAGACAGCGGGCCAGAAAAAGTGGCTCCGCTGCTTACAAAGGCCGTCGAAAAAGTCGAGTTCCTTCGTCAGACCAAGGGCGCGCTTACCGGTCAAGCGTCGGGTTTTGCGGACCTGGATCGCATGACGACGGGCTGGCAAAAGTCCGATCTGGTCATTGTGGCCGCGCGACCTTCCATGGGTAAAACGGCATTTGCCGTAAACATGGTGGAGCATGCGGTGATGACGGGTGGCGCGGTGCTGGTATTCAGTATGGAGATGCCATCAGAGCAGATTGTGATGCGGATGCTGTCGAGCCTTGGGCGTATCGACCAGACGCGCATGCGCACTGGTGACTTTAAGGACGAGGACTGGACCCGCTTCGCCAGCGCGGTCAGTCAGCTTAAAGACAAAAGGCTGTATATCGACGATACCGCGGCGTTGACCCCCGGCGACGTGCGCTCCCGGGCCCGTCGCGTGGCGCGCGAGACAGGGGGCCTCGACATGATCATGGTCGATTACCTGCAGCTGATGCGTACCGCCAAGGACAGCGAGAACCGGGCGACGGAAATTTCTGAAATTTCTCGCTCTCTAAAGGCGCTGGCAAAGGAAATGAATTGTCCGGTGATTGCCCTGTCCCAGCTGAACCGGGCCCTGGAATCTCGTCCAGATAAGCGTCCAATGAACAGTGATTTGCGCGAATCTGGCGCCATTGAGCAGGATGCCGACGTCATTTTGTTCATCTATCGTGATGAGGTGTACAACGAAAATACCGAAGATCTCGGTATCGCTGAGATCATCATCGGCAAGCAGCGTAACGGGCCCATCGGCAAAGCACGGCTGAAATTTACGGGTAATCTCACCAAGTTCGAAGACCTCGCCCACGAAATGTATAACGACTTTGTGCAATAAATCGCAGCGGGGCTGAGCGTTATGGCCAAGGCAAAAACCAAATCAGCCTATGTATGCGATGACTGCGGCGCCGAACATGGAAAGTGGCAGGGCCAATGCAGTGCCTGCAGCGCGTGGAATACCCTAAGCCGAGTCAACATCAAACCTATTGCCTCGGCCTCTGTGGGCTATGCAGGCGTCACAGCACAAGCGCGCAAACTCAGCGAAGTGGAGGCTGTTGAAGCCCAGCGCATCGGCACAGGCTTTGCCGAGCTAGATCGAGTGCTGGGAGGCGGCTTCGTGCCGGGTTCGGTGGTGCTGATTGGGGGCGACCCCGGCGCGGGAAAAAGTACCTTACTGCTGCAGGCGTCTACGGCATTAGCCCAGCATCAGGGGGTGCTATACGTCACAGGCGAAGAGTCCCTCCAGCAGCTGGCACTGCGAGCCAAGCGTCTGCAGCTACCCATGGAACACCTAAGCGTTGCCGCAGAAACCCGCGCGGAGGTTATCGCGCAATTGGTTGAACGCCAGCGGCCCAAGGTGGTCATTCTTGATTCGATTCAGGTCATGCAAATGGAGGCCCTCGATTCCACGCCAGGCTCTGTCACCCAAGTACGTGAAACGGCCTCTTTTTTTACGCGCCTGGCGAAACAGCACGACATTGTCATTGTGCTCGTGGGACATATCACCAAGGAAGGCGGTATCGCCGGGCCCAAGGTGTTGGAGCATATGATCGACTGCTTCATGATGTTGGACAGTCCAGCGGGCAGTCGCTACCGCACCCTGCGTGGTCATAAAAATCGATTCGGCGCAGTGAACGAACTTGGCATCTTCGCCATGACCGATCTGGGCATGAAAGAAGTCGCAAACCCGTCCGCCATATTTTTGCAGCGTGGTGATGTGGATTCTCCCGGCAGTATCACCACGGTTACTTGGGAGGGCACCCGGCCGCTCCTGGTGGAGCTGCAGGCCTTAGTCGATGATGTGGCGGCTGGCCACCCGAAGCGGGTGGCTGTAGGCCTCGATCAGCAGCGTTTGGCCATGCACTTAGCGGTACTGCATCGGCACTGTGGCATCGCGCTGGGCGACCAAGATGTATTTGCCAACGTGGTTGGCGGTGTGCGTATCACCGAGACTGGGGCTGACCTTGCACTGCTACTTGCCGTGCTGGGATCGTTCCGTGATCGGGTGCTACCCCGGGAGCTGATCGTCTTTGGTGAGCTAGGTTTAACCGGAGAGCTGCGGCCGGTGGCCAACGGTCAAGAGCGCCTGCGCGAAGCAGCAAAGCATGGCTTTAAGTACGCGATCGTACCCTTTGCCAACAGGCCCAAGGAGGCGGTAGGCAAGATGCAGGTGCACGGGGTCAAGACCCTAGCTGCGGCACTCGAGGTGCTGCAGTCTCTTTAGCGCGAATGCCGGATATTCCTGGATGCCAAAAAGGCACCCAGAATATTCATCGGTGTATTGGCTTGTACTTGACCCTCGTTGGCTGAGCATCACCCAAACGTTTCTTGCGATCTGCCTCGTACTCGGTGTAATTGCCCTCAAAGAAGGTCACATCACTGTCGCCGGTAAAGGCGATGATGTGGGTGGCGACGCGATCTAAGAACCAGCGGTCGTGGGAGATCACCAGTGCCGTACCAGCGTAGGACAGCAGTGCTTCTTCCAAGGCGCGCAAAGTTTCTACATCCAGATCGTTAGTAGGCTCGTCAAGCAACAGCACATTGGCGCCGCGTCGCAGAAGCTTGGCCAGGTGCACGCGGTTGCGCTCTCCCCCGGACAGGGTGCCGACGAACTTTTGCTGGTCTGTGCCCTTGAAGTTAAACCGACCACAATACTGGCGGCTGGCAATTTCGTGTTTACCCACGCGAATGATGTCGAGGCCGTCGGATATCTCTTCCCAAACGGTCTTGTCGTCGGCCAAGGCATCGCGGCTTTGATCGACGTAGGCGAGTTCGACGGTCGCGCCCTTGTCGATGCTGCCGGAATCCGGCTGCTCCTGCCCGGTTAGCATTTTGAAGAAGGTCGATTTACCGGCACCGTTACCGCCGATGATGCCCACGATGGCACCTCGCGGAATGATTGCGCTGAAGTCGTCGATCAGCAGACGGTCGCGGAAGCCCTTGGAAAGATTGTTGATCTCAATCACCTTTTCACCCAAGCGCTCACCCGTGGGAATAAAAAGCTCGGTGGTCTCGCGTCGGGCCTCGCCCTCTTCTGCAACCAACTCCTCAAAGCGCGCCATCCGCGACTTGCTCTTAGCCTGTCGTGCCTTGGGGTTTGAGCGCACCCATTCCAGCTCAGACTTAATGGTGCGCTGGCGTGCTTCGTCCGTAGAGGCTTCTTGCTCAAGGCGCTTTTCCTTGGCTTCTAGCCATGTGGAGTAATTACCCTCATAGGGCAGACCGCGGCCGCGGTCTAGCTCTAAAATCCAGCTGGCCACGTTGTCTAGGAAGTAGCGATCGTGAGTCACCGCCACCACGGTTCCAGGATACTCATCCAGGAATCGCTCCAGCCAGGAAACGCTTTCGGCGTCTAGGTGGTTGGTGGGCTCATCGAGCAACAACATGTCAGGCTTTGACAGCAGCAGCGCGCACAGGGCGACGCGACGGCGTTCACCACCGGACAGACTAGCGACAGGTGTTTCCCAAGCCGGCAGGCGCAGCGCATCTGCCGCAATATCCAACGTACGGTCAATCTCCCAGCCCTCTACCGCATCGATCTGAGTTGCGAGATCGCCCTGACGGTCGAGCAATTTAGCCATCTCGTCATCGTCCATGGGCTCGGCAAAGCGATCAGAAATTTCGTTGTATTCATTGAGAATATTCATCACCTCGGCGACGCCAAGCTCAACATTGCCGCGCACATCGAGGTCATCGTTCAGCGCAGGCTCTTGGGGCAGGTAGCCCACGCGAATGTCCTTTTGCGCCCGGGCCTCGCCGTCAATCTCGCTGTCCTGGCCAGCCATAATGCGCAGCAGGCTGGATTTGCCTGAGCCGTTTAACCCAAGCACGCCAATTTTCGCGCCGGGAAAAAACGACAGATTAATGTTTTGCAAAATGGTTCGTTGCGGCGGCACCACCTTGGTGACCCCTTGCATGGTGTACACGTATTGCGCCATGAGTACTCCTGAAGGCTAAAGCCGCGCAGTATACGGTGACGTGCAACCTTTATGCGAGGAGCGTTGCGATTTCCTCATATTTTTAGCCCTTCAAACCAGCAGCGATCCAAGCCATGAGCGGTGTTTTAGCAAAAGTCACAGTTCTTTCAGGACGCCTCGATCCCTTCTTGGTTTATACTTGCGAGCTTCTCGGCAAAGCCGAAAATCCATACGAGAGTGCCCATGTTTGTAGGAAACGAATCCATTGCCGAGTTCGATGCGGAGCTGGCTGAAGTCATCAACGCCGAAACCCGCAGGCAGGAAGAGCATATCGAGCTGATCGCTTCTGAAAATTACGCCAGCCCGCGCTCCATGGAGGCTCAGGGCAGCGTCCTCACCAATAAGTACGCAGAGGGTTATCCCGGTAAACGATACTACGGTGGCTGTGAGCATGTGGATAAGGCCGAGGTGCTGGCGATCGAGCGGGCAAAAGCCTTATTTGGCGCAGACTTTGCCAACGTGCAGCCGCATTCAGGGTCCCAGGCCAACGCTGCGGTTTATCTTGCCCTGCTGGAAGGGGGCGACACGGTTCTCGGCATGAGTCTGGCCGATGGCGGTCACCTGACCCACGGCGCGGCGGTGAATTTTTCTGGCAAGCTGTACAACCCGGTGCAGTACGGTATCGATACCGCCACTGGCGAGGTCGACTACGACGACACCGCGCGGCTGGCTCAAGAACACCAGCCCAAAATGATTGTCGCGGGCTTCTCCGCTTATTCGAGAAGGCTGGACTGGCAAAAGTTTCGAGAAATTGCTGATTCCGTTGGCGCCTATCTATTGGTCGACATGGCCCATGTTGCCGGTCTCGTGGCTGCCGGCGAATACCCCAACCCAGTTCCCCATGCAGACGTTGTGACCTCTACAACCCACAAGACGCTGTGCGGTCCTCGAGGCGGCATCATTCTGGCGCGTTCGAATCCTGAGATCGAAAAGAAGCTTAACTCAGCGCTTTTTCCCGGAAGCCAGGGTGGGCCGCTGATGCATGTGATCGCTGCTAAGGCGGTGGCCTTCAAAGAGGCCATGACGCCAGAGTTCAAAGAATATCAAACCCAGACCCTGGCCAACGCCCGAGCAATTGCCCAAGGACTGGTGGAGCGTGGCTACTCTATCGTTTCCGGCGGTACCGACAACCATCTGTTTTTGCTCGACCTTGTCGATAAAGACATCACGGGAAAGGCGGCGGATGCCGCCCTTGGCGCGGCCAATATTACGGTCAATAAAAATGCCGTACCGAATGACCCCCGCTCGCCCTTTGTTACCAGCGGTATTCGCATAGGCTCGCCTGCGGTAACGCGGCGCGGCTTTAAAGAAGCTGAATGTTTGCAGCTTGCCGGCTGGATCGCAGACATTCTCGATGACATCGAAAATGAGGCGACTAACAAGGCTGTGCAGGCCAAGGTAGTTGCACTCTGCCAGCGCTTCCCGGTGTATCCTAAAGGGGCTTAAATGAGCTGAGGACGGGTAAGGGCACCCGTCTTTTGGGAGCCAGATACATGCACTGTCCTTTTTGCGGCGATCTTGATACCAAGGTGATCGACTCCCGACTGGTGGCCGAAGGCGATTCGGTGAGACGCCGACGTGAGTGCCTGAGCTGTGGCGAGCGCTTCACAACCTTTGAAACCGCCGAACTCGTCATGCCGCATCTGATTAAACGGGATGGACGCCGTGAACCCTTCGATGAGGAGAAGCTGCGTTACGGGCTGTCAAAGGCCCTAGAGAAACGGCCGGTCAGCGTTAACGAGATTGAAACCGCCGTGAACCATATCAAGCACAAATTGCGCTCGACCGGAGAACGCGAGCTTCCGGCGCTGCAGGTGGGCGAAGCGGTTATGGCAGAGCTGCGCGCCCTGGACCCTGTTGCCTACGTTCGTTTTGCCTCGGTATACCGAGACTTTCAGGACATCAGCGAGTTTGCTGCTGAAATCAACAAGTTGGCGAACAGCCGAAAGCCCGGAAACGCCTGAGCGATAGCGGCTGTAACCATGTCACGCCATTCAGATATTTTGTTTCTTCAGGCTGCTCTGGAGCTTGCTGCCCTGGGCCGCAACAGCTGCGCGCCGAATCCGCCGGTAGGCTGCATTATCGCTCGAGACGGTAAGGTCATCGGTCGGGGTTTTCACCTGCAAGCCGGACACGCGCACGCTGAAGTGAATGCGTTAGCAGATGCAGGTCATTCGGTCACAGGGGCCACTGTCTATGTCACCCTGGAACCCTGTGCCTTCGTAGGCCGCACACCGGCCTGCGCGCAGGCTCTGATTGATGCCCGGGTTGCCCGGGTGGTGGTAGCAACCCAGGATCCTCACCCCCAAGTTGCGGGCAAGGGCTGCCAGATGCTGCGTCATGCAGGTATCCAGGTTACCGAGTTTGATCTGCCTGCAGCGCGCCAGATGATTGCAGGCTTCGTGTCGAGAATTACCCGTAAGCGTCCCCGGGTGGTGCTGAAGTCCGCCAGCAGCCTGGACGGAGCCGTCGCATTGGAAAACGGTGAAAGCCAGTGGATTACTGGAGCAGCAGCGCGACGCCAAGTACAGCGATTGCGCGCCCAAAGCGATGCGGTCATTACCGGCGCAGGCACTGTGGCCGCAGATGATCCACAGCTCAATGTGCGTGATGAAGAGCTCTTAGCGAAGCCCCTTAAACAACCTCTGCGGGTGGTGCTGGATAGCGGCCTACGCACACCACCAAATCGTCAGATCTTCAGCGACGGCACCTTGGTTGTACACGGACTCGATCAAGACGCGCGCTATGGGCAGCAGACACCGGGTACCGTAGAGTACCTTGCCTTGGCTGGCGGCCCTCGCAATTTAACGGGTCTACTCGAGGCCTTGGCAGAGCGCGGCTGCAACAATGTGTTGGTGGAGGCAGGCCCCAAGATCCTTGGCAGTTTTCTGCACCCCCGGCATGAGATACCCCTGTGGGATGAATGGGTTTGCTTTATCGCGCCCATGGCCATGGGCAGCGCGAGCCTATCCCTCGCCGATTTTGCACTGTCCCAGTTGGCCGCAGCCCATCGGGCAAAAGTCGTAGAACACCGTATGATCGCCGAGGATTTGCAGCTACGGTTGCAGCCCGCGCAGTAGTCTGCGCTGAAGCCGAAACAGGAATCTCATGTCCGAAGAAAACACCGCCCCGAAAAACAAAACCCATATGTGGGCCCGCCGTAAGGCACGTCGGGCGCTGGCCCAGGCGGCTTATCAGTGGCAGGTGAGCCAAACCGAGGTGCTGCAGCTGCGAAAGGAGTTTGGTGAAAAAGCCCTAGATAAAGCCGACGCCGAATTTTTCGCCGATATCCTTTCGCTCATGGTACGTCATCACCAAACACTCGACGCCCAGCTGGCGCCATTGCTGGACCGATCGGCAGAGCACCTAGACCTAGTGGAACGCGGCATTCTTCGTCTTGCGGCAACCGAGCTGAATCATCGCATTGATGTGCCGTATTCCGTGGTGATCAACGAATATGTTGAACTCACCAAGACCTTTGGTGCGCAAGACGCCCATAAGTACGTCAATGGGGTGCTGGATCGTCTTGCCCAAGATGTGCGCAGCATCGAAGTCGCGGCGAACCAGAGCCGCTAACTTCGATGCGCAACGAATTTGCGTTAATCGATGCCATCACCCGGGGATTGGGTGATCGGGCCGCAGGCGAATGGATTTCCTTGGGTCCAGGTGACGATGCCGCAGTCATTTCCACGACGCCAAACTTTGCACAGATCGCCTCCATCGACACACTGCTGCCAGATGTGCACTTTCCTGCCGAGGCACCGCCAGAACTGATTGGATATCGGGCGCTGATGGTGTCGTTTTCTGATCTTGCGGCAATGCGCGGGGTGCCCAGATACTGTTTGGTATCGTTGTCGATTGATAAACCGCAGCTCGCCTTGGGTGCGGACTGGGTGGTCTTGCTTGCCCGCGGCATGGCCGACGCCGCCCGGGAGCTTGGGATATATGTCTGTGGCGGGAACTTGACCCGGGGTCCACTGAACATTGCCGTCAGCGTCCATGGCGAGGTAGCGCCCCAACAGATATTGCGACGATCAGGGGGGCTACCCGGTCAAAGACTAGCCGTGACAGGTGCTCTTGGCGCGGCGGCAGCCTGTGTGCGCAGGGGCCAGATGGTGCCGGCGGATTCTGGAGCATTAACGCCTTTGCAGCGCGCCTACTATCGACCGCAAGCTCGCTTCGATGCACTCGCGATGATCATGTCAGCGACCGCAGGCCTGGATATTTCCGATGGGCTTAGCCAAGACCTAGGCCACCTCTGCACAGCCAGTGGCTGCGGCGCGTCGCTGCAGTCTTCGTCCATTCCCATCGCCGAAGGCGCCACCCTGGAAGACGCCTTATTTGGCGGGGACGACTACGAACTGTTGATAGCCAGTGACGAACCCCTGCCCGGTACCTATCCAATTGGCGTGCTGACCGCAGAATCGGGCCTAACTTTGGATAGCGTACCGCTAGCCCCCAAGGGTTTTGATCACTTTGGTGGGGAACGATAGAGCATGTTGACACCGCGCCATCTGATGCAACCCTCGGTGCTGTGGCTGACTGCAGCAGGACTGGGCTTTCTGCGTCCCGGGCCGGGTACCTGGGGTTCGCTGGGTGCCTTGGTGTTTTGGTGGTTCTTGCTAAGTTCGCTAACCTGGCAAATCCAGCTCGGCATTGTTGCTGCCTATTTCTTGTTGAGCTGGCGGCTATGCAATGGCGTTGTCGCACGCCTAGGCGTTAAGGACGAGCCGCAAATCGTGGCGGATGAGGTGGCCGGTATGTGGTTGGCACTGGTTTGGCTGCCGCAATCCCTTGGCTGGGCGCTCGCAGCCTTCGTGCTATTTCGCCTTGCCGATATTTTCAAGCCCGGACCCATTGGTCTGCTTGACCGTAAACTGCATAGCGGACTGGGTATAATGGCAGATGATCTGCTGGCTGGCGCACTTTGCGCAGCATTGCTTGCACCAATGGCCGCCTACTGGCCGAGTTAATCGCCTTAATGACGGCGTTTAACGGAGCGCTCCGCTAAGTTTGTCAGCAGCTCTGTGGCTAGGTCAGCTTCCTCTAGCAAGGCCAGCGCCTGAGTCAGCAAGGCGTCTGCACGCTGCTGAGCACCCTCTAGCCCCATCAGTTTTGGGAACGTGTTCTTGTTTAAAGCATCATCGGAGCCAGCAGGCTTGCCCAGGGTTTGCGAACTTTCGGTTACGTCGAGAATGTCATCGACTATTTGAAAGGCCAGGCCGATACGCTGACCAAATGTGCGCAGCAGGGCCAGCCTTGGATCGTCGGGTTCGACTTCCGCACAATAGGCACCGATCATTAAGGATGCTTCGATCAAAGCCCCGGTCTTCGCGCTGTGCAGTGCTTCAAGGCGCGCTAGCGATAGATTCTCGCCCTCCGCGGCGATATCCAGGCACTGACCGCCAGCCATGCCCGGCCATCCTGCTGCGGTAGACAGAAGGGTGATACAGCGCAGCTTGGCCGCCTGACTCAGTCCCGGTGCCTCAGCGAGTGATTGGAAAGCCAGTGAATGCAGGCTGTCTCCAGCCAAAATTGCGTTAGCCTCGCCAAAGGCAACATGGGTCGCAGCCTGACCGTGGCGTAACTCGTCGTCGTCCATGGCCGGTAGATCGTCGTGGATCAGGGAATAGGCGTGAATGAACTCAAGCCCGCAGGCCGCTGGCAGTGCCGCTTTGAAGCTGCCGCTAAACGCCTCGCAGGCAGCGCAAGCCATCAGCGGACGCATGCGCTTACCGCCACCTAAGACCGCATGACGCATGGCGTCAACCATGGGCTGGGCGATGTCTGAATGTGTCGGAAGCAGTGCGTCTAGGGCGTCAGCAATGTCGTCTCTAACGCCTGCGAAGAGGTCGCTCATTCGTTCCCTGAACTCAGGTCTTCCAAGGTGTCAGCGTCCGTGAGGGTTTTCACGCGCAGCTCGGCTTGGCTTAGTGCTTCTTGGCATTTGCGGGTGAGCATGACGCCACGTTCAAAGGCCTTCAGCGATTCATCGAGGCTAAGCTCGCCGTCTTCCATACGCGAGACAAGTTCGTCGAGTTCTGCCATGGCCTCTTCAAAAGTCAGCTTGTCGTCGCTGGTTGGGTCTATCGTTTTGCTCATGTCGTGAGTTTACCGTGCTGGCTTTCAGTTATCAGTTCTATTGGGCACCTTGGGGCCAACGGTTCGCGTTAATTCTTATTTTTGTTTAGAGCGGTCATGGCAGTGGCGAGCAAATCAACTTTCTCGCGCAGTGCGCCGGGTGTTTGTTCGCCGGTTAAATTCAGCATCATGGTGTTATGGGTCGACGCTGCATACGTCTCCCATGTTGGTTGGTCGCGCCGATTCGGATCGCCTGTTTTGGCAAAACCGGTCCAGTAATCGCTGATTCGATTTGCCATCGTAAGGTCGTCCTCGTTCCAGAAGTCACCGGTTTTGCCGACATTGTTAAAGACAAAGGCAAGATCACCAGAATGATAGGCCCCTGCGCTTCGCGGTCCGCCAGGCAGGTCGAGATTTGGCTGATCGGCACGGTAGATTTGATAGGCTGGCGGCACGTAGTCCATAAAATACAGGTAACTCGGCATGCCAATGGCCGCTTGATAGGCCGCCCATTGGCGCATGGGCAGCGCCATGAAAAGATCTGTTTCAATACTGCGCTGGGCAAGCCCAGGACTGATCAGCCTTTCTGCTTCGTAGGCCTGTTTGATCGATGCCGCCAGCCCGTCAAAGCGTTTGTCTAGGTAGGCATCGAACTGGGACTCGGTGAGACCCTCATTTAGCGGCAGAAGCTCAATGCCTTCGTTGTCCAGGGAGCCAAGCAGCACCGGGATCTTGGCTTGTTTGCCCTTGGCGAACGTGGTCTGCGGTGCTTCAGGCAAGACCCAGCCGTCGACGGCGATTAGCCCGCCACCGCGATCCCAGCCGCTATCCGTGGCCGCTCTCAAGAGCTGGTCCGAGTCAATAAAACGCAGATCCTCAGCGCTGATCTGTGCTTGATCCGGTAACAGGAAATTAGCGAATTTGCTGCCCCGGGCCGCGCCGTTAGGGTCCCGGGTATAGCGGTTAAAACAGGCCGCGGACTGGCCAATGGCCTTGTGAAAAAGCCCCTCTGCCAAGGGTGATGCCATCAGCGCGCAGACGCTCATCGACCCTGCGGATTGGCCAAAAATAGTGACATTGGAGGCATCGCCACCAAAGGCTTCAATATTGTCCTGTATCCACTGCAGGGCGGCTATTTTGTCCAGCAGCCCATAGTTGCCGCTACTGTCTTTGTCGGATTCAGCGCTCAGCGCCGGGTGCGCTAAAAACCCCCAAGGCCCAAGGCGGTAGTTAACGGTAACCAGCAGAACGTCTTTGCGTGCCAAGGCTGTTCCGTCAAAAAGCTCAACATGGGCAAAGCCGCCGGTATGCGCGCCACCATGAAACCACACCATTACTGGCAGGGGAGCCGTAGTCTCAGCCTTAGCCCAAATATTCAGGTACAGACAGTCTTCGCTGCGCTCAAATTGTCCTCGACTCCATACAAAGGCGTCTTCGCTAAAGGCTTGGTAGCAGGCGGGGCCAAAGCGTTCTGCGCTCTTGACATCCTCCCAGGGCTCCACGGGCACCGGCGGTCGCCACCGCAGATCGCCCACCGGCGGCTGCGCGAAGGGTACGCCGCGAAAGACCTGTATGCCTTCCTGCTCGTTTGCCCATAAGCCCTGCAAATGACCGGACTGGGTTTCCTTTATCAGTGCTTGGCTCATGGTCACCTTTGCTTTTGGAGGTGCTTCTTGGCCGCAGGCGACGATTAGCCAGCAAGCCAGTATCAACACGACGGCTCTCACTGGGCTAGACCAAGTCGCTGGCAGGCCTCTTCGCGCAAATCGCGTTTGAGAATTTTCCCCGAAGCAGTACGAGGCAGGGGTGTCTGTTGCTGATGGATGTAGCGTGGAATTTTGAACTTGGCCAGCCGTTCTTGCAGAAAGCCGGATAGCTCACTCTCGGTGACGCTCGAAGAGACATAGAGTGTGGTGCCTACTTCTTCGCCCAGTCTCTGGTCGGGTACGGCATAAACCGATGCCTCTTGTACCAGGGGGTGTTCCAGCAGGGCGGCTTCTACCTCGCCGCAGCCAATGTTCTCGCCGCCGCGAATGACCAGGTCTTTGATTCGGTCGACGATGTAGAGATAATCCTCATCGTCTAAGTAGGCCACATCGCCGGTGCGCATCCAGCCGCCGGGCAGGAAGGTTTCCTCATTAGCATCTGGGCGGTTCCAGTAGCCGCGGAACACTGCGGCTCCGCGAATAAGCAGTTCGCCGCGCTCGCCCGCAGCTAGTGCGTTGCCTTGATCGTCTATGACTTTTAGTTCCATCACGGCACTGCAGCGGCCGGAACTTTCTGGGTGCTCGAGATAATCCATACCGCCAATGCCCGTGCCAATGGCATTGGTCTCCGTCATACCCCAGCCAGTGCCGGGCAGGGCGTTGGCGAAAGTCTTTTCAATGCTGCGCACCTGCTCCGGTGCACGGGGTGCGCCGCCACCGCCTACCGAGGCAAGGGTACTCAGATCGCGCTGGGTCCGCGCCGCCTCCAGGACTAGGTCACCGGTCATGGCTGCCGGGGCGATAAAGGAACTGATCTTTTCAACTTCGATCAACTGAGCAGCTAGGGCTGCATCCCACTTATACATGGAGACGATTTTGCGCTGACTGCGATAGCTCGCCAGATACACCGCATGGGAACCCGTCGCATGAAACAGGGGCACCGCGAGTAGTGTGGCAGCTTGCTGAGGCGGCGGCGGAGGTGCTTCAGGCAGCATGGCAATCGCCGAGGTTTGATCCAGCTCCCAGCTCATAAGCGCAGCTAAGATATTCTTATGGCAGGAGACCACCCCCTTGGGATGGCCCGTCGAACCAGACGTATACAAAATTGTGGCATCGTCCTCTGCCTCCGGGCGCTGCTGGGGCATATCGAGCACACCGTGCTCATCCGCCTGTTCATCCAATAGTAGGCTCAGTTCCGGACTGCCCGGGAATGCACTGGTGCGGATGGCAATCGTTTGCACGTCGACATGGGTCTCTGGGATATTTTCGATTTGCGCAAAACGCGACAATCGTTCGTCGTCGGCCAATAGCACCTTGGCACCGCTGTCGATCAGGCCGTAGGCCATCTCGTCAGGTCGCCAAAGCGAATTCATGGCTACAGCGATACCACCAATGGAGGTGACGGCCATAAAGGACAACACCCATTCCGGGTAGTTGCGCATGGAAATCGCGACACGATCGCCCTTGGTGATACCGCACTGGCGAACCAACAGCTGGGCAATTTGCGCTGACTTCAAGTAAGCCTCGGCGAACGTCAGGCGCTCGTCCTCATAGACTAAGAAGTCGAGATCGCTGACGTTGTCAGCAAATAAGTCGCGCAGTGTTTCCGGCGCGTGTTTGAAAAATCGGCACTCACGTCCATACACGGTGCTCGCGACGAGCTCAAAAGGCTCACCCGGCGCGGTCAGTATTGCCAATACCTCGGCGCGAC
>CACMHG010000022.1 GCA_902613475.1 K189A clade bacterium
TCGAGGCTCAGCAAAACGCCGCCATGCTGACCACGTTTAACGAGGTCGATATGCAGCCCATCATGCAGCTGCGCAAACGTTATCAAACCGAATTTCAGGCGGCGCACAACGGCACCAAACTTGGCTTTATGTCGTTTTTTGTGCGCGCGGCAACCGAAGCGCTTAAGCGTTTCCCCTCAGTGAACGCCAGCATAGACGGTAACGATATTGTTTATCACGGTTACTATGATATCGGCGTCGCCGTCTCCACAGAGCGTGGACTGGTGGTGCCGGTAGTCCGCGATGCGGACGCCCTGGGGCTCGCGCAAATTGAAGATCAGATCATGGCCTACGGCGAGAAAGCACGGTCCGGTAAACTTGGGCTGGAAGACATGGCCGGCGGTACGTTTACCATCTCTAACGGCGGCATTTTTGGCTCGATGATGTCGACGCCGATTTTGAACCCACCGCAGACTGGTGTGCTGGGCATGCACAACATTCAAGAGCGTGCGGTCGTGGTTGATGGTGAAATTGTGATTCGGCCAATGATGTATCTGGCCCTATCTTACGATCACCGATTGATCGACGGGCGCGAAGCGGTACAGTTTTTGGTGGCGATCAAAGGCATGCTGGAAGACCCAGCGCGAATATTGTTGGAACTGTAAATGAGTGATTCCTACGACGTAATTGTTATCGGCGGTGGACCTGCGGGTTACCACGCCGCCATACGAGCTGCCCAGCTGGGCATGAATACGGCCTGCATCAATATGATGCTGGATAAAAACGACAAGCCCGTACTGGGTGGTACCTGTTTGAACTGGGGCTGCATACCCTCCAAGGCCTTGCTCGATGCTTCCCATAAGTTTGTGGAGGCACAGCATGAGTTTGCGGATCTGGGCATTAAAACCGGCAAAGTTAGCGCTGATGTACCGCGTATGATCGAGCGCAAAGATGAAGTCGTTGCCGGCCTAACAGGAGGCGTTGCCGCGTTATTCGAGGGTAATGGCGTGACTGCCTTGGCGGGTAAGGGTCGTCTCTATGCGAACCGCCAGGTAGGTTTCACACCTCACGGCGGCGAGGAGCAAATGCTGCAGGCCGAGCACGTCATTTTGGCGCCGGGCTCTGTGCCAGTTGAAATTCCACCAGCGCCTCTTACCGACGACATCATCGTCGATTCCACCGGCGCGCTGGAATTCAAGCAAGCCCCGAAGCGGCTTGGCGTCATTGGTGCGGGTGTGATTGGTCTGGAGCTGGGTAGCGTCTGGAACCGGCTCGGCTCTGAAGCCATTGTGCTTGAAGCCATGGACGAATTTTTGCCCATGGCCGATCACCGTATTTCGCGCGACGCCAAGCGTATTTTGACCAAACAAGGTCTGGATATTCGTATGGGCGCGCGGGTGACGGGCACCGAGATCAAGGGCACCGGTAAAAACAAGCATGTATGCGTCACCTATCAAGACAAAGAGGGTGAGCACACCATAGAAGTGGATAAACTCATTGTTTCGGTTGGTCGTCGACCCTATACCGAGGGCCTGCTCGCACCGGATTCGGGCGTGAATCTCGACGAGCGCGGGTTTCTGTATGTGAACGACCTATGCGCTACCGACGCTACAAATGTATACGCCGTTGGTGATGTGGTACGCGGCCCTATGCTGGCTCACAAGGGGATGGAAGAGGGCATCATGGTGGCGGAACGCATTGCCGGCCACAAGCCACTCGTCAACTACGACACTGTGCCCAGCGTGATTTATACCCACCCCGAAATCGCGTGGGTAGGTAAAACCGAACAGCAGCTCAAGGGCGATGGCGAAGACTTCAATGTGGGTAGCTTTCCTTACGCGGCGAATGGCCGTGCGCTGGCTGCTGGCGAGAGTGAAGGCATGATCCGGGTTATTGCCGACAGCGAGACAGATCGTATTTTAGGTGTCCATGTAATCGGCGCTCAGGCCTCTGAACTGATCGCCCAAGCAGTCATCAGCATGGAGTTCAGTGCCTCGGCAGAGGACTTAGGCCTGATCATGTTTGCCCACCCGACGTTGTCTGAAGGGATGCATGAGGCGGCTTTGAGTGCCCGCGGTCATGCCATCCATACCGTCAATCGGGTGAAACGGTAGTAACACATAATCAACCGCATCATTCGTTGATGTGATCAAAGGGAGAGAAAACGCGCCATGAATCTACACGAGTATCAGGCCAAGAGCCTGTTCGCACAGTACGGCTTGCCTGTGTCTGAGGGGTATGCGGTAGATACCGCCGACGAAGCCGTTGAGGCCGCGCAAAAAATTGGCGGCGAGCGCTGGGTAGTCAAAGTGCAGGTTCATGCCGGCGGGCGAGGTAAGGCAGGCGGCGTTAAGCTCGCGGATTCTCTCGACGACATTCGCGCATTTGCTGATCAGTGGATTGGTAAAAATCTGGTCACCATTCAAACCGACGAGCACGGCCAACCGGTCAGTAAAATCTATGTCGAAAGCTGCACCGATATCGACCGCGAGCTTTACCTCAGTGCGGTGATCGATCGCGGTAGCCGCCGCATCGTGTTCATGGCATCCACAGAAGGTGGCGTAGAAATTGAGCAAGTTGCGGAAGAAACGCCGGAAAAAATTCTACGAGCGACCATTGATCCGGCAGTGGGCGCACAACCTTATCAAGGCCGAGAGCTGGCTTTCAAGCTTGGATTAGAGGGACAGCAGATACGTCAGTTTGCGAACCTTTTCATGGGCTTAGCAAAGCTTTTTGAGGAATCAGATTGCTCGCTACTTGAAATCAATCCACTCGTCGTCACCACCGACGGCGACATTCACTGCCTCGACGCAAAGATCAATATCGACGGCAACGCACTGTATCGCCAGCCAGCGATTGCCGAGATGAATGATCCAAGTCAGGAAGACGAGCGTGAAGCTCAAGCCGCAGAATTCAGCCTCAACTACGTCGCCCTGGAAGGCAATATTGGCTGCATGGTCAATGGTGCGGGTCTGGCCATGGGCACCATGGACCTGGTTAAGCTGCATGGCGGTAATCCTGCGAATTTCCTTGACGTTGGCGGCGGCGCTACCAAGGAAGCGGTTGCTGAGGCTTTCAAGATCATACTGTCTGATTCAGCGGTAAAGGCTGTGCTGATCAATATTTTTGGCGGCATCGTTAGCTGCGCCACCATCGCCGAGGGCATTATCGGCGCCGTGCAAGAGGTGGGTGTTGAAGTGCCTGTGGTCGTGCGTTTTGAAGGCAACAACTCCGCACTGGGTCGGCAGACGTTAGCAGACAGCGGCCTGAATATAATCCCCGGCGAATCGCTGGTAGACGCCGTTGAAAAAGCGGTAGCTGCGGCTGGAGGTCAAGCATGAGTATTTTGATCAACAAAGACACCAAGGTAATTTGTCAGGGGTTTACCGGCTCTCAGGGCACATTGCACAGCGAACAGGCACTGGCCTACGGTACCCAACTTGTCGGCGGCGTCACGCCAGGTAAGGGCGGTACGACACACCTTGGACTGCCGGTTTTCGATACGGTTTCTGATGCCGTTGCGGCCACTGGGGCAACCGCGAGCGTCATTTACGTACCGGCGAGTTTCTGTAAAGACTCGATTCTGGAGGCGCTAAACGCGGGTATTGAGCTGATCGTCTGCATTACCGAAGGCATTCCCACACTAGACATGCTCGCGGTAAAAGCGCGCCTCGAACAAAGCGGTGCGCGCATGATCGGCCCAAACTGCCCCGGCGTGATCACACCGGGAGAGTGCAAAATAGGCATCATGCCCGGCGATATCCATCTGCCGGGCAAGGTTGGCATCGTCTCGCGCTCGGGCACCTTGACTTATGAGGCGGTGAAACAAACGACAGATCGCGGCTTCGGTCAAAGCTCATGCGTGGGCATTGGCGGTGACCCGATTCCCGGCAGTCATTTCATCGATGTGCTGGCGCTGTTTGAGCAAGATCCCGCCACCGAAGCCATTGTCATGGTAGGAGAGATCGGCGGTAACGCCGAAGAAGAGGCGGCAGCCTACATTAAGGCCAATGTGACCAAGCCTGTTGTTGGCTACATAGCTGGTGTTACCGCGCCTCCGGGCAAGCGCATGGGCCATGCAGGAGCCATTATCGCTGGCGGCAAGGGCACCGCAGACGACAAGTTTGCTGCGCTGCAGGATGCGGGTGTTCGCACCGTGCGCAGCTTGGCAGAAATCGGTGACGCGCTAGCCGAAGTAACCGGCTGGAGCTAACCCATCGCTCAGGTCTCAGGGGTGCAAGGCCCCTGAGGCGCTTGAAATCCTCGGTTTGATCCCCATATCCAAGCCCGTAACAGCGTTTGGGGGAAACCGCCGCATGAGCGATACTCAGTCCGAGAACCAATCCCAGAGTTCATCCGAAACTCTTAACTTTCAAACCGAAGCGAAGCAGCTGCTACAGCTGATGATTCACTCGCTTTACTCAAACCGCGAGATCTTCCTTCGCGAGCTTATTTCTAACGCTTCCGATGCCATCGACAAGCTGCGCTTTCGCGCCATCGAGGACGCGAGTTTGCTGGGTGACGATGCGGACTTTCGTATCGACATCACCTTTGACAAAGACGCAGGCACTCTGACGATTGCGGATAATGGCATTGGTATGACGCGAGACGAGGTTATTGCTCACCTAGGCACCATTGCAAAATCTGGTACCGCAGAATTCCTCGCGAATCTGACCGGTGATCAACAGTCTGATTCGCAGCTTATTGGGCAGTTCGGCGTGGGCTTCTACAGCGCCTTTATGGTGGCTAAGGAGGTCGAAGTACTCACTCAGAGCGCCGCCGGTGGCGATGGGGTGCGTTGGCGCTCAAGCGGCGAGGACGCCTACAGTCTCGACGTCGCGACAGATTTGCCTCGAGGTACACAGGTCATTCTGCACCTTCAGGAAGACGCAACGGAATACGCCGAGGATGCGCGTCTTCGGCATATCGTGACTCGTTACTCCGATCATATCGGTGTACCGGTGCGTGTGTTTTCCACGCCAGGCTATGGCGCCTCGGAAGACGAGGAGTTTGTGCCGGAGCTTGAAGCGGTCAACTCAGCGCAAGCGCTTTGGACGCGGTCTCGATCCGAGGTAGGAGACGAAGAATACAAAGAGTTCTATAAGCATGTGTCCAATGACTTCGAGGACCCGCTGAACTGGAGCCACAACCGCGTTGAGGGCAAATTCGAGTACACCAGCTTGCTCTATTTACCCAAGCGCGCACCCTTCGATTTATACAACCGCGAACTGCCCAAGGGCCTAAAGCTCTATGTGCAGCGTGTCTTTATCATGGACGATGCAGACCAGTTTTTGCCGCTATACCTTCGTTTCGTCAAAGGCGTCATCGACTCCAACGATTTGCCGCTCAATGTCTCTCGCGAGATCTTGCAGCAAGACGAACGAGTTACCTCTATTCGTAATGCGGTCACGAAACGTGTGCTGAGCATGCTCGAAGACATGGCGAAGAAGGATCCCGAGCAGTATCAGGCGTTCTGGAAAGAATTTGGTGAAGTCATCAAAGAAGGCGCCGGTGAGGACTTTGCAAATCGCCAGGCCATCATGAAGCTGCTGCGGTTCGCCTCTACCCATGGCGGCAACAGTGACAAGACTGCGAGCCTTGCCGATTACTTGGAACGCAAGAAAGAGGATCAAGAGAGCATCTACTACATTTGCGCCGAAACCTATGAGACCGCGAGCCGCAGCCCGCACCTAGAGATTTTCAAAGACAAAGGCGTTGAAGTGCTACTGATGTTTGATCGCATCGACGAGTGGCTGATGAGTTCGCTGTCGGAATTTGAAGGCGTGCCATTTGTCGACGTCATGCGCGGCGATGTCACACTGCCCGGCGAATCCAAGCCCGAAGAGGACAATGAGGACAGCGATGCCGAAGAGCATCCGCTGACTGAGCGTATTCAGGCTGTGATTGGGGAAAAGGTCGAAGGTGTGCGGCCCTCCAAACGCCTGACTGACTCGCCAGCATGCTTGGTGCTCTCTGACTACGGCGTGGGGATACAAATGCGTAAAATTCTAGAGGCCAGTGGCCAGTCCATGCCTGAGACCAAGCCATTTTTCGAGTTCAACGCCGAGCATCCGCTGCTGCATCGACTTGATACGGAGCAAGATGAAGACCGATTCGCCGAGTTGGTTGAGCTATTGTTCGACCAGGCCAGCCTCGCTGAGGGGGGCACGCTGCAGGATCCCGCGACCTATGTCTCCCGCATGAATCGGCTATTGATGGATTTGCTGCCTGCAAACGAGGCCTAGTAGCGTATCTATCTCACGGACAAGCCGTCACAATGACGGCTCTTCCCGTGACCGGTGTTTTGCATGAATATCGCCATCGTAGGTGGGGGTAATTTTGGTACCGCCATCGCCAACATTATTGCCCGAAACGGCTACACCACACACCTGTGGATGCGCGACCCCGAGCAGGTAGCCCAGACTCTGCAGGCGGGCGAAAACCTGCGATATTTGCCCGGACATCCGCTGGAATCCGCAGTCTTGCCCACCGCAGATCTTGGTCACGCGACTCAAGGGTCGAGTCTCATCTTCGTTGCCGTGCCCAGCGCGGGCTTCGCCTCGGTTTGTCGAGAGATGGCCCCCTTTATCCGCCCAGACGACGTACTGATCAGTGCTACCAAGGGTATTGAGCCAGACGGTTTCCGACTCATGAGCCAATTACTTGGCGACCTCACACCGAGCGAGCATGTCGGTGCAATCTCCGGTCCAAACCTCGCGGAGGAAATTGCCGCGCAGCAGTACGCCGGCACGGTGATCGCCACCCACCACCAACTCGATGCAACGCTGGTTCAGGAGGTGATGCGCAATGACACCCTGCGAGTTTATGCCAGTGCCGATGTCTACGGGGTAGAACTTGGCGGGGCGCTAAAAAACATATACGCCATCGTCTGCGGCCTTGCTGCAGGCTTGGAAGTGGGCCAAAACACCATTGGCTTGCTGGTCACCCGTGCTCTCGCCGAAATGAGCCGGTTTGCGGTCTCCATGGGCGGCAACCCCTTTACCTTTCTGGGGCTGGCTGGCGTTGGCGATTTGATGGTGACTTGCACATCACCCCTAAGCCGCAACCACCAGCTGGGCACCTGTATCGCAAAGGGAATGTCCTTAGATGAGGCATCGGAATCACTTGGCAAACTGGCGGAGGGAGTGAATACCCTGCGGTTGGTCTACGCGAAAAGTCGCGAGCTGGATGTATACATGCCCCTTGTCGACGGGCTGTATCAGATACTGTTCGAGCATAAGGGCGTGGCAGATGTCATCAGCACCCTGATGGGCAATACCGAAGGGGCTGACGTTGAATTTGTGGATCCGTCTCGTTGGCAGTGAGCGAGGAGGCGCCGACAACCGTAGGTGGAATGATCGAAGCGGTCTATCAGCGGTTCGATAACGCCACGTTAAGCTATGGTCACGGTACCGATAACCCCTGGGATGAGGCCGTCTATCTTGTACTTGGCATCACGGGCTGCGCCGACGACGAAGCATCTCTGAGACTGCCGGTCGCGTCAGCTGAAAGGGAGCGCATAAAGGCTCTCGCCGGTCGGCGCGTAGACGAACGGGCGCCACTTGCCCATCTACTTGGCGAATGCCAATTCATGGGCCAACGCTTTTTTGTTGAACCCGGTGTCATGGTACCAAGATCGCCCATTGGCTATTTGTTGGGTGAACCGCTGTCCGACTGGATAGCACCAGGCATCACCCGCATCGTCGATCTCTGCGCTGGGGTCGGCTGCTTGGGCATCTTGGCAGCTCAGCGCTATCCAATGTCCAGGGTGACGCTTGTTGAACTCGAACCGCAAGCTGCCGCCCTTGCTCGCAAGAATGTGGCACTCCACAACCTAGGTGAGCGCGTTGAAGTGATTCAAGGCGATGCTTGTCAATGGCTTGCTGGCGAAACCGGACAGTGGGATTTGATTCTGACGAACCCGCCCTATGTAAACGTTGCGGACATGCAAACCCTGCCGGAAGAATACCGACACGAACCGGAACTTGGACTCGCCGCAGGCGCAGACGGGCTTGCCTTAGTAGATGCGTTTTTGCCGGAACTGGCCGCGCACCTTAAACCGAATGGTGTCTTCCTCTGCGAGGTTGGTGCCAGCGCACCAGCCATGCAGCGCAAATACCCCGATCTGCCGATTGAGTGGCTTGAACTGCCGCATGGTGGGGAAGGGGTGTTTGTTTGGCCACCGCAATTATTCCAGTCAAGGCTTGGAAGCTTTTGAACTCTTAGCGCCCTGTTGCAGGGCACAGGTAGCTCTACTGATTCACAGAACGAACTCCCGCTTGAGCGAGCCGGTTTTCTCTCGCTTTTCTTATGCGGGTTACAGGTCATTATTCACGAAGTTGGGTTCGCGCAAGGAGCAGCGACGTGTTGCAAAAATTAATTGAAAAACTTCCAGAGGAAAAAATCTGGTGGTTTATCAAGCCGCACAAAGAGTTAACACTGCAGGTCGTTTATACCGTCTTAAGCAACTTTGCGCTGGTGGGGCTCTTATTGGTCTTCGCCGCTTATCAGATTAATACGAGTATGCAGCAACTGTCATGGAAGAATCCCTCTTTGTGGGGATTTTGGTCTATTGGCGGTTTTGCCTTATCTCTACTCTTATGCTCCTGTATCCAATTCTTTCTAACGATCCTTTTCCGACGTCGTGGACTACTTGCTGAGATCTCCGCGATTTTGAGTCTTCTCGCGACTGGTTGGATGGGATTCGGGCTAGTTCAGTACTATTTTTATATGGGTTGATCACCCGTCTTCGAGGCATTGCCGACATGAGCCTCTAGTTCCGATCATTTGATGTTTTCAGTAATGGCATCCCCAGATGGCTACCACGAGGGAAACCCGGATATGCATTGACCCGAAAACTTATGTAAGACAACTTTGTCTTAGTGCGATTGTAGGAAGATCAAAGCCGTCTAGGGGGTTCAGTAATCAACATTCAAGGATGTATGTCTGCGAACCATATCCCGTTTGAATGGACAGGTAACGACGATAGCGGCGTATAAGTGGGGCACGTTGCAAAAGCGAATCCGGTTTGCCGGGACATCACTTCAAACTCTGAGGTGCTGGTAGTATTTTCTGGAGTGGAAGCCTATATCTCACCCTTGTGGTATCCATCCAAAGCTCGTGACCCGCGCGTGGTGCCCACATGGAACTACTCGGCAGTTCACATATATGGGCATCTGCAAGCTATTGACGACCCTGAATGGCTGAAGGCCCATGTTTCTCAGTTGACGGATCGTCAGGAGGCAGGTGTAGCTAAAGCTTGGTCTGTTGCCGATGCGCCAGCGGATTTCACCAATACCTTGGTTAACGCGATTGTTGGGCTGCAGATTACGGTTACGCGGATAGAGGGAAAGTGGAAGCTCAGTCAGAACCGGACTGATGAAGACCGCGCAGGCGTAGTTGCAGGGCTCTTGTCACAAAACGATTCAAATGCTCAGTCGATGGCTGGAGAGATAGCAGCGATGTATGCATCTCTCGACAAGTAGTCGAGTCGGTAAAACGTGGAGGAGGTTATGAGCTTGCCGCCAATGGTGCCTTGGGCACCGCCATGCAAAGCGCACCGAATCAGAGGGTTGCGCCCGGTACGCTTGCAGATCTTAATGGTGCCCATGCGCGTTTTTCCCTTGATGGATATGCCGCGACAAAACGATAATGCTTTTTGCCGCTTTAGCCGCGCAGCATTGTCTGATTGGCGCTAGAGCGATGCCTTACGACAAACAGAGCAGCATATGGCAGCAAATACCTTCGGTTCACTTTTCACCGTGACCACCTTTGGCGAAAGCCACGGCTTGGCTCTGGGCGCGATTGTCGATGGCTGCCCGCCGGGACTGCCGCTGTCGGATGACGACCTTCAGCCGGATCTTGATCGTCGCAAGCCTGGTCAAAGCAAATACACCACTCAGCGGCGCGAGGGAGACCAGGTAGAAATTCTATCGGGTGTGTTCGAAGGCGTGACCACCGGCACTCCCATCGGCTTGCTGGTGCGCAATGAAGATCAAAAAAGTAAGGATTACGGCGCGATTAAGGATGTATTTCGCCCCGCCCATGCAGATTACACCTACCACCATAAGTACGGTGTGCGCGATTACCGGGGTGGGGGGCGCTCTTCGGCTCGCGAAACCACCATGCGCGTGGCGGCGGGTGCTATTGCCAAAAAGTATCTAGCCTCCCATGCCGGTATATCGATACAGGGCTATTTATCCGGTATCGGTGCGCTGCGGCCCCAGCCCATTGACCTCAGCATTGTGGATGACAATCCCTTTTTCTGTCCGGATGCGTCCATGTTGGATGAGATTGCCGCGCTTATCGATGCAGTCCGCAAAGACGGCGATTCCATCGGCGCTGAGGTGTCGGTAGTGGCCAGTGGCGTGCCCGTAGGCCTTGGTGAGCCAGTATTTTCTCGGTTGGATGCCGACCTTGCCGGTGCGCTCATGGGTATCAATGCGGTGAAGGGTGTTGAGGTCGGCGATGGCATGCAGGTCGCCCAGCAGCGCGGCACTGAGCATCGCGATGAGATGACGCCAAACGGTTTTACCAGCAATCACGCTGGCGGTATTTTAGGCGGTATCTCCTCGGGTCAAGACATTGTGTTGCGTATGGCTTTGAAGCCTACGAGCAGTCTGACGAATCCCGGCCAATCCATAGACCGCTTCGGTAACCCTGTGGAAGTAGTCACGAAGGGCCGTCACGACCCCTGTGTGGGTATACGCGCGACGCCTATTGCCGAGGCCATGGTGGCCTTGGTGCTCATGGATCATTTGCTACGGCATCGCGGGCAGATGGGGCGGGAAGCCGGGCTGCAGCCGCCTCAATCTGAGGCATAGCTCCTAAGCACCTGTAAAAACGCGTTTGCGCTATTGGATTGGGTGCGTTTGGCGTGGGTAACCCAGCCCAGGGTTCGGTTGATTGGCGCACAATTTGGGTTTAACTGGTGAAGTTCACTGGTCATAGTTTGCGGCAGCACGCTCCAGCCAACGCCCACGCTCACCAACATGCTGATGGTCTCGAGATAGTTGGTTGAGAGTGCGGGATTCAGCACCAGTCCCTGGGATGCGAATCGCTCGGTGACAATTCTGCCCGTGAATGTATTGGGCCCTGGCAATATGCAGGGCAGGGTGGCCAATTGGTTCAGCGAAGTCACCTCTGGCAGGGGTTTGGCGTTTACAAAACAAAGTGGATCCTCCCAAACCGTCTCGGTCTTAAGATCGGGCTGTTCGATCTCACCGGCTGGATTTAGGGTCACCACAGCCAGCTCGATATCGCCAGCGCGCACCAGATTGTGCGCTACCTCGGAGTCTTCAAACTGTATGTCCAGCTCCACCTCAGGGTAGTCCTGGGTAAAGCGCTGTAAAACTGGCGCAAGTCGATGCAGACCAATGTGGTGGGAGGTGGCCATACTGAGGCGTCCGCTGACGGTTTGCGCCAAGTTACCCACATCCCGTTCCATATCTTTCGACAGATCCAGCATGGCCGTGGCCTTAACCACCAATAGTTCGCCCGCCGGGGTGAGCCTTACGCGCTTGCCCAGCCGGTCGAAAAGCGTGACCCCAAGATGATGCTCTAAAGACTGTATGCGTTTGCTCATGGCTGGCTGGCTGATATGCAGTTGCTGGGCTGCGGCAGAAAAGGAACCCAAGCGTGCGACTTGTATGAAAGATTCGAGTTCGTCGAGATGCATCAGCTGATCCGTCGTTTCAAGCGGCAGCATCTTAGTATTTCCTTTTGTTATACAAAACATAAAAATTATCGAATTGTTTTATGGCATGACTCTGCCTAGACTGCGGCAAATTTCAGGGGGGATGACATGTCATCTAAGCCAAAAACGCTGTACGACAAGGTCTGGGAGGCTCACGAAGTTGGTCGGCGTTCCGACGGTAACTCATTGTTATATATAGACTTACAGTTGCTGCATGAGGTCACATCCCCCCAGGCTTTTGAGGGTCTGCAATTGGCGGGTCGGCCGCTGTGGCGAGTCGATGCGAACCTCGCGACTCCAGACCACAACGTACCAACTTCGGTTCGAGCGCTTGGATTTGACGGCATTACTGACGAAGTGGCCCTGGAACAGGTGGTTACATTGGACAAGAACTGCAAAGCCTTCGGTGTTCAGCAGTTCGAGATTCTCGACCCGCGCCAGGGCATCGTGCACGTTGTCGGTCCGGAACAAGGCGCGACGATGCCCGGTATGACGGTGGTATGCGGTGATTCTCATACCTCGACTCACGGTGCTTTCGCAGCCTTAGCCCAGGGTATTGGCACCTCGGAAGTCGAACATGTGATGGCGACCCAGTGTCTGGTGCAAAACAAGGCGAAGAACTTTGCCGTGAACGTTACGGGAGCGCTATCTGAGGGCGTTACCGCCAAGGATCTGGTGTTGGCCATTATTGGACGTTTAGGCACCGCGGGCGCAACGGGGCACACTATCGAATATCGCGGTGAGGCAATTCGTCAGCTTTCCATGGAAGGTCGCATGACTCTCTGCAATATGAGTATCGAGGCGGGGGCACGAGCAGGCTTGGTGGCGGTAGACGATACCACCATTAACTACATACACGGTCGCCCGTTTGCACCCAAGGGCGAGCTGTGGAATCAGGCCGAGGATTACTGGCGTACCCTGGTATCAGACGAAGGGGCTGTGTTCGATGCCTCTATCACTATCGACGCCAGCACCATTGCTCCCCAGGTCAGCTGGGGCACATCCCCCGAAATGGTCGCCGGCATTGACGATGTCGTCCCAGATCCCAAGGACATGAACGATGGGGTTCAAGCAGAATCCACCGAGTTGGCGCTAACGTACATGGACCTTCAGCCGGGTCAAAAAATCACGGATATCGCCGTGAGTCGCATTTTTATCGGATCGTGCACCAATGCGCGGATCGAAGATCTGCGTGCTGCAGCGGCGCAAATTCGCGGCGGTAAGGTTGCCGCCAACGTCTCCGAGGCCCTGGTAGTGCCAGGTTCTGGCCTGGTGAAGGCTCAGGCCGAAGCAGAGGGCCTCGCCCAGCAGTTTATCGACGCGGGCTTCCAATGGCGCTCGGCGGGCTGCTCCATGTGCCTTGGCATGAATCCCGATCAGCTTGGTGAGGGCGAGCACTGCGCTTCCACCTCTAACCGTAATTTTGAGGGCCGCCAAGGCTACGGTGGGCGCACGCACTTGGTTAGTCCAGCCATGGCAGCGGCGGCGGCGATAAACGGTCATTTTGTGGATATTCGAAATGCCCAGCACCAGCAAGGAGGAGCCGGCTGATGGATGCTTTTACAACCCTAGATGGCTTGGTGGCGCCGCTGGATCGTGCCAACGTAGATACGGATCAGATTATTCCCAAGCAGTATCTCAAGTCGATCAAGCGCACAGGTTTTGGCGACTATCTCTTCGATGCATGGCGTTTTCTGGATCAGGGCACCATGGGCATGACGCCCAACGAGCGCCAGATCAATCGCGAGTTCTCGCTGAATCTGCCCGAATACCAGGGTGCGTCGATTTTGATCGCCCGAGATAACTTTGGCTGCGGCTCATCCCGCGAGCATGCGGTTTGGGCATTGAAAGAATTTGGTTTTCGCGCAGTGCTGGCACCGAGCTTTGCAGACATTTTTTTTGGTAACTGCTTCAAGAATGGCGTGCTGCCTATCACCTTGCCCGCGGAGGTAATCGACGACCTGTTTAAACGGGTTGCGACGGGTCTTACTCTGTCGATCGATTTGCGCGCGCAAACGGTGACGGACGGTGAGCATGTGCATGGTTTTGAGATCGATCCGGCGCTGAAAGAAAAAATGCTCACGGGCATGGATGATATTGACCTGACCTTGGCGGAAGCCGAACTTATTCGCAGCTTTGAGGCAGGCCATCGGCAGCGCCAGCCGTGGCTATTCCGCGACTGACCGAAGCAGTCTTAATGGCCCAAAATCGTTAATCCCCTTGCTAGCAGAGGAAATGTTGTGAAGAAAGTACTGGTCCTACCCGGTGATGGCATCGGGCAAGAAGTGGTCGCCCCGGCGGTAGAGGTCATGCAGGTTGCCGCCCAGCAGCAGGGTGTCACTATCGACGTAGAAGAGGCTTTGGTGGGTGGCGCAGCCATCGATGACTGCGGTAATCCGCTAACGGAATCCACACTGTCGAAAGCCAAGCAAGCCGATGCGGTGTTGCTTGGCGGGGTAGGCGGGCCAAAGTGGGATGATTTGCCAACGGCTCAGCGGCCCGAAAAAGGCCTCCTCGGCCTGCGCCAAGAACTCGGTCTGTTCGCTAATTTGCGACCAGCGCTGCTGGCGAGCTCGCTAGCGGGAGCCTCGTCGCTTAAGTCAGAGCTGGTCTCGGATTTGGATATATTGATCGTGCGAGAGCTGACCGGCGGCATCTATTTTGGTGAGCCTCGGGGTGTGGAAAACCGAGATAACGAACGCGTGGGATTCAACACACTGGTGTACGCCGAGCATGAAATTGAGCGCATCGCCCGGGTCGGGTTTGATCTGGCCAGTAAGCGCAATGGACGTTTGTGCAGTGTCGACAAAGCAAATGTTTTAGAAGTCAGCCAATTGTGGCGGGAAGTGGTCACCAGCCTTGCCGGTGATTACCCGAACGTCGAGCTGTCGCATATGTACGTCGATAACGCCGCCATGCAGTTGGTGCGAGAACCCAAGCAGTTCGACGTTATCGTTACCGGCAACATGTTCGGCGATATCTTGTCGGATGTTGCGGCTATGTTAACCGGCAGCCTGGGTATGCTTCCCTCAGCCTCTCTGTCAGCCAGCGGCGCGGGCATGTATGAGCCAGTGCACGGCACAGCGCCTGATATTGCTGGTCAAGACAAGGCCAATCCGTTGGCGACGATCCTGTCGGTGGGGATGTTATTTCGTTATAGCCTCGATATGCCCGAGGCTGCAGACAATGTTGATCGTGCGGTAGCCAAGGTGCTAGCCGAGGGTCATCGGACTGCGGATATCGCCGGTAGCGCCCAAGATGAAGCCGTGGGCTGTCGCACCATGGGCGAGTTGGTTATTGAGAACTTATAGATCAATCAGATAGGCGCGAAAAAAACGATGAGTTTTGAAAAAAAAGTCAACGTGGCGATAGCGGGCGCATCCGGGGCAGTGGGCGAAGCCCTGATCGACATCCTGCAGGAGCGTAATTTTCCTGTTGGAGAGCTTGCGCTGCTGGCATCGTCTCGCTCGGAAGGTAAGCGATTACAGTTCAACGGCAAATCCGTGCAGATCCAGCGCTTGGATGCGTTTGACTTTAGTAATACGCAAATTGGTCTGTTCTCCGCAGGTGGGTCGGTTTCCGCAGAATTTGCACCCAAGGCAGCAGCGCAAGGCTGCATCGTCGTGGATAACACCTCGCACTTTCGCAACGACAACGATATTCCCCTGGTGGTGAGCGAAGTGAACCCGGAATGCGTGGCGGATTTTGCACCGCGCAACATCATCGCTAATCCAAACTGTTCGACCATTCAAATGGTGGTGGCCCTTAAGCCCATTCACGATGCCGTGGGCATAACTCGCATCAATGTGGCGACCTACCAGGCGGTCTCCGGAGCTGGTGCCAGCGGTATCGAGGAGCTAGCAGGCCAAACGGCGAAACTGCTCAACGGCAAACCGATTGAGCCAGGCAAAATGCCCGCCCAAATCGCGTTCAATGCGATTCCGCAAATCGATACTTTTCAGGACAACGGGTACACCCGTGAAGAAATGAAGATGGCATGGGAGACCTGCAAAATCTTGCAGGACGACAGTATTGCCGTGAACGCGACCTGCGTGCGCATTCCTGTGTTCTATGGCCACAGCGAGGCCGTCCATATCGAGACCAGAGAACCCATCAGCTTGGAAGACGCTCGACGCCTGTTGGCGAAAGCCCCCGGTGTGACCCTGATGGAGGATCATGAGCTGGCGACACCGGTAGAACACGGTGCCGGCACCGACCCGGTTTTCGTCAGCCGTCTTCGCAAAGACATATCGCACCCCAATGGATTGAACATGTGGGTAGTCGCCGACAACGTCCGCAAGGGCGCTGCGTTGAACAGCGTACAAATTGCGGAGCTGCTGCTGGCACACCTGTAATGCCGTTTGCAAACCAGCTATAAAGGCACCACTGCAAATTCTGGAGCGATAAGGGTGAGCAACGCGGATACGAAAATGCGCACAGGGTTCGTCGCGATTCTGCTCGGGGTTTGTTTGCTCGCAATAATCCCAGCATCCCTCGCCCAGTCAGATATTGCAGACGTACTGACGACCCAAGCGAGTTCTGAGATAGGCAATCCCCTGCGAGCTCAAATCAATGTGGGCTCACTTCCATCATTACGGGGCGACATCTCTGTTTCATTGGCGTCCCAGGGCGCCTTCGAAGCCTTCGAAATTGGCCGCTATCAAATTCTGTCGTCGTTACGGTTTGCTCTGCGTATGAATTCAGCAGAGAACTACCTGCTGGATATTTTCAGTGCACGTCCGTTGAACGAACCCAGCCTGCGGTTTGTTGTGGCTTTTACAGGGGATGGCGAGACAAGCCTGATGCCGATAGAGGTGTTGATCCCGGTTTTAGACGCTACCGGTCTCCAGCGTCCGACTTTGCTCAGCCGGCCCAACGAAACGCTTTGGCGCATTGCGAACCGAACAAGAGACGACGACATAACCAATGCCCAGCAGATGCTGGCCGTCCAGCAGTTGAATCCCGAGTCGTTTCGAGGGAACAACATCAATGGACTAAAGCCCTGGTCGATGCTGGCCCTGCCCGATTTTACAGAAGCTCAGTCGGTACCTCGGCGTCAAGCTGAAATAGAGGTCGCCGAGCAGAATGCGAGTTGGCGCAGTGGTGTGCGCGGTGACGCACCTGCGCCACCACCCGTTGGACGCGTCCGCATCACCGAGGTGGATGAGCCCGATTCGCGTCTTGAAGCTGCCCCTGAAGCATTCGAAACCGCATCGGTCAATGTGATCGCAGAAAGCACACTGGACGACAGCCTCGAAACTCCCGAGCTACCGTCGGAGCCAGCGGTAGAGCAGCCCGTTAGCTTCGCGGATACTGCGGTGCAGGCTTCGGTGCCATCACCAGATGCGTCAGACCTGCTGACGAAATCAAGCAGCGTGGAAGATCCGCTCTTATCTGCTAGTGACAATATGCAGGGCTTACCGGAGGACCCATTTGATCTTGATCAAATTGAGCAACAGATTCGCGAGGAGGAATCCACAGCATTTACGCGTGCGCTAGAGACATTCTTGTCGTCCAGATCCATGTGGCTGATTGGTGGGTTTGCCATCATCGCACTCTTGGTGCCTATTTTGCTCAGGCGGCGCGCGGCGGAGCAGGAGCAAGCGCTTGAAGGGGTGCTTGGTAGCGCGGCCAATCAAGCTGGCGAGTCTGAATCCGGTCGCGGCGAGCCAACAGTGAGCATCAACGGTTCATCTCCAGATCAGGCTAATGGGCAAGATGAACAGACTCTCCCAATGGTTGGGGGAGCGCCGGATGAGGTGGGAGAGGCGGAAGAAGCAGAAGAGTCGGAAAAAACCCAGGAGGATGTCTTCACGACGCGGCTGAAGCTAGCTGAGGCGTATTTAGAAATGGGTGATCGCGACGGAGCCGTCGACATGCTGCAAGAAGTCATAGCCGATGGCTCACCGGATCAGCAGGATATTGCGCGCCGTATAATGGATCGTATTGAAAACGGTGATGACTGAGATCAACGACGCTACCGACCAGCGACATTATTTTGCGTTTTGTGTGCAGTACCATGGCGGCTCTTTTCGAGGTTGGCAGCGCCAGCAGGAGCACTCCTCGGTGCAAGGTGAGCTAGAGCGTGCCCTTGGCACCGTTGCTAACGAGCCAATCTTTCTGCGCGCGGCGGGGCGCACGGATGCTGGCGTGCACGCAACCGGGCAGGTTGCGGCGTTCTCGACCAGTGCCGATCGACCGGTCGCCCAGTGGCTGCGCGGGGTTAATGGTCTCACTCCCGACGCTATCCAAGTCGACTGGCTGCAGCGGGTTGCAGATGACTTTCACCCCCGTTTTGATGCCGTCGCAAGGCGGTATACCTACTTATTTCACGATCGGGGCAGAAGCCAACCTTTTTTGAACGAGTTGGCTTGGTGTACAGACGCCCTAGATGAGAACGCTATGCACGCAGAGGCCCAGGCACTGCTGGGTGAGCATGACTTCAGCAGTTTCCGGGGTGCCGGTTGTCAGTCCCTGACTCCCATGCGGCGGGTGGATCGCTGTGAGGTTCGGCGCGAAGGCAATGTGGTGATCATGAACATTGAGGCGAACGCGTTTTTGCTGCACATGGTGCGAAACATCGCCTCTGGATTGCACAGGGTTGGCAGCGGTGCGTCTCGGGGTTACATCCAAGAGCTGCTCACGCTCAAGGATCGTCAGCAGCTGGGTATTACGGCGCCGGCGCAAGGCCTGTATCTGGCCGAGGTTAGCTACCCCAGGCAGCAGTTTCCGGATCCGCCCCTACCTCCGTTGATTCAGAGACGCTGACTGGGCGCATTGAGACATAGTCTGTACCACGGCTCCCGCTGACAATCGACACATTGTAGAGTACACGGTTGGGTGTAGTATCGCGATTTCTGGGCGTTGCTAGGAATGCAGCGGAGCGCGTGGGAAGACCGATACAACATGCTGGGCAGCATTGATGAACGCTAGAACGACAACCTGGTGCAAGATTTGTGGCGTTACATCCCTTGACGATGCACTGGTCGCTGCAACGGCCGGGGTGGATGCCATAGGCTTTAACTTTTTTGAAGCCAGCCCAAGGTACATCGACCCAAACGGGGCTGCAGAGATATGCGTCGAATTGCAAAGTAGGCACCCAGAGGTTAAGCGCATTGGCCTGTTCGTGAACGCATCGACCAGCAGCGTAAAGAATGTTTTAAGTGAGGTGAGCCTGAACGTACTGCAGTTTCACGGTGAAGAAAGCCGCGAATATTGCCGGCAGTTTCAGATCCCCTACATTAAGGTGCTAGGCGTAACGGCAACCACCGACATTACAGGCATGGCAGAGTCCTATGCCGACGCTTGGGGACTGATATTGGATACCCATGATCCGCAGTTAAAGGGCGGTACGGGGCGTGTATTTGACTGGAGTTTATGGCCGGACAACATTGACGGGCGACTCATACTGGCTGGGGGATTAGACCCGGACAATGTGGTGCAGGCCATTGCGCAAACCCAACCCTTCGGTGTCGATGTTGCCGGGGGCGTAGAGAGTGGGCAAAAGGGTGTGAAGGATCACGCCAAAATGACATCTTTTATTGAGCAAGCAAAATATGGCTGAACCAATCCTGGAAGCAAATACACAGCGTTCCTATGCGCAACCGACAGATAGCGGTTATTTTGGAGAATTCGGCGGGCGTTTTGTCGCGGAGACATTGACTCACGCGTTAGACGGCTTGGCTGAGCTTTATGCCGAGTTGAAAGATGACCCAGAGTTCAAAAAAGAGCTTTACGAGGATCTCGCTCACTTTGTCGGGCGGCCCACACCGCTTTATTTGGCAGAGCGTATGACGGCATCCTTGGGTGGTGCAGCCATTTATCTGAAGCGCGAAGACCTTAATCACACCGGTGCACACAAGGTATGCAATACCATTGGGCAGGCCCTGCTGGCTAAGCGCATGGGTAAGCCTCGTGTCATCGCGGAGACCGGTGCTGGTCAACATGGCGTCGCGACCGCCACGGTGGCAGCCAGACTGGGTTTGTCTTGTGATGTGTACATGGGCGAGGAGGATGTTCATCGCCAGAGCTTGAACGTGTATCGCATGAAGCTTATGGGTGCCAACGTCATACCCGTGACGTCGGGTTCTAAGACGCTAAAGGACGCCATGAACGAGGCCATGCGCGATTGGGTGACCAATGTGGATGATACCCACTATATTATTGGTACTGTGGCTGGCCCCCACCCGTATCCCATGCTGGTGCGGGACTTCGCTTCGATTATCGGCCAGGAAGCCCGCGCGCAAATGCTGCAGCAAGTGGGCAAGCTACCCGATGTGGTCGTCGCCTGTGTAGGCGGTGGCTCCAATGCGATGGGTATTTTTCATCCGTTTATTAACGACACCGATGTTGATTTGGTTGGTGTTGAGGCCGGCGGACGTGGCGTTAGTACTGGCGCGCATGCGGCCCCTCTTAATGATGGAAAGGTTGGTGTACTGCATGGCAATCGCTCGTACCTGATGTCGGATGATGACGGTCAGGTAATGGAGACACATTCGGTTTCGGCAGGTCTCGACTATCCCGGTGTGGGACCCGAGCATGCTCACCTGAAGGATATCGGCCGCGCGACCTATGCTGCAGCGACAGATGACGAAGCCATGGAAGCCTTCCGAATGTTGAATCGTCAAGAAGGTATTCTGCCTGCCCTGGAGACGAGTCATGCGCTGGCGTGGGTTGTCGAAAACGCACGGAAGATGTCTGCAGACCAAACCATTTTGGTGAACTTGAGTGGACGCGGCGACAAGGACATTCTGACCGTTGCAGACATCGACGGAATTACGCTCTGATGGACGCTGGCACTGCGAACCAAGGCCGAATCGCAGCTGAATTTGAACGTTTAAGAGAGCAGGGCAAAAAGGCTCTGGTGACCTTTATCACCGCAGGGGACCCTGGCGTTGATTTTACGGTGCCGGTTATGCACAGCCTGGTCGCCGGGGGCGCAAATCTTTTGGAGCTGGGTATTCCATTCTCGGATCCAGAAGCCGAAGGCCCAACGATTCAGGCAGCCAATGAACGGGCGCTTGCGAACGGCATGACCTTGACCAAGGTGCTCGACATGGTTGTCGAGTTTCGTGCCTCGAACAGCACGACGCCTGTGATCCTCATGGGTTACCTAAATTCTGTGCTTGCCATGGCAAACTTTGCCCATCGCGCCAAGGGAGCAGGCGTCGATGGGTTGATCATGGTGAACCTGCCCCAAGAAGAAGCGGCTGGTTTGCGCCAGACACTCACTGCTGAAGGCATCGATTTGGTGTCGCTGATCGCGCCAACGACGGCGGATCAACGCGCCAAAGAGATTGTCACGACGGCGAGCGGCTTTCTGTATTACGTTTCGCTCAAAGGAACTACGGGCAGCGCCGCCATTGCCGTCGATGAAGTGGCGGAACGCACGAGCTTTTTGCAAACGTTGACCAGCGTGCCCATCTGCGTCGGATTTGGGATTAAGGACGCAGAATCAGCGGCAGCGGTAAGTGCCCATGCCGATGGCGTAGTCGTGGGAAGCGCACTCGTGCAGTTGATGTCGGATAGCGCTGATCCAATGACTGCGTCTAAAAGACTTGAGACGGCGACTGCAGAAATTCGTCATGGCCTCGATGGCTGATACGCGATCGCTCGATGACTGGCTAGACTACATCAGCCAACAGCATGCCCAAGTCATCGATATGGGCTTGGATCGATTTAATCGAGTTCTCCATCGACTTAAGCTCGAAAATCCCGCCCCGACTGTCATCACGGTTGCCGGCACTAACGGCAAGGGCAGTACCTGCAGAATGATTGAAGCCCTGCTACTTCATGGTGGATATCGCGTAGGTAGCACGCTGTCGCCACACATTTGGCGATTTAACGAGCGCATTCGTCTGCACGGCAATGAAGCGAGCGATGAAGAGATCTGCAATGCCTTCGGGGCCATTGATTCAGCCCGCGGTGATGTGACGCTGACTTACTTTGAGTTCAGTGCATTGGCTGCCCTGTACTGCATCGCAAAAGAGCACATGGATGTGGCGATTCTCGAGATCGGACTGGGAGGGCGGTTGGATGCCTTTAATGCCATCGATCCTGACATTGCGGTTATTACCAGTATCGGGCTCGACCATCAGGCGTTCTTGGGTGAAACGCGAGACGCGATTGGCGCAGAAAAAGCAGGTATCTTGCGCAGCGGGCAGCATGTGGTGCTAGGCCAGGAAATGCCGGCAAGCGTCATGCAGCGTTGTGAGGCGTTATCGCTGCAGCCCCGGTGTTGGGGGGCAGAGTTCTCCAGCGTTTGCGATATTGAGCAGGGCACCTGGCAGCTGACCAGGCAAGGCCACTCAATGTATGAAATACCGCTGACAGCTATCGCACCACACAATATTGCGTTGGCCTGTGAGACGGTTGCGGACATGGTGGCGCTTGACTTGCAGCTGATCGCCCAGTGTTCGACGTTGTACATACCAGGGCGGATGGATATTCGGCGCACCAAGGATCGAAAGTGGGTGCTCGACGTCTGCCATAATCCGGACGGCGCGCGGTTTTTTCTGCGTGAATTGGCGTCAAGAAAGCTCAGCCCTGCCTATTTTGTTTGCGCAATGTTGACCGGCAAAGATCACCAGGGTTTCTACCAGAGCGTTATTGATGCCACGGGTACGCATGTGCCTTGGTTATTTGTCGATAGCTACGGCGATCGTGAGATGACCGCAGGTACCCTTGCCGAAACCTTGGGCAAGGGGGAATGGACGGCGCAAAACATGCAGCAGGCTCTGTCGCTCGCCCATGAGCGCACGCAAAAGGGCGATGTAATTGTCATATTCGGCTCCTTTAGCGCTGTTGAGCAATGCACATGGCTGGCATCATAAAACCATGAAAGAAGTCACTCGCTATCGGCTCATCGGCACCATTTTTTTACTGTCCTTGGCAGCGATATTTTTGCCCATGATTTTTGATGCACCCGCGCCATCGCTACAGGACATCGCTTCGACTTCAGGTCTCGAGGATACGCAAACATTTGAAAATGTAGATCCCCGCGCCGAGGTGGAGTCATCGATCGCTCAAATGGCGCAAGACCAACAGGCGATGGACCAAGCGTTTGCTGACTCGAAACTGCAGGAAAAGGTCGAGGACATACGCGAGACCGTTGACCCAGACGGATACTGGGTCGACAACGGCACCCGGTTTGGCGAACCCATATTGCTGCCGATTCGCGAAGAAACAGAAGTTTTTGCCGTGCAGCTGGCCACATTTGATGAGGAGTTGAACGCTCGTAAGCTGCGGGAGCAGCTCCTCGGCGACGGCGAAGAGGCATTTATCTCTCAATACAAACAGCGCGGAATAAGCGGTGAAAAAATTCGCTATCGGGTCGCGGTGGGACCGATGCTCAGTCATACTCTAGCGAAGGAAAAGCGCATATCGTATTCCCAGATATATGGGGTTGAAGCTATTGTGGTAGCCATGACGCAGTAGGGTTCTTGGCTCTAACGCATTCATTGCAAGCGGAAAAAATGTCGCATCTGGATTACATCATTATTGCTATCGTGTTGCTTTCGTCGCTCGTTGGTCTCGCCCGCGGGCTGATCCGAGAGGCATTTTCGCTTGCTTCATGGATCGCTGCATTTCTCTTCGGTATTTGGTTTGGCCCTTCCGTCGCGACAGAGTTCTCCGAGTACTTGGGTGAGGAGCAATTCGGGCAAATCGTGGCATTCTTGACCGTTCTCATCGCTACATTGGCGGCAGCCAGCATGATTCGTTGGGGACTGGGGCAGCTGGTGACGCGTTCTGGTTTGTCGAGTACTGACCGAATACTAGGGTTCGCTTTTGGTGCGGTTCGCGGAGGTATCGTGGTGACGATCCTGCTCATGGTGAGCCAGAGCATGTTTTCTGACACTGAGTGGTGGGCCGACTCTGAGCTGAAGTACAGCTTCCTGCAGTTTGAAGATGAAGTGCTGACGGTAGTGGATATCGCTAGCGAAAACTTAGAAGACCCGCCGGTGCCGCCGGATTTCAGCGACCTTGACTTCACCAGCGAAGAGTCGCCAGATGTCGAACTGACAGACGAATATGGCGATACGGATTATTTTGAAGAGTAGCTTGGAAGCAATGGCCTAATGTGCGGAATAGTAGGGATCGTTGCCCGCAACGAGGTCAAGCAGGATATCTACGACGCTCTAACCATACTTCAACATCGTGGTCAGGACGCGGCGGGCATGGTCACCAGCGATGGTCGTCGCTGCTATCTGCGAAAAGACAACGGCCTGGTCAAAGACGTCTTCCAGGCACAACACATGCAGCGACTGAAGGGCAATGTGGGCCTGGGGCAATGCCGCTACCCCACAGCCGGATCCACGAGCTCCGCCGAAGCCCAACCGCTCTACGTCAACTCCCCCTACGGTATCGCCCTTGCCCACAACGGCAACTTGACGAATACCGAAGAATTGATGAGTGATCTGTTCGCTGAGGATCTAAGGCATATCAACACCAGCAGTGATTCGGAAGTGTTGCTTAACGTGTTGGCCAATGAGCTGGGTGTGCTGCATGCGATAAATCCATCACCCACTGAAATGTTTAAGGCGGTGGGCGCGGTACATCAGCGGTGTCGCGGCGCCTACGCTGTGGTGGCCATGGTGATCGGTGCCGGGTTGTTAGGTTTTCGCGATCCCTTTGGCATTCGCCCATTGGTTTATGGCAGTCGAGAAACCGAGAGCGGTACAGAGTACATGCTGGCTTCTGAGTCTGTGGCGCTAGATATACTCGGCTACACCCGCATAGACGACGTTGCTCCGGGTGAGGCGATATTCATTTCGAACGAGGGGGAGATTTTTCGTCACCAATGTGCCGCGAACCCGGAACTCATACCCTGTATTTTCGAGCATGTGTATTTTGCGCGGCCTGATTCCATTATTGACGACATATCTGTGTATAAGAGTCGATTGCGAATGGGAGAACATCTGGCGCGGAGGATCCTCGGCCAGTTTTCCCAGCACGATCACGATATTGATGTGGTGATTCCAATCCCCGACACCGGTCGGACGGCAGCCTTGCCGATGGCCCACGAGCTGGGCGCGAAGTTTCGCGAGGGGTTCGTCAAGAACCGCTATATCGGCAGAACATTTATCATGCCCGGGCAAAAGCAGCGCCGCGACTCTGTCAGACAGAAACTGAATGCCATAGATTTGGAATTCAAGGGGAAGAATGTGCTGCTGGTCGACGATTCCATCGTGCGCGGTACGACCATTACTCAAATCATTCAGCTGGCCAGAGAAGCCGGAGCGCGGAAGGTGTACATGGCAAGTGCAGCGCCCGCACTGCGATATCAAAACGTCTATGGCATTGATATGCCTGCTCGCGATGAATTTGTCGCTCATCAGAGAACCGAGGAAGAAGTGGCGCGAATTATTGGTGCCGATTGGTTGATCTATCAGTCCATAGAAGATCTAAAAAAGAGTTGTCACGAAGGTAATCCACACGTGCAAGACTTTGAGTGTTCAGCATTCGACGGCAGATATATCACCGGCGACGTAGGAGCGGACTATCTTGCTAGGCTGTCGGCGGCTAGGAGCGATGCCTCTAAGCGCCAACAAGAGCTGAGCTTTTTGGTCGATACGAATGTTCTGGACCTTCACAACCATTCTTGAGTGACAGCGAGAGCATCATGCAGCTAAACAAACGAACACCCTGTGTGGGGATTTGCTCAACAACCTATGGCGATCTTGTATGTCGAGGGTGCAAACGTTTTGCCCACGAAATCGTGCAGTGGAATGGTTATGACGCGACCCAGCAAGATGCTGTGCGCGAGAGGTTGACGCGACTGAGGGATGAAATTCTGGAGGCGCTACTCGTCTGTGATGAGCCAGGTTTGCTCCAAGCCGCATTGTCCGAAGCAGGCTTAACAGACTTGGCCGAGAAAGAAGGCCAGTACCAACTGCTAAGGTTCATGGTTCGTCGAGAACAATCCCTCGCCAGCTCGGGGCTGGCTCTGTCAGCAGGTGCGGTTGCGCAGCCTGGTCCTAGCAATCAACCGACGCCAGAGCTCGATACCCTACACGCGATGCAGCTGCTCGATGCGGAAAGCTATCGGCGCGCCAAAGCTCATTACGAACGAAATTTTAAGGTGCCTGCGTGAAAAGCCAGGTGCTCGCGCAACGCAACCTCGATGCTGTACAGGTCGTTAGAGAGTTTTTAACCGTTGATACCCCGGCTGCCTGGTTTCAAGCGGCGGCAGAAAATCTACCCGTACTGCTAATGGATCATGCGAACTGTGAGAAGAAGGCCGCAAGCACGGCGCTAAGCATGATGTATCGTTATGTCGAATATCCCCACCTGCTGCAGAAAATGTCCTCGCTGGCGCGAGAGGAGTTGCGGCATTTCGAGCAGGTGCTCGAGTTGATGACGGACTGTGGCATCGTTTACGAACAAATCAATTCTGCGCGATATGCCCAGGGCCTGCATCAATTGGTGAACAAGGCCGAGCCGCGGCGATTGGTGGATTTGCTCATCTGCGGAGCCGTGGTCGAGGCGCGATCGTGCGAGCGCTTCGCCGGACTCGTTCAAGTGCTGCCTGAAAAAGTCTCAGATCTGTATCGGTCGCTGCTCAACTCTGAAGCGCGCCATTTTCAGGAATATTTGGCGCTCGCCGAAGGGGTAAACCAGCACTCAGGCGGATACGAGGCGTTTGGCGCGCGGGTCAATGATTTCTTGGCCGCAGACGCTGAACTGGTGACCGCAGCTGACTCTCAACTGCGGTTTCACAGCGGAGTGCCCGCGGCATAGCGACTCAGCGAGAAACACTCTAGGTGAAAAGATTCGCCGTGCTGACGGCATAGCCATCCACAATCCTGCCAATCCCCTAACACGATGCGCCGAAAGGTATCTTGGCCCCGGCGCAGGTAATCACCGGGTCTATGGGTGTGTCCGTGTATCAGCAAGTCTGCCCCGTATTGCTGCATGGTTTGTGCAACGGCAACACCATTCACATCCATGATCTGAGTCGGTTTATTGGCATTGGTTTGCTGACTTTGCTCCCGCATCTGTCGGCCCATTTCTTGTCTTTCGGCAAGCGGCTTTTGCAAGACGTCCTGCTGCCATTGGTGGCTGCGCAGTAACGAGCGGATCTCTTGATAAGCTTGATCGTCGGTGCAGAACGCATCGCCATGGGTGAGGAGGATGCGATCGTCTAGGAGAAATGGATCTGGCAGGATTGTTATACCGCTGGCTTCGCAAAATTCATCACCGAACAAAAAATCCCGGTTGCCATGCTGCAAGAAAATTGCCGCATGCTCGCTGGCCTTTTTCAGCGACTTTGTGAGCAGCGCTGCCAAATCCGAATCGTCGTCGTCACCCACCCACATCTCGACTAGATCACCCAGCAGATAGATCTCAGCCACCTGCCGCGACTCGATTTGAAGCAACCGGACAAAGGCCGAAAAGGTCGGTGTATCGATATGCTGCAGGTGCAGATCAGACAAAAATACGCGTTTCAAAGTGCTTTCCAGGAAATACCAAGGTGGCTTGCTGCGGCCTGCATTGTGTTTTGCAGCAGGGCGACTCTAGTCATTGGCCCAACACCACCGGGTACAGGCGTAATCCAGGCGGCTCTCTCCTTGGCAGCCTCGAATTCAACGTCGCCGAATAGATTGTTGTTGTCACCTCGGGTAATGCCAACGTCAATAACAGTCGCGCCTTCCTTAATCCAATCTCCTGGCACCAATCCGGGTTTACCGACTGCGCTGATCAAGATGTCGGCCTGGCGGGCCATTTCTTCGGTATTGGTTGTGAACTTATGAGCAGTTGTTACCGTTACGCCGGCAAGTAGGAGCTCGAGGCTCATTGGCCGTCCAACATGATTGGACGCGCCAATTATGGTGGCATGAGATCCTTTGTATTGAGTGCCAATGTGATCGAGCATTTGCATCACACCCATGGGTGTACAGCTTCGTAGAGTAGGGCGCCGCAGGGCTAAGCATCCTATGTTGTATGCATGAAAACCGTCGACATCCTTGTTGGGCAGAATTCGATCAATGATTCTATCTTCATCGTGGTGCGGTGAAAGGGGACTTTGTACGAGAATGCCATCGATGTTCGGATCAGCATTGAGATCGTCGATATGTGCCTCAAGCTCGGCTTGATCGATTGCCGCGTCAAGATGTAGAGCCTTGGAATAGACTCCGACTTCCTCACAGTCTCGCCGCTTGCCTTTGACATAGACAGCGGATGCAGGGTCATCACCCACTAAAATCACCGCAAGACCAGGTGGGCGAAAGCCCTGATTTTTCCATTCCGCCACGACACCCTGGAGACGCTGACGAATACGCTTAGCCAATGCATTTCCATCCAGTATCTGCGCCGTCATAGTATCTCCAAAAGTAGTAGCGCATCAGCGTGGCCCAATATTCGAGCGTTCATGAAGGCTCGCTGCATTCTACTACCGTGAACTCGCTTCGCCTAATGCCAAGCCCTCGAGGGGGGTGCTGGGCAGGGTCTGTGCGGGAAAGAAATTGACCGAGTTTGGGTGGGCCAGTATGATCGCCGCGACCGCTTAGCATCAACGGTGCTAAACGTATAGATATTCGGGGTATAGCGCAGTCTGGTAGCGCGCCTGCTTTGGGAGCAGGATGTCGGGAGTTCGAATCTCTCTACCCCGACCACTTCTTTTTGATTCGATTAAAGCGCCCGTAGCTCAACTGGATAGAGCATCGGCCTTCTAAGCCGAGGGTTGCAGGTTCGAGTCCTGCCGGGCGTGCCAACCCGAGCTTTCTCCCTAAGACTCGAACCTGCTCGCTTGTTCGCAACCGCTGGTAAGCGTTTGCGCACTCACACCGTTGAACCGGTGGTTCAACGTCTGCCGGGCGTGCCAAGGCGAGCTTTCTCCCTAAGACTCGAACCTGCTCGCTTATTCGCAACCGCTGGTAAGCATTTGCGCGCTCACACCGTTGAACCGGTGGTTCAATGTCTGCGGGGTATGCCAAGGCGAGCTTTCACCCTAAGACTCGAACCTGCTCGCTTATTCGCAACCGCTGGTAAGCATTTGCGCGCTCACACCATTGAACCGGTGGTTCAACGTCTGCCGGGCGAGCCAAGGCGAGTTCCCATCCTAAGACTCTACGCTGCCTGCCCAAGTTGAAATACCTAGCTTCGCTAGGCTCACACCCTTATACTTGCTCGCTCGAATGGTGGGCGTAGCTCAGTTGGTAGAGCTCCGGCTTGTGATGCCGGCGGTCGTGGGTTCAAGCCCCATCGTCCACCCCATTTCTCTTCGCGTGAGCGTCACATAGCGGTGCCGATTCAACCCAGCTTCCTCGCTCGTATTCAGGTACTTGACTCCCTTCCCCATTGTTGGAGACTGCTGGAAAAAGTCGGGCTGTTGATGCTGTTGACCGACGAAACGGCACCTGTGCTGGGCACGAAAGACGATACCGACTGATAAACAATAATAATTAGAATTTGGGGGCTGTAGTGGCTGAGAAAAAAGAGATAGAACCACAAAAGCTAGCGTTAGATTCGCTCAACGCTATCATCATGGACAATAAGGCCATGATTCACCAATCCCGGGCGAATATCGAAGAAAATCGCCTGCTCATCCTGAGCAACCAATCGGCCGCTGCCCTGGGGAATCAGCAGCTTGCCAACCACAATACTGAAGAGATTTTTGAAAGCCGGAAAACCGTGCTGGTAACGTTTGAGCCAGAGTCACAGTTGCAAAAAGACTTCATTGAGGTGGCGAGTCGTCGCTCTGAGCTGGATTTTCTTTTACACAGCGCCCGATTGAATGAGCGATGCTTGATGATTAACAATAAGATGGTTGAAGCAAACTCCATGCTGATTGCGATCACTGACGAGATCATGCAGCTAAATCAAGAGATTTTGGAATTTAACGAGGAAAATCTCGATTCGAACAACGAGCTGATACATGGCGTGTTGAACCCCCTTGTTGTGGAGGAGGGCATAGTTGAAGAATTACAGTCGGAAAACGACTCCTCCTTCGGGGAGCTCGAGAGGCTGTCGTCGAAAAACCGCAGCGAAATTACAAGAATTTTAGAGCAATCGGCGAACAACAAAGAAATAGCCATTCGTCACAACGGCGAAATAAAAGATCGACGCGAAAAATTGTATGCCAATCGGCAGGGAGTTAAGTCGATGCGTAGTAATGTTGGTCGAGAAGTAGATTACGCAGATATTTTTCTTACTGCTGACGACGAGCAAGAGTAAATCCATGTCTGAGGCTGCACAGTGGTTGCAGCCGGATAACCTCTGTAGCTCATTGAGTTTCGGTGCGAGTGACCGCGTCCACTGGCGGTTATCTAGACTTTAATCTCGAAATAGCCGCTTTTTCCCCTTTTTCTGCCGAATGACGGAAGGTTGCCTGGATGGAATAAGAACACCGCATGACTTGAGAAAGGTGTTGCCAATACAAATGAGAATGATTAACATTTAAATATTCCCAGTGGCCCCAGCGCTCAAACATGCAAATCCTCAAGCGTCTCTGTGTCTTTTGGCTGGCTTTTTTGCTATCCCCCTCAACAGAAGCGGACTTGGCCGAAACAAGTACCGCTGATTTGGAGGAGGTGGTAGTCATCGGTACTTCGCTTTTCGGCGATCAAATTAACGCTCTGAAAACGCCCACACCCATTCTTGATGTACCGCAAAGTGTCGTCATCATTAATAGCGCCGAAATTGAAAGCCGCGGCTATAACAGCGTTGCCAATATAATTGACTATCTTCCCGGGCTAAGTACCTCACAGGGTGAGGGGCACCGAGACGCAGTGGTGTTCCGCGGCGTGCGTTCAACCGCAGACTTTTTCGTCGACGGTATGCGCGACGATGTTCAGTACTCTCGACCCTTGTATAACTTGGAGCAAGTCGAGGTGCTAAAAGGCCCTAACGCGCTCCTTTTTGGGCGGGGTGGAGCAGGTGGGGTCCTCAATCGAGTGACAAAGAAAGGTGTACTCGACAGCGACTTTCTTCACATCGGTGCTTCGGTGGATACATTTGGTGCGGGCTCTGTGACGCTGGACCGTAATTTCTCTCTTGCACAAAACGCGGCTTTACGATTCAACACCTTTGCCGAATCGCTAGATAA
>CACMHG010000023.1 GCA_902613475.1 K189A clade bacterium
CAGCATTCATGGCCACCATGATGTCCACGCCCTCGCGTCTGCCGAGATAACCTTTTTCGCTTACCCGCACTTCAAACCAGGTCGGCAGCCCCTGGATATTTGAGGGAAAGATGTTGCGAGTCGCCACAGGAATACCCATGCGAAACAGCGCTTTGGCAAACATGCCGTTTGCGCTGGCTGAACCTGACCCGTTTACATTCGCGAAGCGAATGACAAAGTCATTAATGTTGCTGCTCATACAAGCCTACTCCCCGAATGAACCCAATTGCGGTATGTGGACAACTGAACGCTGCATATCCCATGCATTTGTTGGGCAGCGCTCGGCGCACAAACCACAGTGCAAACAAACATCCTCATCCTTAACCATCACCCGCCCGGTTTTTAGACCATCAGAAACGTAGAGGTCTTGCTCGGCATTTAGCGCCGGAGCGGTCAGCGTCTGACGAAGCTCCGCTTCGGGCTGGTTTTCGACGAATGAAATACAGTCCATGGGACAAATGTCGACGCAGGCATCGCATTCGATACACAGATTGTCGGTAAACACCGTTTGAACGTCGCAGTTCAGGCACCGCTGAGCTTCCTCAGCGGCAAGTTGAGCATCGAATCCAAGCTCGACCTCCACCTTAAGATTGCTCAGCGATGATTCGTGCTCCACCAGGGGAACGAGGTGTCGCTGGGCGGGATCATGGGCGGCGTCATAGGCCCATTCGTGTACACCCATCTTGGTGGACAGCAAATTAACGCCCTCTGGAGGGCGGTCGTTTTTTAGGTTCCTGCCCTGACAGTAAAGATGAATACTGATTGCGGCGCGGTGGGCATGGGCGGATGCCCATATAATATTCTCCGGACCAAAGGCGCTGTCACCGCCAAAAAATACCTTGGGATTTGTAGATTGCAGGGTAATTTCATCCAGCTCCGGACAATCCCACTTATCAAAATTGATGCCCAAATCCCGCTCGATCCACGGGCAGTGATTGTCCTGTCCGATGGCCATTAACACATGGTCACACTCGATGAACTCATCAGGCTCTCCGGACGGCTCATAGCGCAGGCGCCCATCGTCGCCACGAACGGGGGTTACGCACTCAAAAAGCACGCCCTTCAGCTTGCCGTTTTCGTGTACGAATTCCTTGGGAGGACGGTTGTTTATGATCGGAATGCCCTCGCGCATGGCATCCTCTTTCTCCCACTCGGAGGCCTTCATCACTTCAAAGGCGGAACGCACGACGACCTTCACCGATTCGGCACCTAATCGAAGCGAGGTACGGCAGCAGTCCATGGCGGTATTACCGCCGCCCATGACGATAACCTTGCCCTTGATCTCGCTGACATGACCGAAGGCGACGCTACTCAGCCAATCGATGCCAATGTGTATATATTCGTCGACCTGATCCCGACCAGTCAGTTCCAGATCCCGACCTCGAGGCGCGCCAGTGCCGACAAAGTAGGCATCAAAATCCTGGGCCATAAGCGCTTTCATACTGTCTATGGCCTGACCGAAGTGGCAGTGCACGCCCATGTCCAAAATGCGCAGCACCTCCTCAGGCAGGCGGAAGGCCGGGATTTGGCTGCGCATAAAGCCCCCACCCTTTTCGTCTTGTTCGAACAGATGCACTTCATAGCCAAAGGGCAATAAATCTCGAGCCACCGCAAGGGATGCGGGCCCCGCCCCGATCAGGGCGATGCGCTTACCATTTTTCTCTGTTGGCACATGGGGTAAATATGGCGTTACGTCGCCCTTGTTATCCGCCGCAGCTCGCTTCAAGCGGCAAATAGCCACCGGCGTTTCCTCGGTTCGCACTCGCCGACAGGCAGGCTCGCAGGGCCTATCACAGGTGCGGCCGAGCACGCCAGGAAACACATTCGAGTCCCAATTGAGCATATACGCCTGTGTATAGCGCTCTTGAGCAATTAATCGAATGTATTCCGGTACTGGTGTGTGCGCAGGACACGCGTACTGACAGTCCACTACTTTGTGAAAGTAGTTTGGGTCGAAAATATTTGTTGGTTCCATAGCTACGTGCGCGATAAGGAGAGGCAATAACAACCCCTGCCGACACATTCCCCTCTGTTGATAGGCTGCGACCCCCTCGCAGTGGCTAAACTGTAGCCTAGCCAAAAATGATACGCCAGTGCCTAACAAAGCAGATTTTGGGTGCCAAATAGCGAGGCATCAAAATGGCCGAGCGTGCGATTTCTGCCCGAGATTCACCAACATTCGACGCCGTGAGCACTGACACAAGGTAGGGCAATAGGTAAACTTGTTGCTGCCACTTAGTCGGCACACGTGTCACTGATTTACGCACGCACAAAGGACGCATACTTGGTTAACCACGAGTCGACTACGGCCCCAGCGCCAGCGGCGCTAGAACACCCATCCCACCCGCGGTTAGACCTATGCCTGCCCAGCAAAGAAGGCATGCGTCTGCATTGGACCGGATTGCATGGCAGCGCCGATGTATTAGCCGCCGTATCCATGGCAAAACAGCTCGACCAGCTGTGCGTCGTTGTGACCAACCAGCCTGCAACCTCGGACCGCTGGCATGATGGGATAACGTTTTTTTCTGGCGATGCCAGCGTCCCTAATCTGCGTTTCCCGGACTGGGAAACCCTACCCTATGACGCTTTTTCGCCGCACCAGGACATCATTTCGGAGCGCCTAAGCACGCTGCAACATTTAAGACAGGCGAGATGCGGCCTGCTAACCGTGCCTGTATCCACACTGATGCAACGAGTACCACCGCTGAGTTATCTCGACGGCGCATGCTTTGAGCTCGTTTGCGGCGCGACCTTCGATGTTGCCAACCAGCGTCTAGCCCTGGAGTCCGCAGGATATCAGTGCGTCGAGACCGTTACCGAGCGCGGTCAGTATGCCGTGCGTGGTGCGTTGATGGACATCTATCCCATGGGTGCAGCCCTGCCGGTGCGCATCGATCTGTTTGATGATGAAATCGATACCCTGCGGACCTTTGATCCAGATTCTCAGCGGACTGTCGAACGCATAGATCGTCTCGACCTGTTGCCGGCAAAAGAATTCCCCTTTGACGACGCAGCCGTTGCTCGGTTTCGGGAGCAATGGCACGACCTGTTTCAGGTAGATGTTCGTCAGTGCAGCATTTATCAGGACGTGAGCAGCTACATTGCACCGAACGGTGTTGAATACTATTTGCCGCTCTTTTTCTACGAGCTTGCGACGCTTTTCGATTACCTGCCGACAGATGCCATTTTTATCACCGAAGCTGGCATGGCCGCAGCAGCCCAAACTTTTGAAGGCGACGTGAACAATCGCTACGAGTCGTTGCGCCATGATGTTGAGAGACCTGTCTTAGCGCCGCAGAAGCTCTACCTGGGTGCAGACGAACTCAATCAGCGCCTCAGCGCACGCAAGCGCATCGTGCTTGGCGGCGAACACCCAAAGCATCAGTGCGCGTTTGCGTCCCAGCCCTTGCCGGACCTGCGGGTTGACGCCAAGACTGAAACACCCGCACATCTGCTGCAGCAATATGTTGAGAGACACGATAAACGCGTGCTTTTTGTGGCCGAATCTGCCGGCAGACGCGAGGTTCTCGACGAGCTCCTGCGTAAGCATCACATCGAAGCCAGGCACATTGATGGTTTTACAGCGCATCTTGTCGGTGACGGTCACAGCATTTGCATTGGCCCTGTACAGCAGGGTATGGAACTGCCCGACGGTGTGATCGTCTCTGAAGCCGATGTGCTGGGCACAAGGACCAGTGGCAAAAGACGCGATAGCAGTAAGCGAGTTATCGATCCTGAACAAATTGTCCGCAATCTCACAGAACTGAACATGGGTGCGCCGGTCGTGCATGTCGATCACGGCGTCGGCCGATACCTTGGACTGCAAACCCTAACGATTGATGGCAGCGCTGAAGAGTTTCTGACCTTGGGTTATGCGGGAAGTGCCAAGCTCTACGTGCCGGTCACATCCCTGCATCTGATCGGCCGCTATGCTGGCGCTGACGAGGAAAGTGCCCCGCTGCATCGTCTTGGATCAGATCAATGGGAGCGCGCGAAAAAGAAGGCTGCGGAAAAGGTTATCGACGTCGCCGCAGAATTGCTCGATATCTATGCGCGGCGTGCCGCTCGCAAGTCACATCAATTGAGTGCTAACGCCGACGACTACCAGACGTTTGCCGATGAATTTGGCTACGAAGTCACTCCAGACCAGGGCATAGCAATCGAGGAAACCTTGCGCGATTTGGCGGCGGAGCAAGCGATGGACCGTTTGGTCTGTGGCGACGTCGGTTTCGGTAAAACCGAAGTAGCGATGCGCGCCGCCTTTACCGCAGTGCAAAGCGGCAAGCAGGTGATTCTATTGGTGCCCACCACCCTGCTGGCCCAACAACATTTCGAGTCATTTCGAGATCGATTCGCGAGCTGGCCAATCAGCATCGACGTAGTTTCTCGGCAGCGTAGTCAGCAAGAAACCGACGCCATCAGCGCGCGCTGTCGTTCTGGCAACATCGATATTTTGATTGGGACCCACAAACTCTTAAATCCGGATTTCAAGTATCACGACCTGGGTCTGGTCATCATTGACGAAGAGCATCGTTTTGGCGTGCGTCAAAAAGAACGCTTACGCGCCATGCGGGCAGAAGTCGACGTACTGACGCTTACCGCCACACCCATCCCGCGAACTCTCAACATGTCATTGAGCGGGCTCAGGGATTTGTCGATTATCGCGACGCCACCAGCCAAGCGACTATCGATCAAAACATTTGTGCAGCCACGAAGAGACCACAACATAAAGGAAGCCATCAGCCGAGAACTGATGCGCGGCGGTCAGGTGTTTTATTTGCACAATGAGGTGCGAACCATTGAGCAAGCAGCCAGCGACATAGAGGCGCTGGTTCCGGAAGCGCGCGTCGGCGTCGCCCACGGCCAAATGCGTAAAAACGAAATGGAACAGGTGATGGGCGAGTTCTATCACCGTCGCCTTAACGTACTTGTGTGTACGACGATTATTGAAACCGGCATCGACATTCCAAATGCCAACACGATTGTTATCGAGCGGGCAGACAAATTCGGCTTAGCGCAGCTACATCAGCTGCGCGGGCGGGTCGGACGCAGCCACCGCCAGGCCTATGCCTATCTACTCACGCCTGATCCAAAGAGCATGACCGCCGACGCCGTGAAACGCTTAGAGGCGATTGAGGCCGCGGGAGAACTTGGCGTTGGCTTTACCCTGGCCACCCAAGATATGGAAATCCGCGGCACCGGCGAACTCCTAGGGGACGATCAGTCGGGCCAAATCGAGTCCATCGGTTTTTCTCTGTATCTGGAAATGCTGAACCGCGCTGTGGAGGCGCTGCGGGCGGGCAAGATCCCTGATCGGGACACGCCACTGGAACCGGTAAATCAGGAAGTGAATCTCCACGTGCCCGCTCTCATACCCGAAGACTACCTACCCGATGTGCAAAGTCGTCTGATCCTGTACAAGCGCATAGCAGGAGCCAGCACTGAAGTAGAGCTTGATGACCTTCGGGCGGAAATCATCGACCGATTTGGTCTGCTACCCGACTCCGTTAAGAATCTGTTTGAAATCACTCTTTTGAAACTTGCCGCACAGGGCCTAGGCATCCTCAAAATCGACCTAGCGGAGACCAAGGGTAAAATCGAGTTCAGCAAAACCACCCGGGTTGAGCCTATGGCCGTCGTGCAGTTGGTACAGCAACACAGCAGTACCTACCGTCTCGATGGTGCCTCAACTCTGCGAATTGAAGAATCTTTGCCCACATTTGAGGATCGGGTCATATTCGTTCAGGCCCTATTTAGGCTATTGTCTGCGGATAGCAAAGCAGCCTGAGGGTGATCCGAGCACTCACTGCTGTAACGCCAGCAAATCGAAGCGGAAACGGATGCCCTTACCTGCTAACCCATCACAGCGCATGAGTGACACAGACACGGTCCTGCATCGCTTGAAGTCCTTACTGTTCGTGATCTTCAGTGGCGTTCTAGCCACAGTTCCAACCGTTATGGCCCATGCTGAGAGCAATGTGTCGACGAATACCAGTGCCGGGGTTACCTCGCAGCAAGACGTCCTGAACGCAAACTATGCCGCCACGCGGCTGGCGGGTCTTGAGTCCCTCGATGAACGACTGCCTGACAACTTGTTCACCGTCGAAGCGGTCATTTTCAAGCGCGTTGATACCCAGACCGCACTGCTAGCGTTAGCCAAGGAAGATCCGACATCTGTCTCGCCGTCACTCGATGTACGAGAACCGCTACTGCGCTCGGTAAACGAGGGTTTGTCTGCAGGAATTTTTGACTTAAGCCCGGACAATTCTGGGCTCGAAAAGCGAGCATGGATGCGCAGCCATCGACCGATCACACCTGCCAAGGCCCCAGAATGCGTGGCAGATCCCGTAGCCATCGCCAATCAACCCTTGGCGATTCAGGACTTGTTGGGGAGGCTGCGCATTGGCCTTAAAGCAGAGGATTTCGGCGACCCTAATTTGTCCCAAGAACAGGGGGTGTTTTCGCTGGGCGAAAAAACCACTGGTGAAAAAGTCATCGGTGAAAAAGCAAATGTCATGCTGCTCCCCCTCGAACCGCCGCCGGCAAATTCCACAACCATTAGGCCCGCCCCCTATTTGCAATTGATTGAGGGGTTAACGCGCTTCGACGCCCTGCTAAAACATGACGAGTTTCGACAAAGAAGTCCGCAAGACCTAAGCCTTGTCGACAGCGTCAGGCGGCTTCGGCGCAGCGGCGAGTACGAGATTTTGGGGCACCTATCCTGGCAACAACAGGTGCCAGAACGCGGACGGCCCCAGCCCGTTTACGTCAATCTGAACGACGGCCAGCTTCAAGGCGAACTCGCCGTCACTCTAGGGCGCTACCTGCATACCTCAGCAAGACTATGGTTCACGCCAGATAACCTTGTTAGCGACACCGGTCAGTATGCGCAGATGGTACAAAGTCGACGTATGCGCAGCGCCACCCTGCATTACTTCGATCACCCGTTATTTGGCATGATCGTGCGAATCGACAAAGTCGAGCACCCAAGCGCCTTAACGGAGACGTTTTTAGCCTTCAAGAAGAGTCTGGAACGCGACGACGACTGACCTCGTGCCTAATCGTAAGCATAAAGCCCGGGCAGGTTTCGACAATAGCCCAGAACATCGAGGCCACAGCCAAACACATTCTGCGCGTCACAATTCAGCGCGTGCAGACTCTTGTCGAAGCCATCTGGCAGATCATCTGCTGTAGTCCCTAGCAAGCGGCAAAGCCAAATGGCGGTCAACGCGTGCTTGCCCAGCTCCCGGGCAACCTGCTGATAGTCTCCAGCACTCAACCTACCTCCATCGAGCAAGACCACTGTCCGAGCGTTGAGCGATGGCCAATCGCCGATCTGACACAGCCCAGATGCGCTGAATTCTGCAAACACAACCTGCTGAGCGAAAACCGTGCGTTGCATTAGGGTTCCGAGCATCACGGCGCTGTCTGGCAGCAGCGCGACCACGAGGGGGTTCTTATCCTGCAAATGAGCAGTAAGGGTCACGGCGAAACGATCGAGGGCGGCCTGGATTTGTTCAGCGTCAGCTATTTCACGGGCATGATGAAGGCGTCGGCAAACTGCATCGGGCAGAGCGGACAGGTTGGCAACACGGTTCAACAGCTCATTCATTCGAAGCGCTATCCCTAATCGGTGTCTTGCCGAGAAGCCTGTTGCTCCAGGGCCATTTCCTGCAGTGCTTCTGGTGTTTGCACATGCAAGGTCTGGGTCGGAAAGGCAAATTCTGCCCCGTGAGCTGCAACGATGTCCGCGATACGCAGCAATACATCCTGCTTCACCTGATGAAATGTCGCCCAGTCTGTGGTCTTGGTAAAGGTATAGACGAAAAAGTCTAGCGAACTGGCCCCGAACGTGACGAAGTTCACCATCAAGGTTCTGTCTTGGGCGATGTCCTCATGGGCGGCCAGCATGGCATGCACGTCTGCGACAATAGTGCGCATCTGCGGCAGATCGTCATAACGAATGCCAAAGGTTTCAAAAATGCGCCGATTTTTCATCCGCGAGGGATTCTCTACGGACACCTCGGTAAACACAGAGTTAGGCACATAGAGGGGGCGCTGATCAAAGGTGCGTATCTGCGTTACGCGCCACCCTATAAACTCGACGGTGCCCTCGATGCTTCGATCTGGCGAGCGTATCCAGTCACCGACAGAAAATGGTCGATCCAGAAAGATCATGAGCGCACCAAAAAAGTTCGCCAGCAGGCTGCGGGCCGCGAAGCCAATGGCGATACCGCCGACGCCGCCCAAGGCAAGGACACCCGAGATAGAGAACCCAAATGTTTGCAGGGCCATCAGGGCACCGGAGATTATGATCGCCGCGCGCAGCAGTTTCGCTACCGCGGCGGCAGTTGTGGCATCTACCTTATCCCCGTGCTTGCCCTCGACAAATCCTCGCTCAACATTCTCCGTGAAACCAATGGCGAACCAGATGAGCAGCCAAACCACCGCAACATCGCGGGCTTGATTCGTTAACGTGAATATCTCGGCCTGGGCCTCGAGGCCCATGGAATCAATCGCAAAAGAAATACCCATGATCCATATGCCTAAATTCAGTGGCTTGCGGATCGCAGCGACGAGGGCGTCGTCCCAAACGTTTACGGTTTGATCCGCGCGTTGCTGTACCTTGGCCAAAGACCGGCTTGCGACATACCGAACAACACCCGTGAGCAATAATATGCCAAAGGCCGCAGCGAGCCACCCGTAGCTTCCTGTGAGTACATTTATTTGGTCCATAGCGCCTTCAAAGCCTGTAATTCTGAGCGCTTCACGCTTTACGAGCGTGCCGCAGCAGTGGAGAAGCATACTAGCAAAGGCGTCTGGATCTATCGGAAGAAATGCTCGCCTTCACCGTCCGATGTGTTGCCGAGAAAGTGCTGTACATAAATTCAGTTAACTGTCTATACTGCCAGCACTGTATAAAGAATCAGGATCGTCATGACCTCAGCAAGTACTCCGAAACAGACGCTTACGGCTCGTCAGGCACAAATACTTGAATTGATTCGCCGCCATATCAACGACACCGGCTACCCGCCAACCCGGGCGGACATCGCTTCAGAACTTGGATTCAAATCGCCAAATGCGGCGGAAGAACACCTCAAGGCGCTTGCACGCAAAGGTGCCATCGAAATGATTCCCGGTGCTTCACGGGGCATTCGCATTCCGGACATGATCGACGATGGCCTACCCATTGTGGGTCGCGTAGCTGCGGGCAATCCGATCCTGGCGGAAGAGAACATCGAAGACCGTATTGATCTACCTGCAGGGTTCTTCCAACCCCACGCGGACTACCTGCTGCGGGTTCGAGGCGACAGTATGATCGACGCCGGCATTCTCGATGGCGACCTGCTAGCGGTGCACAAGACCCAGCAGGCGACCAACGGTCAGATCGTGGTTGCACGCATCGAAGACGAGGTAACGGTCAAGCGCTTTCAGCGCACCCGTAAGCGCAATCAGGTACTGCTGCTACCGGAAAATGAAGCCTACAAACCGATAGAAGTAGACCTGTCAGATCAGAATTTTGCCATTGAAGGCTTATCTGTGGGCGTAATCCGGCAGCAAATCTGATCAAGCGTTCAACAGCACGTTCGATGCAACCAAACGCAAAGACCAAACTACCCTAGGCAACTCCATTTGCACTCGAGAATGACTGAGCTGTTCGCTGCCGGGTTGCATCGTCTCACCCTATCGGGTTAGGCGCTTTTCTTGGCCTTTGTGCCTGCCTTGGCCTTTACGGTTTTCTTCTGACCAGCCGCTTTCTTGGGTTCACCCTCCTCGACCCAATTTGGCTCCCGGTAAAAGGCCTTCCAACCAGACGCTTTGCCCTCGATCTCCGACTGCACGTACTGCTCCTTGGTTTTCCGGCTATAGCGAATGATGGCGGGATTACCGTCAGGGTCCTGTTCCGGAGCACCCAATAAATATCGAAACTTTGGATCAAGCTCATTAGCATGCGGCTTTATTTCTGCCACCAAGGGCGCCCGAGTTTCGCGATGCTTGGGAAACTGGCTAGCCGCCAGAAAAATACCCGAGGCGCCGTCGCGCAGCAGGTAGTGATCGTCAACTTTTTCGCACTGCAGCTCAGGCATGGGAATCGGGTCTGCCTTCGGCGGTGCAGGCTCACCGTTGCGCAGCAGTTTGCGGGTATTGGGACATTCAACACAGCCAAAGTACTTGCCGAAGCGACCGGACTTCAGCTGCATCTCGCTACCGCACTTGTCACACTCCAGCAGCGGACCATCGTAGCCCTTAATCTTAAATGTCCCCGTCTCAATCTCGATAGCATCGCAGTCGGGATTGTTGCCGCAAATATGCAGCTTGCGGGTTTCGTCAACCAAGTAACTCAGCATGGCGCTTTGGCATTTGCTGCACTTACGCATTTTTCTCAGGAGCTTACTCTCACCCTCGTCATCCTGATCGACATCTACCGCCTCTTCGCCGGGTATGAGGTTCACGGTCTTTGTGCAGCGCTCCTTGGGCTTCAACCCGTAGCCAGAACAACCTAGGAAGACGCCGGTGGAGCCGTTGCGAATCTGCATATGGCGTCCGCAACCTTCTGCCGGGCAGGTGATGCTGGTATCTGTGGGGGCATTATCGCGCATGCCATTTTCCGCATCCTTCGCGGAAACCAGCTTGCCGCTGAAGTCACCATAAAACTCGTCTAGCACCATATTCCACTGGGATTCGCCATGGGCGACCTTATCTAACTCCTCCTCCATGTTCGCGGTGAAGCTGTAGTCCATTAAGTTATCGAAATTCTCCATCAGTCGATCAGTCACTAACTCACCGATTTTCTCGGCGTAAAAACGGCGCGCATCCAGTCGCACGTAGCCCCGGTCCTGTATGGTCGAAATGATGCTTGCATAGGTCGACGGACGCCCAATGCCCAGTTTTTCCAGCTCCTTAACTAAGCTCGCCTCGCCGAAGCGTGGAGTTGGTTTGGTGAAGTGCTGAATCGTTTCGCAGTCCGCCAAGGTGAGAGAATCGCCGGCCTGAAAGTCAGGCAGAGTCGCGGCCTCTTCCTTTTTCGACATGGGCGCCATGACCCGTGTGAAACCGTCAAACTGCAGAATCCTGCCGCGCACAGATAGCTCAAAGTCTCCTGCCCTAGCCTTGATACTGGTGCTCAAAAAACGCGCATCCGTCATCTGACAGGCCAAAAACTGATTGCGGATGAGCTCATAAAGTCGCACCGCGTCCCCGTCCACACCACTGAGGTGATCGGGCGTTGTGCCAACATTTGACGGACGAATCGCCTCGTGAGCCTCCTGGGCGTCCTCCTTACTGCTGTAGCGCTTTGGTGTTTCTGGCAAGTAGTCTGGGCCAAATTCACCGCCGATTAGCGCCCGGGCCGCCTCTACTGCCTCTGCACTGAGATTGGTCGAATCTGTTCGCATGTAGGTGATGTAGCCTGCTTCATAAAGCCGCTGCGCCATGGTCATGGTTTTCTTGACAGAAAAACCCAAACGGGTGCTCGCGGACTGCTGCAGCGTCGAGGTTATAAAGGGCGCATTTGGACGACTTCGGGTAGGCTTGTCCTCGCGCTTGGCGATCTCAAAGGACTGCGCCTTCAGCAGTGCCAGCAACGCCATGGCCGAGGCTTCATCGGTCGGGCGAAAATTCTCACCCTGATATTTGCTTACCTGAAAACGTACCGGGGCCGCGTCGTTTTGACGACCAAGATCCGCAAAGGCATCCCAATATTCTTCCGGCACAAAGGCACGTATCTCTCGCTCCCGCTCAACAATCAATCTCACGGCGACACTCTGCACGCGTCCAGCAGACAAACCCCTAGCCACCTTGGCCCACAGTAAGGGCGAAAGCTCAAAACCGACCACACGATCCAAAAAGCGTCGCGCCTGCTGAGCATGCACGCGGTCCATATCGATTTCGCCGGGGTCCACAAAGGCTTCTTGAATCGCTTTGCGGGTTATTTCGTTGAACACTACCCTGCGATAGCGGCCCTCGTCACCGCCTATGGCTTCCCGCAAGTGCCAGGCAATCGCCTCACCCTCGCGGTCGAGGTCTGTTGCAAGGAAAATCGCAGGCGCATCTTTAGCCAAGCGCTTTAACTCGTCGACCACCTTTTCCTTGCCAGGCAAAATCTCGTATTGGGCCGACCAATTTTTGTCTGGGTTGACCCCCATGCGTCGAACCAGTTGTTCACGGGCACGCTTCTTTTTATAGGCGTCACGCTTGGCAGGTGACAGAGCCTTGGTTTTTTGGGCTTCCTTGGCCCGCGCCTTGGGGTCTACGGCCTTGCCACCGGTGGGCAAATCTCGAATATGTCCTACGCTCGATTTGACGACGTAGTCCTTACCCAAGTAGCGATTGATGGTCTTCGCCTTCGCCGGTGACTCTACGATAACCAAGGAACGTGCCATGCAATAAACGCCTCGTTGACGGTGGGAGGCCGATCTTTTCGGCCATTTAACGCTCACTTCAAGTCGAATATTGGGCCAAACCGGCGCTCAGCAACCTTGAAGACGGGCGGTTTATAGGACGCGCCCAACACGTCTGTCAAGAAAACTCATCGAGGAGATAGGTTGCAGAGCCAGACAAAACTATCTGCAGCGCCTGCCTGCCGCAGCACGGCCCGCGACCTATTCCGGGCTAACACCCCAGTGCTTTTTGGTGGCATTGACGAGGGAACGCATGGCTGAATCAAGGTGTTTCAGGCGAGGGAAATCCTCCAGGGTCGAGGACGCCTTAGATTTTCGCTTTGGCCAAAATATCGCCAGCGGAGGACTTTTTTCTGCTTGGGCCGCGGTATTTTTCTCCATCCAAAACGCCGCCACAAACCGCTTATCAAAATGCACGCCTAATACGTCGTCGGGCAACTGCTGCAGTACTGCCGTCGTCTCGGCAATCACCGGGGCCAAATGACGCCATTGCGCCAAGCCTTTTTGTTGGGCAGGTTCATGCAGCAAGACCCCCCATTCATCTGTTAGGCGCTCAATGGGCATGGTTAAACGCCCGGGAATCCGCATCAGCGTTAGCGGGGGCAGCTGGTTAAGTGTGACGCCAAGGGGCAATTGATAGCGGGCACAGGCGACCGCGGGATGGCGCACACCTCCTCCGGCGGTGACCCGCTCTTGGTCATCCGCGTCGAGCTTCAGCACCTTGTCTAACTGGACGGTATAGCCCATTTTTTTTGCCAGCGCGCGCAGTCCGGCAATATGGCGGTCGCGGTCAGTAGGCATCAAATAAAGCATGGGGCCTATCGCAACGCCCAGGGCCAAGAAAATGACAAACCATTCCATAGTCAAAACTCCGGGTAAAAGAAATAGCCGATCTACGGCCAAATTCTCGGCTGATTTTCGATTCAGTGGAACAATCCTTCGGACTGCCCTTTGCCCTATTGTTGCTGCGCCGCACAGAGGGTATCTTCCGCTCAAACACCCTCAGTGGAGGTTTATATGTCACCTTACTCGACCGTCGTGTTAGCGGCTGACTTGACTGAAGAATCGACGCTCCTGGCCGAACGAATGAAACAGATTGTCGGCGACTCACCCTGCGCGGTGCACATTGTGCACGTCATTGAGCCACTAAGCTCTGCTTATGGTGGAGATGTACCCATGGACCTTTCACCGGTTCAAGATCAAATCCAGGATCAAGCCAAAACACATCTAGCCGAATTCGGTCGGCAGCTTGGGGTGCCCGAAGCCCATCAGCATCTCATCTTCGGGCGACCCCAAAGCGAAATTCAGCGCGTTGCCGAGGAATGCGAAGCCGACCTCATCGTTGTAGGCAGCCATACGCGCAGTGGCCTAGCCCGGCTTCTGGGCTCTACGGCAAATGGTGTTATGGACAGCGCGCCATGCGATGTACTCGCCGTCCATGTTGGCGAAGGCTAAGACACCATCAAATCGCCGTTCGCCTTCGTCTGCTTGATCAGCCTTGCAACCTTGTTGTTCGGCGGCCGAAGCGCTGCCGCCTGGGCCGCAGGGCTTGAAGAATCAGGACTAGCGGAACGAGCCGCCGCCAGATCGACCTTCAAACAAGCCGTTGAATATGCGCGTAAGGGACAAGTCAGCAAAAGCAGGGCCTTACAGCGCTCGCTCGGCGACTACCCGCTCGCGCCATATGTGGCGTATCAGCTGTTGAGCAGCCGCCTGGGACAGACGAGCCCTGTTGAAATTGATGCATTTCGCGAGCGTTACGCTGATCTACCCGCGACACCACTACTCTATCAACGATGGTTGAAAGTACAGGGCCAAAAGCGTCAGTGGGCAAGGCTGCATGCGCGTCGCTATAACACCACAAATGCAGACCTTCAGTGCTACTTTGTCCGTGCTCAATATGGTGTGGGCGAAAAGTCTGCGGCCCTTGATGCGACGACCGAGCTATGGGTGCGCCCAAAATCCCAGCCAAAGGCCTGCGACCCCATCTTTTCGGTCTGGCGAGGCACCGAGCGCTTCAGCCAGAATATTGTTTGGCAACGCTTCAACGGCGCCATGCAGGCTGGCGAGCGCGTCCTGGCTCGCTACCTACAGCGGTATATGACCGGAGCTAGGCAGACTGCAGCTAAGGCATATTACGAGTTGGCGCGTCAGCCGCAACGCGTAAGTTGGCGCGGCGCCTTCAGTGCAGACACCATGGAAAACCGTGCCGCCATTAGCTATGGCATCAGGCGCTATGCGAGGCGAGATGCGCAAAAAGCCGCCGTCGCCTGGCGCACATTTCGCAGCTCTCATGCCTTCAGCGCGGCGGAACGCCAGTTGCTCGATGAGCATATTGCCGTCGAGCTGGCCGGTGACGGTCAGTTCCCCGAAACTGACCAGCGCGAAATGCTTGCATCTGAATTTGCCCTTAACGGCATGGTCAACGCCGCCATCGCTCATCAGCGATGGGATGAAGTGCTCTACTGGATTAATCGCGTCAGCGGTGTCGAAGCAGGCAAATCTCGCAATCAGTATTGGCTGGCCAGGGCGCAACAGCAGCTGGGCCAACCCCACTCGTTCGCAGAACTCGCGGCGCGACGCGACTATTACGGATTCATGGCCGCAGCCCAGGTCAACGACGATGTCGAGCTGAACGCTGCACCCGCAAAACCCCTTTCTCAGGCGGATGAAATGCGGTTACTCGCCATACCGGGGATCGCCCGAGCAATCGAACTGTTTGCCGTCGGTGACAGTCTCAATGCCAGGCGCGAATGGTACCGAATGACCGAGGTGCAGGACGCATCCACGCTGCACCAAATGGCGTACTTGGCCCAGCGTATGGGCAAACTCTTTTTAGCCATCCAAACCGCGAATAGAGCCGACGCCCGAGACGATTTGACGCTGCGTTTTCCAACCGCTTATGCCGTGGCCTATCAGGAGGCAGGTCTCAGACACGGTGTCGAACCCTACCTGCTGCAGGCTGTTACCCGTCAGGAATCTGCTTTTCAGGTACGAGTAAAATCCAATGCCGGCGCGCTTGGACTCATGCAGGTCATGCCCGCGACCGCAAAACTGGCCATTCGCCGGGGCGGTCTTACCGCGGTCATGGGTTCAGGCAGCGGCAAGGCGGTCGAGCAGGATCTGTCTATTCCTGAGCGCAATATCGAAATCGGCAGCTACCACCTCTCCTGGCTGCTGCGCCGCTATTCTGGTCTTCGCCCCCTGGCGATTGCAGCCTACAACGCGGGTGAAAGCCGGGTCGACCGATGGCTGACCAAGGCTCGCAGTATTCCCATGGATGTGTGGATCGAGACCATTCCATTTAACGAAACACGCAACTACGTACAAAACGTACTCGCCTTTGAAGTGGTGTATCGAGAGCTAGAGCAGCGCTCTGCCCCGGTGCTTCGAGGCTCGGAGTGGGTCACTCCCGCGGGCTGACGGCCCAGGGAAATCGCTGCACTTAACTCAGCTCGGCTTTATGCCCTTACGAAGGGTGCTAAGAATTCTGCTAGCGCTTGCGCGCCAAAGGGCGCATCTAGCTCAGCACTGCCCAGGCGGAGCACGGGGATACGCGCACCGTAGACGTTGATGAGATCATCATCTGTGGCAACGTCAACCACGTCGAGCTGCATACCGGCAACCTCCGGCGTGGCGAATAGAAGATCCAAGGCTTGCTCGCAAAGCGCGCAGTGGGATGTGCTGTACAGTGTCAGTCGATGCATAGTTGATAGCTGGTGGTCAACGGTCGCCCGCAAGTGCAAGCCGAGCTAAGATCTTGCCATGCGATTCATCAAGCGCCTAGCAACACATCTGCAAAGTGTGGATTTTCCCCTACCGATACATGCCCCAGCAGATTGGCAGCGCATCGAGTCTGCCGAAATAAACCAAGGCTCGCTTTGGCGCACAAGTATTGCTCTGCCCGAGGTGCCCGAGGCGCACATCATTGTCCCCAGCCTTTCCTGCCTGGAAGAGGCCTATCAGTATCAATGGATAGTTAGCCGCGGAGCTCTATCTGGGTCTGGGTCTGGATCAGCCGAGAATCTGAGCGCCCTCGCCCCCATCACGCCCGCCGGCAGCACCGCACATCCGATCTTTGTCGTCGCTCACGATGCACAGGTCACGCTGCTAGGAAAGATCGATTGTTGGCATACCGAAAGCCCGCTGACTGAGTCCCGGGCACATGTCTTGCTTTGGCTACCCAATTCGTCCAGTCCCCCAAGGCAAGATCTGCTGACAATCACCGTGCGGCCGATCGATCTAGAGGATATTCAACTGCCCCATGCTGAGGACTCTATTAGCCTTTCCATGCCTCGAGCGATCAGCCAAATGCAGGCAGAGCCAGGCATTGCCAAGCGCATTTGCTCTCCCACAGCGACCGCTATGGCCGTTGCCGGCAACCAAGCGCTAGAACAGTGGCCTAGGGCAGTTACGGCCTGTCTCGACCCTCATACCAAGGCCTATGGCAAGTGGCCCCTCGCCATCTACTGGGCCTCTCAAAACGCACGGATCGGCGCCATCGAGGCCTTGGTGGACTGGCAGGCGGCCCTAACCGTCCTCAATAACGGCTCACCAGTAGTGTGCAGCATACGTTTCGGCAAGGATGATCTACCGGGCGCACCCATGCAGCAAACGGGTGGGCACCTAGTGGTGCTCTACGGTCTAGAATTCGAGCGTGAGCATGGTTATGCGCTGGTGATGGACCCCGGCGCGGCATCGGCTGCTGAGGTAGCCAGACGATATCCGCTGAAGGCGTTTAGCGACGCATGGCTGAGTCATCGCGGCGGGGCCTACCTCTTTTCGACGCCTCTGGCGTCAGGGTCGAGGCCAGGAGAAACCGCTTAGTGGACATTGGCACTGAAGTCTATTTGCGCAAAGTGGTCAACCACGACCAGGTCGAGCTTCTGCAGCTCATGCGCGCCAGCATGGATATCCATCGACCGTGGATAACACCCCCAACCACGCCGCAGATGTTTCGCAACTATATGCAGCGGATTCGTCGCAGCGATCATGAAGGCTATGCCATCTGCCGCACCACGGACGACTGCATTGTTGGAGTGATAAACCTAAATCACATCGTACGAGGCACCTTTCAAAACGCCTCCCTCGGCTACTATGTTGGCAAGCCCTACCAAGGCCTGGGTTATATGCAGCAAGGCCTCGAGCTGCTGCTGCGCCTGGCCTTCACAACCCTAGGGCTGCATCGACTGGAAGCCAATATACAGCCGGACAACGAACGCTCCAAAAAGCTTGTCGCGGCCTGCGGATTTCGCTGCGAAGGGCTCAGCGAGAGCTTTCTATTCATCGACGGCCAATGGCGTGACCATGAACGCTGGTCTGCGTGCGCCGACCGAGATACCTTACGCCCATGAGCAAGCAGCACGATCCAACTTTGGCTTTAAGGGTCGCCATTCTCGCGGGTGGCAGTTCCGCGGAGGCTCAAGTGTCTCGCAACTCGGCGGCTCAAATCGAGCAAGCGCTTGTTGACTCGGGCCACAAGACACAGGTCATTGAGCTAAATGATCACTGTGTTCAGGCGTTACTTACCATGCAGCCGGACGTTGTTTTTCCTGCCCTGCACGGCCCGCCCGGCGAAGACGGTACGGTACAGGGCATGCTCGAAATGCTTCACCTACCCTATGTTGGCAGCGACGTCAGAGGTAGCGCGCTGGCCATGGATAAGGCCATCGCCAAAAACGTGTTTGTCCGTCAGGGACTGCCCGTTAGCGAAGACTATATTGTCCACCCCGGTGATGATTTATCCGCCGCTGCAGAGGCGATACAGGCCCAGCTTGGGGCCCGCGTCGCGCTCAAGCCTTTGAATCAGGGCTCTGCCATTGGCGTACAGTTGTTACCCAATGGAGGGGACATCGCCGCGACACTGCGAGGGAGTATTGAATATGGTAGCTGCCTAGTAGAGCCCTATATTGAAGGGCGGGAAATGACCGTGGGCGTACTGCAGCTGCAAGATGAACGGCTGGTTCATCCTGTCATCGAGATTCACACCCCGGTCGGCGCGTGGTACGACTACGAACACCGCTACACGGCGGGTCAAAGTGAGCATGTGCTTCCGGCATCCATTTCACAGGATCTGGGCCATCGGCTTCAGGCCATTGCCACATCCGCCCATCATGCCTTGGGCCTACGAGACCTATCCAGGGCAGATTTCATCGTGACGGAAGAAGACGAGATTTATCTACTAGAGGTAAACGCGCTACCCGGCATGACGCCAGTCAGCCTGTATCCGGAGGGAGCGGCGGCCATCGGCTATCCGTTCAAGCGGTTGGTGCACACCCTGGTCACTCAGGCATTCCAACGCGGTCAACCGTAGAGCGAAAAAAAACCGCCCCTAGGGGCGGCTAAAACACGGTTCAGCAACAGCGTATACGCTTACCGTGATCTCACATAAGACTACTTTATTAAATAAGCCCCAGTTACGGTGCCCCCCTTCTTATAGGTCATAGCCTCGTTCATCGTGAGAAACCAAATCCAAACCTTGCATCTCGTCTTCTTCATCAACGCGATTTCCAACCAACGCATCTGTCACCTTTAGGATGACATAAGTTACTACGGCTGTGTAACAAATTGCTGACAGTATGCCTATGGCTTGAACCGAAACCTGCGCGCCGATGGCGATTTCCTCTTGTCCGCTGAATACACCCAGAGCGTTGCTGGCGAAGACACCCGTTAACAGCGTACCCAAAATGCCCCCCACGCCGTGCACTGGGAATACGTCCAAGGAATCATCAATCTTCAATGTTCGCTTGATGTAGCCAGTGGCGTAGTAGCAAACGATCCCCGCCGCTAGGCCGATCATTAGGCCGCCGCCCGGGCCAACAAATCCAGATGCAGGCGTGATGGTGCCAAGGCCCGCAACCATGCCGGTGACGGCTCCTAAAGCCGAGGCCCTACCATGGTTAATGCGCTCTAACAGCATCCACATAAAGGCACCGCCAGCCGCAGAAATATGCGTTACTAGCATCGCCATACCCGCGTCGCCGTTAGCTGCCAAGGCGCTACCACCGTTAAAGCCGAACCAGCCCACCCACAACATACCTGCACCCATAATGGACAGGGTCATATTGTGTGGGGGCATTGCATGAGCCGGGAAGCCGCGTCGATTGCCCAGCACCATGGCCGCGACCAAGGCCGCGACTCCCGCGGTGATATGCACGACGATGCCACCGGCAAAATCCATAACACCAAGCTCGCTGAGCCAGCCGCCGCCCCAAACCCAATGGCAAATGGGCGCGTAAACCAAAATTAGCCAGGCGGCGCAAAAAAGTATGACCGCTGAAAAACGCATCCGCTCCGCAAAACCACCGACGATGAGCGCCGGCGTGATAATCGCAAAGGTCATTTGGAAAAGCGCGAAGACGCTCTCGGGAATGGTACCCGAAGCGGTATCTTCGCCGATTTGCGCCAGTAAAATATTGTCTAAACCCCCAATGAAGGCGTTTAGAGAGCCTCCATCGCCAAAGGCCAGGGAATACCCAACCACTAGCCATAAGATCGACATAACACAGGCAATGGTAAAACACTGCATCAGCACGCTGAGCACATTCTTTGAGCGTACAAGGCCCCCGTAGAACAATGACAACCCGGGTAAGGTCATAAACAGCACAAGCGCAGTGGCCGTCATAATCCAGGCAGTATCTGCCCCATTAATGCCATCTGCGTAGGCAGATTGGCTCAGCAGTAATCCAGTTACCACTAATACTATTTTGTTCATGGGCCCCTCTTCTCAATCGAGGCCATTTAAAACAATGTTCTTTCGAAACGCCACAAATTCGTGCAGAAAATCACTAAATACAAACAATTAGCATTAGTTCGTTGCAGCAACCAGTTTGTGCACCATTTTGGAGCCATTATAGATAAAGGATGTGTATATCTGTATCGCTTGTGCGCCAGCCTGCAACATGTCGCGCGCCTGACTTTCGGTACTAATACCCCCAACACCCACAAGCGCCATGCCTTCAGGCAGTACACTGCGCAATTGCCGCACGACCTCGACACTTCTGTCTGCGAGGGGTTGGCCACTCAAACCACCGGTCTCAATGGCATGGGGGTGTTCTGCAACGGCTTCGCGAGAAAGGGTCGTATTTGTGGCAATCACGCCGTCAAAAGCACAGGCAACCACCTGCTCGGCAATCTGCGCAACATCATCACTCGAGAGATCTGGGGCCACCTTTAGCATCAGTGGAACCGGCTGGCTTTGGCCCGCTAGCTGTAGCTGCCGCTCTTTCAATCGACTGAGCAGCGATCGGAGCGCATCTCCATGCTGGAGCGAGCGCAAACCCGGCGTATTTGGCGAAGACAGGTTGATAGTGAAATAGTCTGCATAGCCGTGCAGACAATCCATGCCTTTAAGATAATCAGAGGCCGCGTCTTCGTTGGGTGTGTCTTTATTCTTGCCCAGATTCACACCCAACAACGTACCGCATAGCTTGTTGCTAGAACGAACCCTGGCCAAACGACGGGCCATGGCCTGCATACCATCGTTGTTGAAGCCCATGCGATTGATCAGGGCTTTATGTTCCGGCAAGCGAAAGAGTCGCGGCTGCGGATTACCCGGCTGTGCCAGCGGGGTTACCGTACCCACTTCGACGAAGCCGAAGCCGCATCGTGCCAGACCCAAAACCGCTTCAGCGTTTTTGTCCAATCCAGCGGCGAGGCCGACGGGGTTGCGTAACGGCTTACCCAGTATCGTCGTACTGCGGCCTGGCAGAGGAGACACCCTGCCGGGCAGCAGGGCTGCGCCTTTCAGGCCAACGATCGCAAGGTCATGGGAGCGTTCGGGTGGCAGAGACAGCAGGATCGATTGCAGAGCACTCATATCGGCTTACGACAAAACGGGAGTGCTAGTGTAGTACTGGCACTACCACGGGGAAAAGGCTTAACGGACAAAGCGACGATTTTGAAGACTGATCAGACAACCCTTGACCGCCATTCTAGTCGCACACTAAACACGGCTCTCACGGACCCTAGCGGCCTCATGTCCTAAAACAAGGGCCTCGATACCAGCAAAGCTGGCATCAAGGCCCCTACCTTCTTACTCCGGCGCTATAGGACAGTCAGATCATCCTCGATTAACAGCTGTACCGATGCATCGTTACTATTTGTGTAAATATTATAGGTTTGACCATTATAACTATTAGTAACACTTGAGCTTGTCGCCCACCCAGCATCTTCCAAGTCAACTATATCACCACTATCACTGACTATCCTGATCTGGTGCACGTCATTGGTAACCAAACTGCCATAACCAGTATCTGCGTTAAACAAATCAGTTCCTGCATTGAGTACGTCATCAATATCCAGGGTGACTTGATTACTACCACTATCCAGTAGATCGCTAAGATTAATGGCATCGACACGAACTTGACTGGTGCCGCCAATCTGCGTGAGATCGATCTCCCGATCGATGCCGCCGACTTGCAAGCTAGTGCCTGACACCAAGGACGATAACGAATCAGACACCAACACACCCACCTCAACGGTTTGGGAAATGATCGCTGTACCCGGATTAGCCGAGTCTTCAATCTGGACTGACAGGTTGTGATCAGCATAGGCTAAGTTATTCACATCCGCCGACCAGGTAAGATCCGCGTTAACGGTAATGTTGCCGATGATTGGCGCACCACTGTCGTACAAGCGCAAGATCTGCCCGTCTTCCAGAGCAATCCCCAGCTTTCCGCCGACTGTGATGTTTTGATCATCCGTCAGAGTGGTACCCGATAAGTTCAGCTCTCCATTGACATAGGTTTGATTGAGCACGTTGCCCTGGATAAAACCGGTGTCGTCTGTAATCGAGGTGATCGCCAAACTTTGCACGGTGAAGTCCAATGCATCTGTCGCCGTGAATTGAGCCCCGCTGGCAATGTTTTCCACTCGAGCCGTAATACTATGGCTGCCTACAACCAAGTCCGACAAGGACTCGAAGCTCCACTGGGTACCGTTGATTTCGGCAAAGCCAAGGAATGTCGTTCCATCGAATACCGACAAGCGCTGGTTTGCTGTCAAGCTTGCATCCAGGCTGCCAGATATTGCCAACTGCGCATCGTCAGTCACACCCCCTGGTGCAACAATACCCGTCTCAGGACCGTAGTCGTCGTTAAGCACGATACTGACTAAATTTACATCTGGCGCAGTATCATCAACAACGACACTATAGACACCGCTGCTAGCACGCCCTGTTGAAGCTGTACCGCTGGTGGCATCTTCCACCTGTACCCTTAACTGATACTCGCCGCTGGCAAGATTACCGGCAGTAAATGTCCAATCAGTACCGGTTGTTGTTGCGCTACCCAGGCGCGTTGCACCATCGTAAATCGCAACCACTTCATTGGTTCCCAATGCCGCCCCCAGTGAGCCACTGAGCGTTGGCGTTGTATCCGCACTTTGGAAGCTTCGCGTCCAAACGACAGTTGCTGCTTCGTCACCAGCCGCCGAAGACACGTTTTGCCTCACGACATTGCTGTTCCCTACCAATTCTTCGGCAGTCAATGAACTCAAGTCCGCATGGGATGTTGCAATTGACGTATTGATACGCGGCGCAGCGAATGTGCCATCGGTAGCTCGTGAGTGCACCACAATACTGTCGATAACGTACTGTGCACCCAGGTCGATCTGCAGCCAACCAACTGAATCACTGTTAGTTGCTGTGTCACCGTCTGTGGCGTTGCCGGATGTGGTGGATACCGCACTGGTTGTCACCGCTTTACCCGCAGCAAAATTGGTCAGTACACCACCTACCCAGGCCCAGACTTCAACTTCGCCTAGCTGGCCGTTTTCTACCCGCACGTATTGCGCGGCTTCGGCATTGGTGCTGGCGGCAAATAGATTGACCGAGCTACCACTACTGTCGTCGGCAATACTGGTCACATTCACACTTTGTGTGATGACCGTTATTGCATTGGAAGCACTACCACTGGTACCAGCCGCGGTATTATCAACCTGTGCCATAAAGCTGTGGCTGGCACTGGCAAGATCCGTCGCAGTAAAGCTCCAGCTATTATCAGCAGCGACTGTTGCCTCACCGATTTTCGTTGCACCATCGTAGATCGCCAGCACTTCAGCTGAACCCAGGGCGCCACTCACTGTACCGGTTAAGGTGATCGACGTGTCATCCGAGCTGGTGCCGCTGGCAATACTGCCAGTCACACTGTTATCGGCGACATCATCGACCGTAGAAGTAATGGCAACACTTTGCGTCGGTGTGCCCGCATCAATTGACAAGGTGATGTCACCGGTACTGTTGGCGCTGCTGGCAACAACTTCACCGCCATCAACAATGCGCACGACCAGATTATGATCGCCCGCTGTCAATGTGGCGTTATAGGTCCAGCCTGTGCCTGGTGCTGTCGCATCACCCAGATAAATACCGTTGTCATAAACCGCCACTACTTGCGAGCCGGTTAAGGCAACAGCCAAAGTACCCGAAATCACCGGTGTCGTGTCATTGCTGACAAAGCTGTCATTGACATTAACCGTAATCTCTCCGGTGAACGAAGCGTTACTGATGGTCTCGGAACTTACTACTGCCTGATTAGCATCCAGAGTGGACACCACGGTATCGGCGAGGTAGTTGGACCGATGACCGTTATTCGGTACCACAGTGATGTGATCGATAATCACATCACTGCCCAAATCAATCAGCAGATAGTTATCGGCCGCAGCTACCGCAGAGGTGTAGCCGCTGGTATTACTACCGTCAGTGACACCACTGAGGGATGTTCTATCAGCCGCATCGTAAAGGCTGGTAACGGTTTTACCGGCAGCAACATTCACCAGTTCACCGCCAACCCAGGCCCACACTTCAACCTCGTCAACGTTTAAGAAAGTAGCATGAGGTCCCAGGCCAACGCGCACATAACGGGCGCTTTCGCCGGTGACTTCCAGTAAATTACCGGTAGCACCGCCTGTGACATCATCGGCCAGGCCAGTAATATCCACCTGCTGTACCGTGAAGTTGATAGTGCCTACGGTGCCGCTGCTGCCGTTGGCTATGTTCTCTGCCTGTGCGGTCAATGTATGACTGCCACCGGTAAGAGAAGCCGAATCCGGCACCTGGAAACTCCAGTTAAGCCCATCAACCGTTGCCTCACCCAAGCGGGTGCTGCCCTCGTAAATGGCAACTACCTGGCCGTTTTCAAGATTGCTATCCAGCGTACCACTGATGGTTGGGGTGGTATCGTCGATCACCGCGCCCGTGGCGGCAATACCGCTAGCAGAGCCTGCGTCAGCGAGATCATCAGCCACCGAATCAATGGTGACGGTTTGAGTTGGGTCCGAGGCCACCACAATGTTCTTGGCCTGCCCGACCACACGGCCGTTAGTGAAGCTGCCGGTGGTACTGTCCTGAATCTGCACTACCAGAGAGTGCTCACCGGCCCCAGATGGTGGTTGGCCATCGCCCGTAACGCCAATAATTATTTTCTGGATATCCGCGTTAGTATCGAGAGTAGTCGTCCAACTGACAGTGGTGCCGATTACCGTGCTGCCCGAAGCGTCGGCATCGCCCAAAAATCTGCTGGCAGAGCCACCAGCGTTGCCGGCAACACCGTCTACCAGTGTCGCTGCTGCTCGCAAATCCTCAAGCAAAGTCTGGCTCAACACTCCGCCTTGCGTACCGTCAACAATGTATTGAGTGAGTTCCGCAGTGGTTAGGCCAAGGGAGACCTCGGCGCCCGCCAATATTGCTAGTAAATCACCGAGGGCTTGAGCCTCAGCACTGGCGTCGCCAAAACCTGGTGCATTAACTGGGTGCGGGTCAACTGCGCCTAGATCAATATCTGGACTCAGACCAAAGGCCCGAAGCACATTTGATTAATGCGCAGTAGCGTCTGCCTGAGTGGCTGTTCCGAGCACGACCGCCGACGCAGTGCCGTCTCCGCCAGTATCGCCCAGCAACTGCCTGACAGCGATTTCTGTGGCTAGATTTACGTTAACGTTAATAACGCCCTCGTCATCGACCACGCCTATGGCGCGCAAGTCAATCGTCAGGTCCTCAGGATTTCCTGAGCCCTCATGCAAATAGTCAGGACCCGGAGATGCATCACTGATGCGAACCAATACAAGGCCATCGTAGTCGTCTGGATTGGCATCTATCGTAAAGGTGCCATCCGCGTTAACCGGGGCAGTGCCCAGCGAGATGTCGTCAGCGGTAAATGCTTCGGCCACCAATCCGTTTCCATCAATAACTGGACCTGCGACCACTAGCCCCTGAATTGCCAAAGGAACGTCGGTAACACTGACGGTCACCGTTTGAGATGACATCGCTCCGCCAGGGTCGCGTGTTGCGACGACTTCTATGCTGTAACTGCTCCGGGTTTCAAAGTCTGCAGAAGCGTTTAGCCGCACTTCACCGGTTTGGCTGTCGATGTTGAAAGCGCCAGCGTCAGCACCCGCAAGAGAATAGACAATCGTATTTTGTGCAGAGGCGTCTGGAATTGAGGCTTCAGCGTCGAATACCACATCGGTAATGGGTGCATTTTCGGCGATGGACGCCGTTGCTGTCGGGCCACCTGTAAACTCTGGCAACGCAACACTGCTGTCGTCGTCATCTAACGCGAGTGCAATGCCTCCCGCCGCTAGCAGTCCTAGGCCATCATAGAGCCAAGGGATACCGCCTTCGTCGTCGTCTTCGTCGTCGCTGTTTTGACCCGCGATCTCTGCATCTTCAGTAATGTCCGATTCAGCCAACATTTCTGAGTCATTGCTTGGATAGGCCGCAGCATTACCGTCAGTCGCCGTAGCGACATCCTCATCGCCCATAGAATCTTGATGGTCGGTCTCGGCTCCCATCTCATCGTCCATTGCCTCCACCATCGACATGGCCGAATCAGAATGCGCGGGATCTTCTGTGATCAAAGCGCACTGACCTTCGTTGCACAACGTAACAAAATCGCCGAACACTACGGTCGCGCCATTGGGTGCGGTAACGAATAGATCCGCACCGATCTCCTCAAATAACAGATCTTGAACAACCTCACCGTGCTGTGCGATCGCATAAGTACGACCAGGGTTCACCTGCACGCGAATAGTTTGGCCTGGATCCACGGAAGCAACCGATGTCTCGATTGCACTTGCGTTGGTCATTGACCAAATGATTATGTCGGCTGCTGTGTTGTTGCTTGTCATGTTCACTTAGAACCACCTTTGTCTATCAAGAATTTACTTTTTACTTACCTTCCATATGCTCGGCTCGAGCCTTTGAGGCCTTAGTCGTCGTCGCGATACAGCTCGTTGCAAAGATCGTGGTTTCGCAGAGTTCGCCGCGAGCAGCACCCTTAACTGTTGACCACAGAGGAATGACGCAAGCAATTTGTCTCTCGCATCGGGAGTTATTACCGCTCACCTTTTTAAATACCGCTTCTTTGTGTTGGCCAGTCATCTGCATAGGGTTTTCGACTTGCTGCGTGATAAAAATGGAACTCTCACTCATCGCTTTCCTAGGAATGGGCGCAATAAACACGAGAAGGGCTATTAAATGATTGACCACCCTGACGAACGGCGCGCTTTGCCTGATCAGTGATAGGCGGCAATTCTCACCAATGAGCAGCTTGGGATTCGTGCATAAAAGATCCTTGCTCGAAGCAAAGACGACGACTCTGGCTCTGCAGAGGTATCTTTCCCGGCACATATAGAGCACGAGGAATCATTCTCTGAGGAATACAGCGCCTATTACTGACCAGATATTGGCTAAAAGACGATCATTGTTGACCCAAGATTCTCGACTTTTCACCCGAAAGTTGACACGTCCTACAGGGCTGCCAGTGGGTTCGATTGACGACGCATACCCGCCAGGCGGGAGCGGCAGGCCAAGTCATAGCGTCGCAAACGGTCGAAAGTGCTATCGCTAGCGCCGCAAGCGCTTCTCGGCTAGACCTTTGGTGGCTGCCAGCTACAATGCGGCCTATCTCCACGCCAAGGATGTCCTCTGTGCCTGATACACCCGTCGAATCGCCTTTATCATCGGTAGCAGCTCATCAAGCCATCGAGTCAGCACGGCAACACCTAAATTCCGCGGTGATCGGTCAGAGTCACTTGGTTGAGCGGATGTTGATGACACTGTTGTGCGGCGGACACTTTTTGGTCGAAGGTGCACCCGGCCTTGCGAAAACCCGCGCGATAAAGGCCTTGGCAGACATTGTGGAAGGCGATTTTCATCGAATTCAATTCACACCAGACTTATTGCCGAGCGACGTGACCGGTACAGAAATTTACCGACCAGAGGACGGTTCCTTTAATTTTCAGCAGGGACCCATTTTCCACAACCTGATCTTGGCGGACGAGATCAACCGTGCTCCCGCCAAGGTGCAATCGGCTTTGCTGGAAGCTATGGCAGAGAATCAGGTCAGTTTTGGTCGTCAAACCTTTGCACTGCCGACCCTGTTTATGGTCATGGCAACCCAGAACCCCATCGAGCAAGAGGGCACCTATGCCCTACCCGAGGCCCAACTGGACCGATTTTTACTGCATGTACTTGTCGATTATCCAGATCGTCAAGCCGAGGCCGACATTTTACGTCTTGTGCGGGATGAAAACGCTGGGACACAAACGACGGGTAACAAGTCTGCCCCAACGTTGATGTCCCAAGCCCAGATACACCAAGCACGGCAAGAACTTTTAGCCCTGCACATGGCAGATCCCGTCGAGCGCTACATTGTTGAGTTAATTTTGGCCACGCGGACTCCCCCGAGCGAGCTAGCCCCCCTAATCGAGCTCGGTGCCAGCCCCAGGGGGACCATTGGACTGGACCTGTGCGCACGCGCTCATGCCTGGCTGGCGCAAAGGGATTTTGTGACCCCGGATGATGTGCAGGCAGTGGCTGGCGACGTGCTGCGGCACAGACTGATCTGTAGTTTTGAGGCAGATGCCCAGGGTCTGACCAGCGATTACTTAATTGATCAACTGCTGCAGCAAGTACCGGTACCCTAATGGCGTTAACTCAGCCCGACATACTCACGGGCGCCTATGTCACAGCCGATCAGTTGCTATCGCTGCGATTTCGCCCAACACGAGCCCCGCAATTTGCCACCAGCCCCATCACTGGCACCCAGGCTGGACTGCGATTGTCTAAACAAAAGGGTCGAGGCGTTGATTTTGCCGAGGTCCGCCAATATCAGCCCGGGGATGATATTCGCAGCATCGATTGGCGCGTGACGGCTCGAAAGAACCTGCCTCATACCAAGGTGTTCCGCGAGGAACGCGAACGCCCTGCGCTGCTCTTCGTGGATCAAGGCCAGCACATGTTCTTTGGGTCAACCCAGCGACTTAAGTCTGTTGCGGCCGCAGAGCTCGCGGCGCGGGTCGCTTGGCAGATCACCGGTAACGGCGATCGAGTGGGCGGCATGGTGTTGGATACTACGGGCCAGCATATGTTCCGTCCGTTTCGCACGGTCAAGGCAACAGGTCGCATGCTGACCCAAGTGGCATCAAGCAACCAACAGCTGTCGCGCCAACAGGCGGTGGCAGAATCGGGAGCCGTGCATCTAGAGACGGCACTTGCAGCGCTGTGCCAGCTTCGCCAACGACGCAATCGGCTATTTATCATCAGCGATTTGGCCGGATCGCTGCAGCTATGGCGGGAAGCACTTCACCGCTTGGCCCGACATCATCATGTACAGGTGCTGCATATCACCGACCCTTTGGAGGCCGAGCTACCGCCAACAGGTGTCTATAACATCCGCCAGGGCGATGAGAGTTTGAGCTTTTATTCCGGAGATAAGACATTACGCAAACGGTATGCCGATGCGCATGCCGAGCGAGCTGCCGACATCAAGGAAATATGCCGGCATCCGGCAGTTTCGCTTCAGGAGTTGAGCACCGCGAATACCCACTGGGATCATCTGAACTGGGCTTAATAAATGACACCTGTCCAACGGAACGCTTACCTGATGAACCCACGCCAAGTGAGGGCGGACTAAACGAACCCTATGAACGCTGACCCACTCGACGCGCTAAAGGACATCTATCTGCCGGTAGAGCCGCACTGGTGGCCGCCTGCTCCAGGGTGGTGGATTGCAGCAGTGCTGGTACTTATCGGTCTTTGGTGGCTTGGTCGCCGATGGTGGGCCTACCACACGGCTACCCGGCCGATCCGAGAAGCAAAACGTATTGTCGATGCCTTGGCTGAAGAGGACGCTTCTTCGTCATTAAACGATGTCACTGTCGTCAATCAATGTAACGAGGTGCTCAAGCGCCTGCTGGTGGTTGCCCTGGACATGCGGACCCTAGGGAACCAAAGCGGGGCTCAGTGGCTTTGCGCACTGGATCGTTTGAGCAACACCTGCGACTTTACCCAGGGTCCGGGAAGCGTTTTGGGAGAAGATCGCTTTAAGGCGGAATTTAGCCTAGACCGAGAAGGGTTGTTAGCCTGCGTCAATCACTTGCTGAGCAAAGTTCACTACCGCAAGAGTAAAATGCTTATCGAGGAATCAGTATGATAGAGTGGTTATGGCCCTGGGCTTTTGCTGCCCTGCCCCTGCCCTGGCTGATTCGTCGCCTTACCCAGCGCCGCCGGCTACAGCAGCCGGCCCTGGTCGTTCCGTCCATCGAGGACTTTTCGGCGGTTACCGCCGCGGACCACACTCGGAGTAGTCATAGTCCATGGCGTTTGATCGCCCTCAGTCTGGCTTGGGCTTTGCTGCTAGCCGCCCTTGCGCGCCCGCAATTTACCGGCGACCCCGTAAACCTGCCGACGACCGGCAGAGACTTGATGTTGGCTGTCGATATCTCAGGCAGCATGGCAACCGAAGACATGGAAATTGACGGCGACTACGTTGAGCGGCTAGCCGTGGTTAAGGCAGTGATTGCAAACTTCGCGGAGGCCCGGGTTGGTGACCGCATAGGCCTCGTGCTTTTCGGCACTAATGCCTA
>CACMHG010000024.1 GCA_902613475.1 K189A clade bacterium
GGTGCGGCTTGAGGTGGCCATTGATTGTCCGCAGGAAGTAGCTGACTTTCTGGCCACCCAGTTTTCACTCACCGAGCAGGATCTTTACTACTGCCAAGGCCCGGTTAATTTAGGACGTCTGGAAGCCATCCCTGAGCTGGTAGAGCGAACTGATTTAAAGTTCCCGGCTTTTCGTCCGCGCATACCAGAACGTTTGCGCCAGTCGGAGAATATTTTTTCGACCATTGCCGAGGGTGACATTTTACTGCATCACCCCTACGAGTCGTTTGCACCTTTCATAGAAATGCTACACCAAGCTGCGAGCGATCCTCAGGTTGTGTCGATTCGGCAAACGCTATATCGCACAGGGGCGGAGTCCGGCGTCGCCAATGCACTGCTTAAAGCAGCGCGCGCGGGGAAAGATGTATTGGTCGTGATCGAGCTGCGAGCGCGGTTTGACGAAGCGGCGAATATTGAATTGGCCAACGCGCTGCAGGCTGCCGGGGCTCAGGTGGTATACGGGGTCGTGGGGCACAAGACCCATGCGAAGATGTGCATGATCATTCGACGAGAAGGCCGACGCTTAGTGCGGTATGTCCACTTAGGTACGGGCAATTATCATGAGCGCACCGCGCGTGCCTATACCGACTATGGCCTACTCTCCAGCGACCAAGACCTGGGTCAGGATGTGCAAAAAATCTTCCAGCAAATTGCGGCCTTAGGTAAGGCTGGCAAGCTAAGAGCGATTTTGCAAAGCCCCTTCACGCTTTACTCGGGCGTCTTAGAGCTGATCGAAATACAGCGCCAAAAAGCCCTGCAGGGCGAGCCTGCGCTCATTCAGGCCAAGATGAACGCACTGACAGAACCGAGCGTGATTCGCGCACTTTACAGCGCCTCGCAGGCGGGTGTGCACGTCGATCTGATCATTCGCGGCATTTGTTGTTTGCGTCCCGGAGTGAAGGGTGTTTCCGAAAATATCCGTGTGCGCTCCATTGTCGGTAGATTTTTAGAGCATATGCGCGTGTATTGTTTTGGGGTGGATGATGAGCGCGAGGTGTATCTCTCCAGTGCTGACTGGATGGACCGAAATTTATTCCGTCGGGTAGAGGCCTGTTTTCCCGTCCGCGACGTTGTACTAGCCAAGCGGGTTTACCGCGAGGCGATTACCAATTACTTGAATGACAATACCCAGGCGTGGGAGTTGACGAGTGATGGCAGCTACAGAAAGTTCAAGGGTCGGGGCAAACCACACACCGCCCAAGGCGCGCTGATGATGGAACTCACCGAACACGCCTGACGTCTTAGCCCAGCCGCAGCGAGAATCCAATGTCGATTGCTGCCAACAGTGAGACCTCATTTTCTAGGTCCAGTTTCGTTAGCGGATGCTCGACGAGGTACGCCTCGTCAATCACCAACTCGATGGTCGCCGGCTTACCGTGATCGAGCATTCGCGCGGTCAGCACCGGGGCGGTCGCGCGACTGCGATGTCTATGCACTACGGCGGCAAGCCGTAGCAGAACGCCAAGTTTCACAACCCAATAGGGATTTCTCTCCAACACAGCCGGATGAAGCTTGCGTCGATGCATGCCGACAAGGGAAGCCAGGTGGGCCTGCTCGGTGCGGGAGAATCCGGGCATATCCATATGGGAGAGCAGATAGCTGCCATGTTTATGGTAGGCGTTGTGAGAGACATCCATACCAATTTCGTGCAAATCCGTAGCCCACGCGAGCAGCCTGCGTTGGGGCTCGGGGTTGGGCTGCCAGTCATTGAAGGTCTGGGTGAAGAGTGCAAGGGCAGTGTTTTTCACGCGACTCGCCTGCTGTTTGTCCACGGAAAATCGCTCGCAAAGATTTGAGACGGTTTGGTCGCGGATATCGAAATCACGCTTACGTCCAATGAGATCGTGAATGACGCCCTCGCGCAGGGCGCTTTGGGAGGCTTCGATAGATTGCGGTAAGAAGGTCTTGAAGATGGCAATCAATATGGCGAGCCCGCCAGCAAAGACAGCTACGCGCTCTTCTGGCAACCCCGGCAGGCCGTGGGTGCCGTTATGCCGCAAAATTTGCCGCTGAATACTGTGTAGCGTTTCAAAGGAGATCTGCGTGCCTAGGCCCATCGCCATTTGTACGGAGATAACGCTGTTGATGGTGCCTGAGGCCCCAATGACCTGCTGCCAGCCGGCTTTTAGGTAGCTGTTCGCAACCGGCTCCAGTTCAATGAGGGCATCGTTAATCGCCTGCTCAAAGGCAAGTGCCAGATCCGAACCTGACGAGAAGTGCTTACGCGTCATTGACACACAGCCCATATGCAGGCTCTCAAGCATGATGGGCGAGAACTGCTCACCGACGATAAGCTCGGTGCTGCCGCCACCAATATCGATGACCAGCTGACGATTGGCGTTGTCGCCAAGGTCATGGCTAACCCCTAGATAAATCAGTCTCGCTTCCTCGCGCCCAGAAATAATCTCAATGGGATGGCCCAGAATTTCTTCGGCTTGAAAGACGAAGGTGCTGTGGGAGGAAATTTGGCGCAGGGTATTGGTACCAACGATGCGCAGATTTTCTCTTGCTATAGGACGTAGGCGCTGGGCCATACGTCCCAGGCATTTCAGTGCGCGGTCAGTGACTTCTTTGCTCAGTTGTCCGCCTGCGATTAGGCCTTCACCCAGGCGCACCATCTCCTTGTATTTGTCGATAACATGAATGCGCCCCTGATTCTCCTGGGCTATCAGTAGATGGAAGCTGTTGGATCCTAGGTCGAGGGCGGCGAGCTGAGTTGATGATGTGAGTTCGTCGATGGTTCGATATCCGTAGTGTCTCTGGCCCTGTGAAAGAAGGGTAACAATTGGTCGAGTCAAAATCTGCCGAAAAAAGCCCAAGCGCCTGATTCTATCTGTTCGATCGAGGCTTAGTGGTCTAGCATCCGGCTATGAAATTCAATACCGACGATACCCGAATCACCGGCATGGCCGAGATGCGCGATGCGCAGGCGCTGCTGGATGAAATACCACTATCAGAGCAAGGCTCCTCCTTCGTATTCAATACGCGCAAAGCTTGCTCTGATGTCATCAACGGGACAGACCCAAGGCTACTCGTGGTGGTGGGGCCCTGTTCGATTCACGACCCTGTGGCTGCCATAGAGTATGCAGAGAAGCTTGCCCGTGCGGCTGAGCAGTGGCGTGATGAGTTGCTGATCCTCATGCGCGTTTACTTTGAAAAACCGCGCACGACAGTGGGATGGAAAGGCCTAATCAATGATCCGCATTTGAACGACAGCTTCGATATCAATACCGGATTAGCGACTGCGCGGCGATTGTTACGGGACATTACTGAGATGGGTCTGGGTTCTGGTACCGAGTATCTCGACCCCATTACGCCCCAATACATTGGCGACTTAGTATGCTGGAGTGCCATTGGTGCCCGCACCACCGAGAGCCAAATTCACCGGCAGCTGGCGTCGGGTCTTTCGTGTCCCGTCGGTTTTAAGAACAGCACCTTGGGTGATATCAAGGTTGCGGTCGACGCTGTTTTGTCGGCGCGCCACGCGCATATATTTCCCTCGGTGACCAAGGCAGGCCAGTCGGCGATCTTCTCGACGACGGGTAACGACGACTGTCACGTGATTTTGCGGGGTGGCAGGGAACCCAACTTTGATGAGGCTTCCGTTCAGGCCGGCTGTGATCTACTTGCCGAGGCGAAGCTACCTGGGCGGTTAATGGTCGATCTAAGCCATGCCAACAGCTCTAAGGATCACGAGCGACAAAAAATCGCTGGAGCTGCAGTGGCAGAGCAGTTTAAGAGGCCGCATCAAAACGTACTTGGCGTCATGATCGAAAGTCACTTGGTGGCGGGCAAACAGGCACTCAGCGACGAGCTGACCTACGGACAAAGCATTACCGACGCCTGCCTGGATTGGAATGATACCGTTGAATTGCTGGATAAGCTGGCTGCCGCGAAGGCGGCGATTGAGTAAGGCTGCTCAGAGCAAACGAGAAAAAAGCCACCCTAGGGTGGCTTTTTTGGTGAACCGGGCTTTTGTTTAGTAAGCGCCCATTCGGTAGGTCAGCTCAAGTCCAAACAAACGTGGAACAGTTGTTCCTCCTGTTTGTCTGAAGTGCTCCCCTTCCCCGTGGCGCAGAACCTGGAGCACTGCAACATCGTCTAGTACATTGTTGCAGAAGGCGGCGACCTCGAAGTTTTGCTCAGCATTTGTCCATGTTGCACGCATATCGAGGCGCCCGTAGGACTCAGCCATCTCAGTCTGATTTTCAAATGGTGAGTAGTAAACATCGTCGGTCCAGCTATATACCGCCGACAAGTCAAGGTTCGCACCGGCGTCTAGCGGAACGGTATACGTACCATATGCCGTGTACTTGAGTTCGGGCACCTGCAGTAACTGATTGCCATTGATGTTCTTTCTATTGGTCTCTCTATCTGGATAGAGTGACGTTGGCGTTTCAATGCTTGCTGGGTCAAGAATTTCCAGATCCTTGGTGTACTCGTTCGGCGTGTAGCTGAAGTTGCCACCTAAAGTGAGGTTATCGGTTGCCAACCACAAAACTTCTGCTTCGATACCCATAACCTCGCCGCCCGGTGCTTCTAAAACAGAAGTCGAGGTTCCCCCTAAACTTGTTACTTCCGTTGCTACTGTGTGAATAGATTCATAATCGTACAGATAGAACGAACCGTTTATTTGTAGGGTGTTATCCAGAAATTGAGTTTTGTAACCAATCTCATATGCCGTTAACTCTTCTGGGCCGTAGTCCGCAGTGTTTGAAAAGAACACAAGGTTGTAACCGCCCGATCGGTAACCTGAAGTCGCTGAGAAATACATCATGATTTCGTCAGTAATATCCCAATCCAGATTTATTCGACCCGTGATCTTTTCGTCTTTGCGCTCAAATGGGCGGTAGACGCTCACTGCGATTGGGTGACCACCATTAACAACGGTATCTGTTGGAATTGGTTGACCGTACTCATCGGTAACAATCTCACCGTCATCATCCATCTCAAAGCCACCATTTGCTTTGTTGATTTCGTATAATGGGTTACCGGTGAATCCGAAAGCGGGTAAGAACCCAAACAACGCATTACTTTCGGTATAGCGGAATAAATTCTCTTCTGCCATTACTTCATCGTAAGCATATCGAATACCAACCGTGAGCGTGAAATCCTCAGCCATGTCCCATACGCCTTGCGTATAGGCAGCGAACGCATCTCGCTGAGTCTGAGTCGCGTATAGGAGGTCAGATCCCACGGTACGAGGCCCGTGAATAACGTCCAGTTCACGATTCGTGCCGTCATCGCCATACCATTGAGAAACGTAAAGATTGTCGTTTCGAGTAATACCTTCCGCTAAGCCTGTGGCATTCCCGCTGAAGATCAGTTCGTTGCTCGTTTCGGCAGAAAAGTTTCGTTGACAGGACTGCCGGTCAGGATTTGCAAGGCAAACATTCTTCGCGCTGAATAGGGTCGCCATTGGAGCAGGCCCGAAGAACGCTTCAATGGTGTTGCCGTTATAAGCATTTTGATAGCGATTCGACCCTACCTCCGAATAAAAGTCGCCGCGCTGATCTATCAACGCTTCATACCAGAAGACGCCTGAGGTCACAGACATGGTGTCATTGATTTCATAGAACGCCTGAAGCTCGTGAGATTGATACCGCGCTTCGTGATTTACGTAAAACTGACGATCGTGGTAAAGACTGGCGGTGTTGTCATCGTCAGTAGTTCGATGGTACTGAAGCTCATTGAATCCGTAGATGTATTTCACTGTCAGTCGATCCGAAGCGTCCCAAGTAACCGTTGCTTGAGTTGTGCTGGCATCAAATTCCTCTCGGTTCAAGCCGTTGGTTGCTGCACAAATATCGCTGCCGTCGATATCGTCAGGAAACACGCAATTGTTATACGCGGTCAGGCTAGCTTCCGAGGTTTGATTCCAGCCGTCCAAAGATGCCATCGCGTTTTGAAAGCCATCAAAGTCGGCAAAATCGAGACCTGCACGATTAGGCTGTGCATTTTTTACCTCACCGGTTAAGGGGTTAGTAAAAGCGCGTATCTCTTGGCTTGGGTTTACAAAGTCACTTTGTAAAGGATCAGTTTGAGCCGGATCTACAAAACGATAGCCAGGGACTAGTTCGGTAGAACGATACGGTCTCCCGTCTTCGTTTAACACCACGAGTCCGCCGCCATTCGCCCCTCCGAAGGGCCGATCGATTTTCATCCAGTTATGGCGAGCATCAACTGTAAGAGTGTCGGTAGCTAGCCACTTAACCTGCAAGGCGACATTGTTTGTTCCAAGTCCATCTAGACCGGAAGGACCCTTGTCGCCAACCTCGTCGATCACACCGTCACGATCGCGATAGCTGAAAGTAACGCGTCCCATCAAGTCGTCTCGTAAAGGTCCAGAGAAGGCGCCGTAGTACTCTTCGGTTCCAAAATTACCGTAAATGGCTTTGAACGCGCCCTCGAACACATCGGTAGGCTCTTTGTAAAGGATGTTTATTGCACCGCCAACGGCGTTCCGGCCGTAAAGCGTGCCTTGTGGACCGCGAAGCACCTCGATTCGCTCAACATCCCAAAAGGTTTGACCTGTAGCCGTCAACAGGTCTTCTGAATAAACACCGTTCATATAGGTGGCTACTCCAGGGTCGCCGCCTAGGGCGCGGAAATTTCGTCCCACCCCGCGCACCGTAGCATCATAGGGTTGGATCGTGGTTGCAGGCACAAAGTTCTGCAAATCTTCTTGATTTCGGATACCGAAATCGTCGATGAATTCGCCGGTGAAAGCGGTAATAGAGATTGAGGTATCCTGAATGGATGCCTCCTGCCTTTCAGCGGTCACAATGACCTCTTCAATTTGCCTTCCTTCCGCTAGCGCAGCAGGTGCGGCCAGCGTGATCAGCAGAGCACAAAATGCGGTTCTCTTCCCTAGGTTCATCAGCTCTTCCCTCCTTTAAATGAAACCTTGGAGTCACAAGTACCACAATTAAAAAATCAAAACAAACAGTTAGTTTTAGCACCAACTAAAACCAAGTGTTACTTATATAAACATTACGAATTAAAAGCGTTACTTTTTTTCCAAGGCGTTTTCAGTCGAGAAAATATCCTCAAAATTATGGATGAAAAAAATTGTCGAGTCGCCGCAAGCGAACTACAGGAACACAGTTGGAGAAAAGGATCTGTGTTACAAAAAGTAATCTTCGTGTGATTCGTATGGTAACGAATAGAAGGCGTTAGATAAGGCGGTGGTGTTGTAAGATTGTTTGGCTTGACGAGACAATAAGGAGCTTTTTTCGGTTAGGACATTTAACCTTTGTGACACAAAAAAATGCCACCGTTAGGTGGCATTTTTGTCTTCCCAAGAAGTACTGAGGGATCGATGAAAGTACGCTCAATAGGCGCCCATTCGGTATGTCATTTCGATACCAAACATGCGCGGGAGAGTTGTTTCAGCATTGACCCTGAAGTGCTCTTGTTCTCCATTGCGAAGGACTTGGCGGACAGCAACTTCGTCCAGTACGTTGTTACAGAATGCTGCAATTTCGATGTCTTGCTCAGCACTCACCCATGTGGCTCTGAAATCTAATCGGCCGAAGGACTGCGCCATATCTCTTTCATTCTCGAAAGGAGAATAATAGACGTCGTCTGTCCAGCTATAGACTGAGGAGATATCTAAATTTGCCCCGCCGTCCATGGGAATATTGTAAGTGCCGTACGCAGTAAATTTGAGTTCAGGTACTTGAAGCATTTGGTTTCCGTTGATGTTTGTCTCGTTTGTTTCTTGATCGGGATACAACGATGTTGGTGCTTCCACGCGCGAAGGATCGAGAATAAACAGATCTTTAGTGTATTCGTTAGGCGTGTAACTAAAGTTTCCTCCAAGCGTAAGGCTATCTGTGGCGAGCCATAGAAACTCCGCTTCAGCACCCATAACTTCAGCACCAGGCGCGCCGAGCACTGAAGTGCTTGTCCCGCCAAGACTCGTGACCTCCGTCGCGACCGTATGCACGTTTTCATAGTCGTAAATGTAAAACGATCCATTTATCTGCAGCGTGTTGTCGAGGAACTGGGTTTTGTAGCCGATCTCGAAAGAGGTCAGCTCCTCCGGATCGTAATCGGCGGTATTACTGAAGAAGACTAGGTTGTATCCGCCAGAACGGTAGCCAGACGTTACCGAGAAATACATCATTATTTCGTCAGAAATATCCCAGTCAAGGTTGGCTCGTGCCGTCACCTTTTCGTCTTTTCGATCAAATGGACGGTATACGCTCAAAGCGAAGGGAATACCGCCGTTTACGGCGAGTCTTGTGGGAATAGGTTGCCCGTGCTCGTCAACGACCACCTCGCCGTCGTCATCCAGTTCATAGCCTCCATTTGCGGTGTTCATGGCATACAAAGCACGAGACTGCACGACTGACTCCGCAGAAGTGAAATCGCCAGTGATTAACCTTGCTAAAATCGAACCTGCACTGAATGTTTCTGAGTAACGGAACAAGTTTTCTTCAGCCGTTACTTCATCTATCGCATAGCGGACCCCTAATGTTAGGGTAAAGTCTTCGCTCATGTCCCAAACGCCTTGCGTGTAGAAAGCAAACGCATCTCGCTGCGTTTGTGTGGCGTACAACAGATCCGAGCCAACGGTCCTTGGTCCGTGAATTACGTCTAGCTCTCTGTTTGTTCCATCATCCCCATACCATTGAGAGACATAGAGATTGTCGTTACGAGTTGTGCCTGGAGCTAGGCCTGTTGCTCCGCCCGAAAAGATCAGCTCATTACTGTTTTCGGCAGAGAAGTTACGTTGGCAAGATTCTCGGTCGGGATTGGCTAGGCACACGTTTTTCGCACTGAATAAAGTAGCCATTGGCGCTGCGCCCAACAAAGCCTCGACGCCCGTGTTACCGATGTAGGCGTTCTGCATTCTTGCAGAGCCAACTTCTGAATAGAAATCACCTCTCTGGTCGATTGTCGCGTCGTAGAAGAAGACCCCAGACGTAACAGACATGGTGTCATTAATGTCGTAGAACGCTTGCAATTCGTGCGAGCTGTATCGCGCCTCATGGTTCACGTAGAACTGGCGGTCGTGATAAAGGCTTGCAGTGTTATCGTCATCGGTGGTTCGATGATAAGAAATTTCGTTGAAGCCGAATATATAAACCAACGTTAAGTCTTCATTGAAGTCCCACGTAACCTTAGCTTGTGTGTTACTCGTGCTATAAAACTCGTTATTTAGACCATTAGAGGCTGCACACACATCGTCCCCGTCAATATCTCCGGGGAAAACGCAGGCGTTATATGCTGCGAGACTTTCGTCCGAAGTTTGGTTCCAGCCGTCTAGAGAAGCCATCGCGTTTTGGAATCCATCAAAATCAGCGAAATCAAGGCCCGCCCGGTTGGGTTGAGCCTCTTTTACTTCACCCGTAAGGGGGTTGGTGAAGAGGCGAACAGATTGATTGGGATTGTAAAAGTCACCCAAAAGCGGATCAGTTTGCTCTCTATCAATAAAGCGATAGCCCGGTATCAAGTCGGTTGATCTGGATGGGTTGCCATCCTCGTTCAGAACAACCAACCCTGCACCATTTGAACCACCAAAGGGTCGATCTACTTCCAACCAAGTGTGACGCACATCTACCGTTATATCGTCACTGGCGAGCCATTTAAGCTGAACGGCGAGGTTATCAGTGCCAAGACCGTCGAGATCAACGCCCTTGGGACCAATTTCATCCACGGCGCCATCTCGATCGCGGTAGCTAAAATTGACCCGCCCCATGACCGTGTCAGACAAAGGACCTGAAAACGCACCGTAATACTCCTCTGTGCCGAAATTGCCGTAAATCGCCTTTAGGGCGCCTTCAAACACGTCTGTTGGTTCTTTGTAGAGTATGTTGATCGCACCGCCTACGGCGTTACGGCCATACAGAGTACCCTGAGGACCCCTCAGCACTTCAATTCGTTCAACGTCCCAGAAGGTCGCGGCAGTGGCGGTCAGTAGGTCTTCCGAATAGACGCCGTTCATATACGTCGCGACACCAGGATCACCGCCCAGTGCTCTGAAGTTCCTACCCACCCCACGCACCGTTGCGTCGTAGGGTTGGATGGTGGTTGCCGGCGTGAATGCTTGTAAATCTGCCTGATTTCGGATGCCGAAATCATCGAGGAACTCGCCGGTGAAGGCGGTAATCGAGATCGAAGTATCTTGAATCGACGCCTCCTGTCGCTCAGCGGTCACAATGACCTCTTCGATTTGTCTATTTTGAGTTTCCGCATATGCAGAAGCTGCCAGAAAAAATGACAGCAGCAGGGCGCCAAATGGAGCCCGCTTATTTATTTTCATCAGTTTCTCCCTCCAATTAATCAAAACCGGAAAGGGAGATAACACATACTTTCACGTCCTTCAAACGAGAAGAGTGGGGTAGTAAAGATCTAAAGTGTTACTAAAAAACACAACGTAACAGCCAGAAAAGCTGCGTGAAACATCTGATTTTAGCGAGTCGTACCACTTGAAATGTTTATCAACGAATCACTCAGTTACCGAACTCATGAGAAAAATACAAACTCTAACTGTTAGCCATTATGTGTGTAAAAAGGTAACAATGAAGATTTTATATATTTTTCGTTCGAAAAAAATAGGGATTTTTTAAACAAGCTCATGGCTGCTACGATGAATTTCTAATGATTCCTCGAGGCGACCAATTGCGTCTAGTAAAAGCTAGCTTCAAGTGGTGTTAGCGCGTACGTTTTGTAGGTGCTAACTTTCCCGTTCGGTAAAATCGAGTCGTACGCATAAGCACGTCTCTCAAGGTCGAGTAGATTAGGAGGTCGGCATGGAACATTTAGACGTTATCGTTGTAGGGGCAGGTATTTCGGGAATCAGTGCCGCGGTTCATTTGTCGCGATCGTGCCCGCAGAAGAAAATAGCCATGCTCGAGCGCAGAGAGAATATAGGCGGTACTTGGGACCTGTTTAAGTATCCGGGCATTCGATCCGATAGCGACATGCACACCCTAGGCTTTTCGTTTAAGCCGTGGAACGCGCAAAAGTCTATTGCTGATGGCCCCTCGATTATGCAGTACCTCAACGAAACCGTTGATGAGTATGGGCTGAAGGAGAAGATTCGCTTTTCCCACAGGGTTGTCGCTGCGAATTGGTCTAGCGCTGACGCACAGTGGTTGCTTACCGTTGATGCGGGCGGATCGCAAAAGCAGATGAGCTGCAATTTCCTCTTCATGTGTTCAGGCTACTACAGCTACGACGAAGCATACGACGCCCAGATCCCCGGTGTGGATTCTTTCACCGGGCATTTAGTACACCCTCAGTTTTGGCCAGAAAGGCTCGATTATCGCGGTAAGCGCGTGGTGGTTATTGGTAGTGGTGCCACCTCCGTCACCATCGTGCCGAGCATGGCTGAGGGCGGTGCTCAGGTTACTATGCTGCAGCGATCGCCAACCTATATGGTGTCTATGCCAGATCGGGATGCCATTGCTAACTTCTTGCGCAAGGTTCTGCCTGACAGCTGGGCCTATGCACTGACTCGATTTAAGAATGTCCGGCTGCAGGACTTTTTCTATAAACGCGCACGAAAGGCTCCGGAAAAAGTTCGCGCGCAGCTGCTCAGACTGGTCAAGAGGATGCTGCCAGCGGGCTACGATGTCGAAAAGCACTTTACGCCCCGCTACAACCCCTGGGATCAACGACTGTGCTTGGTGCCAAATTCCGATTTGTTTAAAGCGATTAAAAATGGGTCAGTCGAAGTCGTCACGGATGAAATTGATACGGTGACCAGCGATGGGCTTCGGCTTAAATCCGGCACTAAGTTACCCGCAGACATCCTAGTGACAGCAACCGGGTTGAAACTCACGGTGCTGGCCGACGTCCCGTTTACAGTAGACGGTCAGCCGATAGATTTCTCAGACGCCTATACCTACCGCGGTATGATGTATTCCGGCGTGCCGAATCTCGTCAGCACCTTTGGGTACATTAACGCATCGTGGACGCTGCGCGCGGACTTGACCTCAGAGTGGGTGGGTCGACTGCTTCAGCACATGGATGCCGTCGGGGCGGATCGGGTGGTACCGCAGTTGCGTGCCGAGGACTCTGGTATGCAAAGCCTGCCTTGGATCGCCGACTTTCCTGCCGGCTATATGCAGCGCGTAATGCATCTTTTCCCCAAACAGGGCGCGGGTCCTTGGCGTAACACGCAAGACTTTGCCCTTGATAAAAGGACGATTCGTAAAGGACCGGTAGCCGACAGTGCACTGGTCTTCTCCAGCAGCGTGAACGATCAGCTAGACCTCGAAGACTCGAAGCAGAACGTATCTGCGGGATAGTAAGCTGTTGGCGCGCTAAGGCGGGTAAAGCAGGTAGCCCTGCAATTATCCGCCGCGCAAAGCGAAGCGCCGAATTTTTTCAGGGTCGGCGCTCAAACCCCGCAGTCTTATCGACATCATGATGGCGACGATAGCCAGGCCAGCGGTTATGCCGAGCCAATATCCGAAGACTCCCAGGGGCTGCGCACTCAATGCGCCGGTTGCCAGCAAGTAACCCAGGGGTAGTGCGAGCACCCAGAATCCCACCAAGCTGAATAACATGGGCATGGTGGTGTCTTTATAGCCCCGCAGGGAACCGATCATGACTGCTTGGGTATCGTCGACCAATTGATAGACCGCGATCAGAATCAAGAGGGAAGCCGCCAGCTGAATCACCTCCACATCTGTTGTGTAGATGGCTACCAGGGATACGCGGAAAAGAACCAACAAAATGCTCACCACGAGAGCATAGGCAATGGCGAATTTAACCACTGCACCTGCGGTAACGCGTGCGGCGAGGAGATCACCACTACCCACCAAGAAGGCAACCCGAATGCCTGCCGCCGAACCCATGCCCATGGGTATGACATAGGTTAGCCAGTTTAAGTTACCTGCAATGCTGTGGGCGGCCATGGGGATGACGCCAAGGGCTGCGACCAAAAAGCTCACCACAGCGAACATCGCCATTTCTAAAAATATTGCGATGCCGATGGGTAAACCCAGCTTCAAGATATCCTTCATGACAGACAAGCTGGGCGCACTAAATTCGGCAAAAGTGTTGGTCGCTCGAAACAGACGCATGCGCACGACGAAGGCCATCAGACCAAGTTCTACCCAAAAGACAACTGCCGTTGCCCAGCCGCAGCCAACGCCACCAAGCTCCGGTGCCCCCCAATTGCCGTACACCAGGGCATAGTTCAACAAGGCATTCAAAGGTAAAACACTGCCAGCAATGAGCATGGGCGGACGGGTAAGACCCATACCCTCAGCTGTATGTCTCAGGGCCACATAGAGAATTACCGGTGGAATGCCCCAGCTAACCGCCTGCAAATACTCACTGGCAATACGCGAGACATTAGGATCTATTTCAGCAAGACGAAACAGAAACGAGGCGTTGAGCAGGATGAAAATCAAAATGGCGCTGCTAACAAGACACAGCCAAAGTCCTTGGCGTATCTGATGACCGACTTCTGCTGTGCGGCCCGCGCCACGTAGTTGCGAGGTGATCGGCGATAGCGCCATGGTCACGCCGTTAAACAGCATGAAGGATGGCCACAACACATTGCCTGCTAGTGACACGCCTGCAAGATCAGTGGCGGAATAACGGCCGGCCATAAGCGTATCAACAAAGCCTGTGCCCATGATAAAGAGCTGGGTTAGCACCATGGGCCAACCTAGCAAAATCAGGGGCTTGATCGCTTGAGTGAAGTGCGGTCGAGTACCCGGAAGTTTGGTGCCAGCGGCCGGATTAATTGAGTTCGTCATGGACGGGCAGCATGCCAGCTTAAACCGCAAATGGAAGAGCAGATAGGGAGTTGCCAGTCTAAACCGCTGCCTCCGCTCTTCTGGAAAGCAATTGCGCTCTGACTGGACTGCCAGAGCGACACGGGACCCGTTGCGGGTTTGCTTATTCGGGTAAGCCGAGCACTCGCTTGGCGATAATATTTGCCTGTATTTCGTTGCTACCCCCATAAATGGTGGTGGCCTTGGTATGCAGCCATTCTTCGACACTGGTGAGCTCATGCTCCGTAAAGCCTTCGCCCTGTACCCCCAGCCCCTGAAAGCCCATGAGCTCACGCTTCAGTTCCGCCCCATCTTGCTGCAGGGCTGCGCCGTATAGTTTGAATATCGAAGTAGCGGCACCAGGGGTGCCAGATTTGTTTTCGGCGTTAGCCCGCTGGGCGGTCAGTCGAAACGAGGCGCGATTCATGTTGAGTTTGGTGACTTTTTCTCGAATGGCGGGATCGCTTATCCTACCGGCCTCGTCGCCAACGTATTTCTTGGCAATGTCGGGCAGACTCGTTCCAGCCTCGGACGGGCGCGCACCGCCGCTCAAGCCGCCGATGCCCGAGCGTTCGAACTGCAGCAGACGTTTGCCGACAGTCCAACCCTTATTGAGATCGCCAACCAAGTCGTCCTTGGCAGCGACGGCATTGTCCAGGAAAGTCTCGCAGAATGGGGATGAGCCGGAAATCAGTCGAATGGGCTTCACCGTGACGCCCTCTTGATCCATGGGCAACAGTACGAAACTGATGCCTTCATGCTTTGGCGCATCAAAATCTGTGCGCACTAGGGCGAACATCCAATCTGCTGTAAAGGCTCCAGAGGTCCAGATTTTTTGTCCGTTGAGCAAATAGTGGTCGCCCTTGTCTTCTGCACGGGTATTGAGCGCCGCCAGATCTGATCCTGCATTGGGCTCTGAGTAACCCTGACACCACTGAAGTTCGCCGCGAATTATCTTTGGCATGTGGCGTTCTTTCTGAGCCTGAGTGCCATACTCCAGTAGCGTTGGCCCGATCATTGTCATACCCATGCCGGTGAGAGGCGTTCTGGCATTGGCCTTGCCCATTTCTTCATACAGAACCTTGGCGAGTTCCGCAGAGAGTCCGCCGCCACCAAACTCTGTGGGCCAGGTTGGCGCGGTAAATCCTTTCTCGGCGCAGCGCTCTAGCCAAATCGCCACGTCTTTTTCGAGCTCAATCTTGGTGCTGCCGTTGGCCAATTGGCCAGGTCCCTTAGCGCCATCTGGGCAGTTGTCGGCTATCCAGGCACTCACGTCATTTCTAAACTCGGCTACTTCGCTCATTAGACTTCCAAAAAGATTGTGATAAAAGGAGCAGTGATCAGTGCATCACCAAACTTACCCGCCAAAGGTTACTCGGTATAGACTGTGGAACTCAACACGCTGCTCTTTGACGATAACTGGGGAGGTTAATGTGGCGACGCTGCCGGTCTACGAGCTTTCTAATTTGGATGGCGTCCGCGTTTCTAGCCCGCAAGCCGAGGGCGCGCTGGTTTGCTTTATTAAGGAGGATTGTCCCACCTGTCAGGAATTGATGCCGGTACTGGACGCATTTTTTGCACATTACGGTGAGCACATGCCTATACAGGTGATCGGTCAAACCCAGGAGGGCAATAGCGCCCTCGCTGCTGCGTTTTCGCCCAGCTTTTCGATCCTTGACGACAGTGCTCTGCGGGTATCCTTTGCGGCGGATATTGAGACGGTTCCAACATTGCTGCACACAGATGCCAACGGCAATGAGTTAACGCGCTTGGTCGGTTTTGTAAAAGACGAGTGGCAGACCATGGCGTCTGAGCTCGATGCCCTGACGGAACAACAGTCGATATCGCTAAATTGGTCGGGCCTGCCGGACTGGCGTCCCGGATGCGGTTCGTTGTCGGTAGATCCTGCAAATGAACCACGACTACGGGCGATTGCAGAGGGTAGCCCGATTCGTGCTCGACGGATCGACGTCGGCATTCAGGACGATGAGTTCGAGTTTATGTTCGATCAGGGGTTTTCCGATGGTCTGCCCCTTGTACCACCAACGCCTGAGCGAGTAATGGCGATGTTGGCGGGCACCTCAAGAGACGCCCAGGAGGTTTTGGGCGAAATGGCGCCGAATATGGGTGTGGTGACCGTGGAAAAGGTCGCGATCAACTCGGTAATGGCGGGCTGCAAGCCGGCGTATCTGCCGGTGGTGCTGGCTGCTACCGAAGCGATACTGACGGACGACTACAACATACATGGGGTGATGGCGACGACCATGGGCGCAAGTCCAGTGCTGGTCGTCAATGGTCCCATACGACACCGCATCGGAATGAACATGGGTCTGGGTTCGCTCGGGCAGGGTAATCGAGCAAATTTAACCATCGGCCGAGCGCTGCGATTGGTTGTGCGCAATATCGGCGGCGCAAAGCCTGGAGAGACTGAGCGCTCGACATTGGGTAACCCAATGAAGCTGACCATGTGCTTTGCCGAGTGGGAGGAGCGCAACCCGTGGTCACCCCTGCATGTGGAGCGCGGATTTTCCAAGGACGAGTCCGTCGTTACGGTTTTCACCATGAGCAGTGGGCCCACCTTGATTGTCGACCAGGATTCGCGCAGCGCCTCGCAACTGGCGGGTACGCTGGGTCAAGGCTTACAGGCGGTCATGAGCCCCAAGGCCTATGGCGCCACCGACTGTTTGCTGGTCGTCGTGCCTGAACATGTGGATACGCTTATGCGAAATAATTATTCCAAGGCGGATCTTCGCCAGCGTATTCAGGAGGTAAGCGCCAGGCCCCTGCGTGAGTTAGTGGCGGATGCAAGATCAGGCACGGGCATCAAGTCCGAGATGGCTGCCCAGATGGACGAGGCAACCCTGAACAAATTGGTGAGCAAGTTTAGAAGCGATGACGACATTCATATCGTCGTTGCGGGTAGCGAGGCAGGAAAATTTTCCGGTGCTTTTCATGGCTGGGTAACCGGCAGCGTGGGGTCGATCCCGGTGTCGCGCAAAATAGAACATTGAGGTACAACACAGGTGCCCAAATAACGACGAGCTTTGCCTCTGTTCAAATGTAAAAGTCTTAGGTCTTGGCATACTGCGAGGCTGAAAAAAAGGAGTTGATATGACAACAATCTTAGATCCCACCGACGAGCGAGTGCCGGTAACCCGGCAGCTTTCCCCGCGCTCTGCTTCTGTATCTGGTCGGGTTGCACTGCTCGATATTTCTAAGCCCAGAGGCAACGTATTGCTGGATCAATTAGAGCAGGTGCTGGCGGCCCAGTTACCCGGAGTGACGTTGACTCGGTATAAAAAGCCGACATTCTCGAAGCCTGCCCCTGCGGCATTGCGCGAGGAGATTCAGCGCGATAATGACTTTGTCATCGAGGCGCTGGCTGACTGAGGTTCCTGTACTACGTGCAGTTTGCATGACACGGTATGGTTTGAAATTCAGGGGACGCCGGCGGTTTCCATCGCTTCGTCGGAGTTTGTCACTGCAGCCACGGCGCAGGCGGACGCGCTGGGCATGCCCGACGCTCAACGCGTATTTGTCGCACACCCTATTCAGGACGCAACAGATGACGAAATGCGCGAGAAGGCCAACGACATCGTCAGCGAGATCATGAGTGCGCTGACCGTCTGATAAACGAGCGCCCCGATGCGTCGGCATTGGGGCTGCCCCGGGACTGTCGGCCTCTTACTTTCCTGACCTCCACACTTCTGCTTGGAATAGACCTTGTTACAAAACACGCCCCGAGACTCGGGGCCAATTTATTACGGCTATTACCTGGTCGGCGCGGCCTTTATCGCCCAATTTATCTCCACAGGCATGTACAGCTATGTCCTTGGCTCTTTTATGGCGCCGATGACGGCGGAACTTGGCTGGAGCCGCGCTGATTTCACGTTCACACGCACCGTTGGTCAAATGGTGATGGCCTTAGTGGGCATCTTTATTGGTTCGCGGGTGGATGCCTATGGCGGGCGGCCTATCATGCTGTTTGGCAGTCTATTGCTGGGCCTCACCCTTGCGCTTACCAGTCAAGTTGATTGCCTCTGGGCATGGCTGCTGTTGAACGGAGTGCTGGTGACCATTGGCTGCGCCATGCTGGGGAACTTGGTGGTGAACGTAACGCTATCTAAGTGGTTTGTGGAGAGGCGGGGAATCGTGATTTCGGTCGCTGCCATGGGGGTCTCCTTTGGCGGCGTGGTGCTGACGCCGCTTGCGACCTGGATGATCGATGTTGTTGGTTGGCGCGAGGCTTGGTTTTGGTTGGGTATTGGTGCGACGGTGTTCACCTTGCCCTTGGCTCTGATCATGCGGCGAGCGCCTGAAGATCACGGACTGTACCCGGACGGTTATTCCGCCGCACAAATTGAACAAGGTATGGGTGAGCGAGCGCGTTTAGAGCTGGCGGCATCCTTTACCCGGGCCCAGGCAGTTCGCACCTTCTCTTTTTATGCACTTGTCATCGCCTTTGGTTTTTTCTCGATCAACATTTTTGTCCTGCTCATCCATACGGTGCCGTTCCTGAGTGATTCAGGTTTAAGTCGCAACGAAGCGGCCTTTGCCATGCTGGTTGCATCGGTGCCAGCTATGTTGAGCAAGCCAGTCTGGGGGTATTGGATCGACCGCACACCTGCGAAACCACTGGCTGCAATCTCTGCAGCTGTTACGGGCATAGCTTTGTTTCTCATCGTCTACGCCACCGCATCCCTTGGGCTGTTTTGGGTATACGCGGCCTATGCAGTCTTGGGGCTTGGCTGGGGCGGCATGATTCCCCTACAGGAAGTCATTTGGGCATCGTTTTTCGGCCGCAAGTTTCTGGGTTCCATACGAGGCGCAGCCATGCCCTTTGCCCTAGCGCTGAGCGCCTTAGCACCATGGTTAGTGGCGGTCTACCGCGATACCATGGGTACATACGATGGGGCGCTATTGACCGTTGCGACCTTAAACGTTGTTTCCGGAGTGCTAATATTCCTAGCTCCGGCACCGACGAAAGTGGTAGGGGCTGAGACTTGAGTTGATCCATGACGGCGCTCAGTCAGCGCGTGGGTTTGGGCTCTATGAGATGGGGATTGGGAGAAAATCGATGAGTAACACACTTCAAATTACCAGTCAGGGCGCGCTAGGCGCCTTGGTCAAAAATATTGATCTTGCCCAGGTGACGGACGATCAGCTGCAGCAGCTTCGACAGGCATTTGCAGAACATGAGGTCTTGTTCTTCGAAAATCAGGGTATGGCGCCGGAAAGGCACCTTGCGTTTGCGCAGCGTTGGGGCGATATCAACATCAATCGTTTCTTCACCCATGTCGAGGGCTATCCAGCCATTGCTCAAGTCGTTAAAGAGCCAGAACAGCAGGGCAATATTGGGGGTTATTGGCATACCGATCATTCCTATGATCAATCGCCCGCATTGGGTTCGATGTTACTGGCCAGACAGGTGCCGCCTACGGGTGGTGACACCTTGTTCGCATCCTGTACTTGCGCTAACGCGAGCCTTTCCAAGGGTATGCAAGAGACGTTGCTATCGCTGCGGGCCGTGCACTCATCGCGTCACGTCTTTGGTGAGCAAGCACCCTATATGGGCCAGATGGAGGGTCGGCTGGGCAATTCGGATGCCGCTAATCAGGATGCGGTACATCCTGTGGTGATTCGCCACCCGCTGTCGGGTCGACCTTCGCTTTACGTGAACCCTGGATTTACCCTGCGGTTCGAGGGCTGGACGGATGAAGAATCTGCACCGCTGCTGGAATTTCTATACCAGCATATTGGTCGCGCCGAGCATACGATTCGTTTTCAGTGGCGCGAAGGTGCGTTGGCCTTTTGGGATAACAGGGCAACCTGGCATTGGGCTGTGAACGACTATCACGGAAGTCGCCGCGAGATGCACCGAGTGACCATTGAAGGCGAGGAGTTATCCGCCGCCTAACCCGGATCGGGTTGAGGCATGACGCTAAAGCACTCGCGCAGTTCACTAACAAAGGCGTTGGGTTGTTCAAAGGCGGCGAAGTGGCCGCCTTCTTCTTTGTCTTTCCAATAGACGATATTTGTGAAAACACGGCTGGCAAATCGCTCGCTGGTACGAAAGATATCCTTTGTAGAGATTGTCGCGCCCATGGGTATCGACACCGGCTGCTCGCGTCCCTCGCCACCGCCAAAGCTCTCCCAGTAGAGTCGCGCTGACGACGCACCTGAGCCAGTGAGCCAATAGACCATGATGTTGTCGAGAAGCTCATCTCGACTCACGATGTTTTCCGGGTGGCCGTCGCAGTCCATCCACTGATAAAACTTCTCGACAATCCAAGCGGCCTGACCACTGGGCGAATCAACCAGGCCATATCCGAGAGTCTGGGGTCGGGTGGCCTGCTGTTTGGAGTAGCCCGAATCCCAGTCCTGGTAATACTTCCAGCCTGCCATGATTGAGAGTTCGTTGGCTGTAAGGTTCTCGGCATTAGGATCCGGCGCAACAATGCCCATATTGATATGTATGCCAAGACAGTGTTCAGGATCCTGGCGCGCAATGTAGGAAGTTATCACCGAACCCCAGTCACCGCCCTGCGCAAAATACTGGCTGTATCCTAGCCGCGCCATTAAGGCCGACCAGGCTTCTGCGATTTTCTCCACTCCCCAACCTGTTGCCTGAGGTTTATCAGAAAAGCCATAGCCTGGCAGCGAGGGGATCACTAGGTGAAAAGCATCATCCGCGTTGCCGCCATGTTCTTGGGGTTCTGTCAGTGGACCTATCACCTTCAGAAACTCCACAACCGATCCCGGCCAGCCGTGGGTGAGCAGTAACGGTCTGGCGTTGGGGTTGCTCGACCTTATGTGCATAAAGTGGATATTCAATCCAAGCAGGTTGGTTTTGAAATTATCGAAGGCATTTAGACGGTTGGCCAAGCGTTGCTGGTCGTATTGCTCGCCCCAGTATTGAACGAGCTCTTTTACGTAGGCTAGCGGCACGCCCTGATTCCAATCTGCCGTAGTCTCCGCATCTGGCCAGCGGGTATTGGCAATTCGGTTGTTTAAATCAGTGATCTGCTGGTCACTGATTGAGATTACAAACGGACTGATGTCTGACATAGATTTTCCCTGAGTGTTGAAGGCAAAGCCGGGGCAACTGGATTTAAAGCGAAGCGCAGATATGACCGCCGTCGACCACCAAAACCGAGCCCGTCATATAGCGAGAGGCGTCGCTGGCGAGCAGCAGCAGGGGGCCGTCTAAATCTGGAAATTCGCCCACGCGGCGCATGGGAATTCCCTTTACGAAATCCTCGCTTATGGGGGATTCCAGCAAAATACGGCTAACGTCCGTGAGAAAGTAGCCTGGGGCCAGCGCGTTGACTCGAATGTTGTACTTGGCTGCCTCCAAGGACATGACCTCGGTCATGCGGGTCATACCTCCCTTCGAGACTGCATAGGGAAATTGGCCCTTAATGGTGCGTGAATCAGTAATGCTGGAAATCATGATGATGTTCCCGCCGTCTTGCTTGTGCTCGATAACCCGATCCGTGTAGAGCTTAGAGACCAGCCATGCGGACTTGAGGTTGGTATCGAGGACGAAGTCCCAGTCTTCTTCGTCAATGGTGTGGTAGGTCTTCGCCCCGGCCTCTACGCCAGCATTGTTAATCACGCAGTCCAAACGCCCGTATTGATCAAAGGCCGTATCTAGGAAGCTGGCAATGCTGTCTTTTTCTCTGACGTCTAGGGTCGCCGCAATGCCTTCACCGCCTTTTGATGTAATTTCCTCGACGCGCGCGTTGAGTTTCTCGGTGCGTCGCGCGCCCAGTACGACTTTCGCGCCAGCACTGGCGAGCACGCCTGCAAAGTGGTGCCCGAAGCCTGACGAGGCCCCGGTAATGGCCACGACCTGGCCTGCAAGATCAAACGGCTGCTGCATGTTTCACTCTCCCCAAAAAACTGTGAATCGCAGATGCTAATGCAAATTTCGGTCAAGCGTGGCACTTTAGATAGAGTTTGTGGGGAAGGAAATTCGTAGATGTCTGCAGAGAAAACCATCGTGCCGCGTCGCTCCCTGCTCTACATGCCTGGAGCTAACCGACGGGCGCTGGAAAAAGCGCAATCTATCGACTGCGACACCATTATCTTCGATCTAGAGGACGCGGTGGCTGGTAGCGCCAAGGCTCAAGCGCGAGCCCAGGTAGAGGCCGCACTTGGCGACTATCAATACGGGTATCGCGAACTCGTTGTGCGCTGTAATGCGCTGGAAACCGAGTGGGGTATGGACGATTTGCGCACATTTGCGACGGCGCCCATCTCGGCGCTGCTATTCCCAAAAATCGAAAGCTCGGAACAAATCAGCCGTATAAAGAAGGAACTGGCGGCGCTCGGGTCGACTCTGCCCCTGTGGATCATGATCGAAACGCCCGGCGGCGTATTGAATCTTCAGCATGTTGCGGCCGATTCTTCGGTGACATGCCTTGTCATGGGCACCAGTGACTTGGTGAAAGAACTGCGAGCGCAGCACACGCCATCCCGCAGTAATTTAGATTACGCACTCCAGCACTGTGTCTTAGTAGCACGACATTTGCGCAAGGATATTTTTGACGGGGTGCATTTGGACTTTCGAAACTTGCAAAGGTTACGCGACGCCTGTGAGGCCGGTCGGGCCATGGGATTTGATGGCAAGACACTGATCCATCCGGATCAGGTTCCCATAGCGAACGAGATTTTTGGATATGGCCAGGATGATTTGGATCACGCGAGGGCGGTTCTAGACACCTGGCATCGAGCATCGGAGCAGGGCAGGGGAGTTGCAGAACTCGACGGCCAGCTTATTGAAAATCTGCACGCGGAAGAGGCCCGGCGTATTGTTGCTCAAGCACAGGCGTTGGCCCGGCGCGAAACCACAGCTGGTGATAGGGAGCCGGCTCCAATATGTTAAAACGAGAATTTGAGGGCTTTGTCGAGGCGAATGGACTGCAGTTTTACGTCGAGCGAGCTGGCGATGGACCAAATCTCTTCTATATCAGCGGTACTGGCGGTGATTTGCGTAATAAGCCGAATCAGTTGGACTCTCCTCTTGCTAAACATTTCAACCTGACGTGTTTCGATCAGCGCGGGTTGGGTCAAAGTACGAAACCAGCCGGTGAATACGCCATGGCGGACTATGCCGATGATGCCGCAGCACTGCTCGACCAGCTTGACGACGCCCCGGTTCGAGTGATCGGCGTGTCCTATGGGGGAATGGTGGCCCAGGAGCTTGCGCTTCGCTACCCAGACAAAATTCGTGCCCTGGCATTGATTTGCACTTCTGCGGGCGGTAAAGGTAAGGCGTCTTTCCCTCTGCATGAACTGGAAACCATGGCACCGGAGGATCGGGTCAAAAGGCACCTACAGATTTCGGACACCCGACGCACCGATGAGTGGATCGCTGCAAATCCAGAGCATTGGCAAACGCTTTTCGACATGACCCTTGCAGCCCGCCGGCCAGATAGAGATGAGGTCGGCGCCATGAAGCAGCTCACTGCACGCAGATACCACGACACTTTCGAGCGACTGCCAAATCTCGCTATGCCTGTACTGCTCCAGGGTGGTCGATACGATGGCATTGCACCGCCAGAAAATATGCAGGCTATGCACCGGGTGATTAAGACTGCCGAGCTAAAGCTATACGAAGGCGGACATCTGTTCTTTATACAAGATCGTCGGGCATACCCCGACATGATCGACTGGCTGTTAAACCACTAGCCAGCCGAATCGCTCGCCAGCTGCTGGGCTGCCATTGAACCTCCCTTTATGCGCCGACGATAAATGGATTTGATTTGATGCGGTATCGCGAGCATCGCCGGCGTGGTGACCAAGGTCAGCAGGGTGGCGAAGGTCAGACCAGACACAATGGCCTGGGAAAGCGGCACCCAGAAGCTTGAGAGCATACTGCCGTATTCGATCGTCCGATTAACAAAGTCGATACTGAGATTACTAGCCAGCGGTAACAGGCCAAAAACTGTCGTGACCGTCGTGAGCACCACGGGTCTCAGGCGTTGCGACCCGGTTCGCACGATCAATTCCACGTAGTGCATATCGGGGTTTTTGTTGCGTATCTCGTTGTAGGTATCGATCAGGACGATATTGTTGTTCACGACGATGCCCGCTAACGCCACCACACCAACACCCGTCAATATCGCACTGAAAGGATTGCCGGTGATCAGCAGGCCGATCAGTACACCTGCGGTTGAAAGCACAACTGCAAAGAGAATTAGCGAGCTTTGGTAGAAGCTATTGAACTGAGTGACCAGCAGCACAAACATCAGCAGCAGGGACATGCCGAAGGCGACGCCGACAAAGGCCAATGACTCGGCTTGCTCTTCGTTGGCGCCGCGAAACTGAATGCGCAGTTCGGGTGGCCAGTCTTGAGAGTCAATCCACGTCTGTATTTCTTTGACCTTGCTGTCCGCCAAGACGCCGGGTGCCACGTTCGCTAGAATCATCATGATGGGAACGCCGTTGACGCGCTGCAGCGTATCAACATTGTTGGATGGTTTGACTTTCACAAAATTTGACAAGGGCACCAAGCCGCCCGGCGTGACGATTTGTAGTTCATCCAGCGCCATGACGCCACGCTGCTCAGAAGGGTACCGCACGCGGATGTCGACGGCGTCCTCGGAACGATCCGGTCGATATTCACCCACCTTGATCCCGTTCGTAATCAGCTGCACCGCCACGCCAACCTGAGTGACGTCGGCGCCATAGATAGCTGCCTGGGCGCGATCAACCTCGATCTTGAACTCCACGCCCGGTAACGCCCTCGTATCATCGATATCGCGAACATCCGAGACCTGGGTACGCATGTACTCGGTGATTTTGGTCACCGCAGGTTCCAGTACGTCGCGATTGTACGAGGACACTTCGATTTGCAGATCCTTGCCCACCGGTGGCCCCATGTCCATTGGCTGTAGCTCGACCTGAATCCCGACCATATCCTGAGTTAGCTCGCGCACGTTCTCCAGCACGCCATCGGAATCGAGGCGACGATCCGGTCGATCATAAAGCTCCAGAAATATCGAGCCCACCCGATCTGTGCCGCCGTCTCTGCCCGGCCTGCCAGCCAGTCGGGTATAGGCATTCACGTGGGCAATGCCCTCAACCTGCAAAACCCGGTCTTCCACTTCGGTTAAGAGCGAGTTGATTTCTTCGACGCTGAGGTTGCCCCTAGCCCGCAGATTGACGACGGCAAACTTACTCTCGCCCTCAGAGAAGTAAATCAGACCGCCACCATACTGGCCGTAGGCCCAAAATGTCGTAAACAAGACCGCTATGGTGCCGATCAGAGTCACCAAGGCGTAGCGGGTCGCGAAGCCCAGCACCCGAGCGTACATGCCCGTAATAGACTTTAGCGTGCGCGGGTCACCGTTTTCTAGGACGGACAGCTTGTGCTTGGCTCGCTCGGATAGGTTACCTGCCTTACCAAAAATCGATCCGATAACCGGGCCGAAAATCAGTGCATAGAGCAGGCTGCCTGACAAAACAGTAAACACTGTGACCGGCAAAAAACGCATGAACTTGCCGGAGACCCCGGGCCAAAACATCAGAGGTAGGAAGGCGGCCAAAGTCGTAGCGATAGAGGCGGTTACCGGCCAGAACATGCGCTGGGAAGCCATGATGTAGGCGCGATGACTATTATAGCCCTCCGTCATTTTCCGATCGGCGTACTCGGTAACAACAATGGCGCCGTCAATCAGCATGCCAAGGCCCAGCAACATGCCGAACATCACCATAAAGTTGAATGAGTAGCCTAGTAAGTAGATGAAAATCAGCGAAAAGAGGAAGGACGATGGAATGCCGAGACCAACAATGATGCCACTACGCAGTCCCATGGCCGCTACAACCACGACCATCACCAGGCCGAGGGCGGTCGCAATGTTGCCCTCCAACTCCACGACCTGACTCTCGGCATAGGGCCCCTGATCTTGGGAGTAGGTCAGACTCACCTTGGCAGGTAGGCGTGGGCGTAGCTCTTCCGCGACTTCCTTGGCATTCGCGATGGCATCGAGGACGTTGTAATTGGCTCGCTTGACAATTTGCAGGCTGATCGTGTTGCGGCCATCTGCTCGTGCGTAGCTCGTGCGATCCTTGAATGTTCGTCTTACTTGAGCGACATCGCCGATGGTGATCACGGTGCCATCCGATGTTTTAACCGGAATGCTCAGCACATCCCTCGGGTCTTCAATAATGCTCGGCACTTTGACCGAAAAACGGCCCTCACCATTGTCCAGGCTGCCCGCCGGTATGAGCCTGTTGTTCCGCACGATGCTGTTGATAATCTGATCCGTGGACAGCTGGTAGGTTTCCAGCACTGTGGGATCGATGATCGCTTCCATCAGCTCTTCGCGCTGGCCGGACATATCTGCCGACAAAATACCTGGCTGAGCCTCGATGGCGTCGCGCAGATCCAGCGCTATGTTGTAGAGCATCCTTTCCGGCACATCTCCCACCAGGTTGATCTGCAGAATAGGGAAGTCAGAGGTGGACTGCTCCTGGATGATGGGTTCTTCCGCATCGCTCGGAAACTCAACTTTGGCGCGGTTGACCGCTTCGCGAGTGTCCAGCAGCGCCTGGTCCAGATCAAAGTCGGCATCGAATTCCACCATGACCGTGCCGGCGTTTTCGGAGGCAAAGCTATTGACCTCCTCGACGCCATCTACCTGGCGCAGCTCGATCTCCAGAGGCATGATCAGCAACCGTTCGGCGTCCTCGGGTGAAATTCCCTCGTGCACGGTGGTAATAACGAAGAAGGGCACGTCGATTTCTGGATCGCCTTCGACGGGTATGGCGAGTCGAGCGATTGCACCCGCCAGCAGAATCATAAACAGAAGCAACAGCGTGGTGCGCGAGCGCGAGATGATGGCGGCGAGAGCGTTCATAGAGTATCCATCCTGTTAAACCACTGCAGGCAAGGGGCCATGCCTTGGCTGCTACCGCTAAGTACCCGCTTCAGAGGCCGCTGGCTTTGGCGACTTTGCGAGGGTCTTGTTGATAAATACCGGGTCAACCCGCTCACCGCTGATGACCAGCTCTTGACCCACGGTAATAATGTTCGAGGTATTGGGTAAGCCACTGACCCAAACGCCGTCCTCGTCCTCGGCGACGACGGTAACGGAGTAAAACTCCACGCGATCATCATCGTTCACCACGCGTACGCCATAGCCGCCCTCGTTGTCCAGGCTGAACAAGGCTGGGGAGATCTTGTGCGCAAATGCCTCCTCAACGGGGATTCGAATTTGAGTCGTCATGCCTGAGCGAAGCTTACCGGACTCGTTATTGAGCTCGACTTCGATGGCGTAAGTGCGAGTCGCAGGATCATCCTGCTGACCGACGAAGGTAATGGGGCCACGCACTACGCTGCTATCGGTAAGTTCACCAATCGCCTCGATCCCTGGTTCGATATTCAACACGACGCGTTCACTGACGCGGCCCACCAGGAGCATTGGATTGAGATCGACCAAGGTTGCACAGGCTGTACCTGGTTGAGCGTAATCTCCGATTTCCAGGTGAACGTCCTCTACAAAGCCCGCAAATGGGGCGCGAACCTCAGTTTTTTGCAGCGCTAAATCTCGACGTTTCAATTTGGCTCTGGCGGTGGCGAGGTTCGCCTTGGCGGCAGCAACAGCGCTCTCGGAATTGTAGCCCTTGGCACGCAGCTGTTTCGCGCCCTCATAATCGATTCTCGCCTGATTAACGCGTTGCTGTGACTCGACTAAGGCTGCCTGTCTATCGTCGACGGACAATCCACACAGCAATTGATTGGCGGCCACGGATTGGCCTCTTTCCACCGCTCGGTTGACCATGCGCCCTTGAATCTCTGTGCGCACCTGTACCGTGCGCTTGTTTTGGGTTTTGCCTCGAACGCTGGCGTAGCGTGTCTTCAATTGCGCTTGAGATTGCACCACACGTACGCGAGTCGGGGTCTGATCGTTAAGCTGGTTGAGGTCTTGTTCGTTGCGTTCGGCAATGGACGGGTCAAAAACCACGGGCTCTTGATTGAGTTGGCCCGAGGCCAACCAAGCAAGTAACAGTACGGCGATGCCCGCAGCCCAGAGATAGGTCGATCTCATGATGGTCAGATATCCTGTCAGTGGTGGCCAACAACGCTAAGCGGGCCGAAAAGGTTACGCAAAGTAACATCGAAAAAAGCATTGTCAACGCTGGTAACGGACTAACTGCGTCGTCGCGAAATCCGTATTTTCTACTCGTTAACAAAAAATTGCTGGATCAAGTGGACAACGTAGCGTGAAGTACTTCAAAGTACTGTGAAGAATTGGCGTAGACAGGCACCAAAAGTGGGCAAGCACCGACAGGGCGAGCTTATGTACAAGGTTGCCGGGGTAAGCCGGTATTTGCCTGTCCTTGCGCGGGCTAAACCGCCCACGCAAGCATCTTTGCAGAATTCGCGGGCTAAGCTTGAGCGCTCGGTCGTGCAGCCATTCGGTCGAACCAGGCTTGCACGTGGGCATTGTCAGGATTAAGCGGTTGGCCGACACCTGAGAAGAAGGCGATCATGCTGTAGAGCAAGATATCTGCCATGGTGAGATCGCTACCGGCAATAAATTCACGCCCATCACTCATTTGCTCGTCTAACCAGGCCAGCTTGTTCTGAGTGATCTGCTTCAACCCATCCGCAGCTTCCGGCAGGGTGATCATGCGGTTTTCAAAAATCTGTAGTCCTTCGGCATAGCGAAAGGCATTACCCATGGGCTCGCTAATGTTCAAGTCGACCCGTCGGGTCCACATATGCGTCACAGCTCTTTCTTGAGGCGTATTGCCAATAAGGGTTTTGCCGTCGGTAATGTCGTCAAGGTACTCACAGATCGCGGTGATCTCAGCAATAATGGTGCCGTCGTCCAGCTCCAATGCGGGTGTTTGTCCCGACGTATTTTTGCTGAGGTAGGGCGATTGGCGGTTCTCGCCAGCCATCAGATCGACCTCTTCGAGCGACAGTTCAATGCCAAGCTCTGCAGCGTACATGCGAACCATCTGCGGGTTTGGACCCATGGAGTTATAAAGTTTCATATGCGTTTTCCCCTTTCCTTATGTTGTTGTGACGCCGGTTTTTCGATTACCACTCGCCAATATTTTGCATTTCTGTCCACGGCGCCGCGGGCGGCAGTGCTGCACCGTTTTGCAGAATCTCGATTGAAATACCGTCCGGAGATCGCACGAAGGCCATGCGTCCGTCGCGAGGCGGTCTGTTGATCGTAACGCCATGATCCAATAAGCGCTGACAGGCGTCGTAGATATTGTCCACTTGATAGGCAAGGTGGCCGAAATTGCGGCCACCGTCGTAGCTCTCGGGATCCCAGTTGTGGGTGAGTTCGACCTGGGCGCTTTCGTCTCCTTCTGCCGCGAGGAACACCAATGTGAAGCGTCCCTCTTCGCTGTCATACCTTTTAAGTT
>CACMHG010000025.1 GCA_902613475.1 K189A clade bacterium
CGTAGAGGAGCTCCACAGCCATGGCGAGGATGAAAAACGGTACGGCTATCTCAACAAAATTCATCGAATCGGTTTAATCTCTTACTCTGCCTACATCAGCGCCGAAATACTGACCTTTCTTGGTCACCGCTCGGCCCAGTGCCACTGCATGACACCGTCACTTTAACGCCCAATTATCACTCGGCCTGACGGTCTGCCTGCTTATCCGCTTCAGCATCTGCACTCACCCAGGAAGCCAGCAGCGTTTCGTAGTCGACGGTCTGTCCTTGGGGTTTCTCATTGTCCAAGGCGGGCTTCGGCGCACCGGGTTGGTTCAGCCAGTACTGCGCCTCCTGTTCGTCATTCAGCACCGGCCCGCATTCACCGAGCGCACCATGTCGCTGCAGGCGCTCTAGCACGCGATCTTGCTGGGCGGCCAGGCTGTCCATGGCTGCCTGGGCAGAAACTTGTCCACTCACTGCGTTGGCCACATTAGCCCACCACAATTGGGCGAGCTTAGGGTAGTCGGGCACATTGGTGCCCGTAGGTGTCCAGGCCGTTCGCGCCGGCGAGCGATAGAATTCAACCAACCCCCCCAGCTTGGGTGCCATATCCGTCATCGTCTGGGAACGAATATCCGAATCTCGAAACGGGGTCAGACCCACCAAGGTCTTTTTCAGCGACACAGTCTTCGCGGTAACAAATTGCGCATAGAGCCAGGCAGCTTTGCGACGCTCTAAGGGTGTGCTGGATAGTAGGGTCCAGGAGCCGGTGTCTTGATAGCCAAGCTTCATGCCCTCCTCCCAGTAGGGGCCATGGGGCGATGGCGCCATGCGCCACTTGGGACTGCCGTCAGCATTTACCACCGGCAGGTCGGGTTTGATCATGTCCGCTGTAAATGTGGTGTACCAAAAGATCTGCTGAGCAATTTGGCCTTGTGCAGGTACCGGGCCTGCCTCAGAAAAGGTCATACCCGGCGCCTGCTCGGGGGCATAAGCCTTCAGCCAATCGATGTATTTTTGTAGCGCATAGACAGCTGCCGGTGCATTGGCAGCGCCCCCTCGGGTGATGGATGATCCAACCGGGCGGCATTGCTCAACGCGGATACCCCATTCGTCCACAGGCAGCCCATTGGGAATACCCTTGTCTCCAGCACCCGCCATGGAGAGCCATGCGTCGGTGAAGCGCCACCCCAGAGACGGATCTTTCTTGCCATAGTCCATGTGGCCATAAACCTTTTGCCCGTCAATCTCGCCAACGTGAACGGAAAAAAACTCGGCAATATCTTCATAGGCGGACCAGTTGACTGGCACTCCCAGCGGGTAGCCGTAGCGCTGCTCAAAGCTCTGCTTTAGTTCAGGGTCAGAGAACCAGTCATGGCGAAACCAATACAGGTTGGCGAATTGCTGGTCTGGTAGCTGATAAATCTTGCCATCCGCGCCCGTAGTGAAACTCAGGCCAATAAAGTCCTGCAAATCCAGCGTAGGTGACGTTACATCAGCGCCTTCAGCCGCCATAAAGTCACTCAGTGCAACCACATAGCCGTAGCGTGAATGTGTGCCTATCAGGTCCGAATCGTTCACGTAAGCATCAAAAATATTCTCACCGGACTGCATCTGAGTTTGCAGCTTTTCGATCACGTCGCCCTCTTGAATAAGGTCGTGATTGACGCGAATACCCGTCACCTCAAAAAAGGCCTGGGCCAGGGTCTCACTTTCGTACTGATGGGTGGTTAGCGTTTCTGACACCACGTTGATGGTCATGCCTTGGAACGGCGCAGCCGCCTGGGTAAACCACGCCATTTCTGCAAGCTGCTGGTCTCGATTGAGTGTAGAAGGTTGAAACTCAGTATCGATCCAGCGCTCGGCATTAGCCGCGTAATTCACCTCCGCGAGCGGGGTTTTTGCTGTCTCGCTGGACTCACCACAGGCAACAAGCCATGAAGTGGCTGCCACCACCATAGAACCCCTCATCACATTGCTGATCCAGCTTGCTAAACGCATTTTTCACTCCTGTCCCCAAACACATATGTTTTGTCGATCGTCGACTATGTTAACCCCAGCAGGCGATAGAGACGAAAATTAAGATCGCCTCAGCCCTTTGCCATGATCACGACAAGCCAGACCAATGCCAGACCACTGGCGTAAAGTACGCTCCACGGCGTGAGTCCCAGCCACAGTAAATGAATGAACGCAGCGCCAAGCAGGCTGATAAAGAAGCGATCTCCACGCGTGGTTGCCATGGGCAGCCAGCCACGCGAGGTCAATGTTGGTCGCTTCAGCTCAAGGGCGATCAGCACCAAAAGAGCCGAGGCGATGGCAGCAAAGAAGACTGCTGTGGGCAGGGTCCATGCCATCCATGTCATAAGACGCTTCTCCTCACAGGCTTCGGCATCACGCTACACACGGCCTAGTGCAAAGCCCTTCACCAAGTGCTGACGCACAAACCAAACCACTAAAATACCCGGCAAAACGGTGAATATCCCTGCCGCCGCAAGTACTCCCCAATCCATCCCCGAAGCGCTCACCGTGCGGGTCATCACCACCACGATTGGTTTGGCCTCGCTACCGGTGAGTGTGCGCGCGAGCAGCAGCTCCACCCAGCTAAACATGAAACAAAAAAATACCGTCACACCAATGGCACCGCGATTAATGGGCAAGAAAATCCGCGTGAAAAAAAACCAAAAACTGTGGCCGTCGATACGCGCCATATCGTCTATTTCCGTGGGCACGCCCGACATAAAACCTTCAAGAATCCAGACGGACAACGGCACCGTGAACAGGCAGTGCGCCAGAGCAACCGCCAACGGCGTATCAAACAAGCCGATGGAGGAATAGAGCTGAAAAAATGGCAGCAGGAACACTGCTGGAGGCGCCATTCGATTGGTCAGCAGCCAGAAAAACAGCTGCCGGTCGCCCAAAAAACGATACCGAGAAAACACATAGGCTGCCGGCAGGGCCGCAAACACCGATATCAGCGTGTTGAGCAGGACATAGCTGAGGGAATTCACAAACCCCTCGTACCAAACCGGATTGCTCAAAATCTCAGCAAAGTTCGCCAATGTTGGATTGCTTGGCACCAGTTGAAACACGCCGGCGATGTCCGCATTGCTGCGCAGCGCCAGGGTTAACAGCCAGTATAGGGGCAAGATCAGATAGACACAGTAGGCGGCGAGCACCCAGCGACTTAGGCGAGAGCGGCGATTCATGAGTCTTCCTCACTGCGCATCACGCTGGTATAGAACAACCAGCTGAACAGTAAAATAAAGAGAAAGTAGATGACCGAGAATGCTGCTGCAGGCCCAAGATCAAACTGCCCCACTGCCATGGTCGCCAGATACTGGCTGAGAAAAGTGGTGGTATTGCCGGGGCCGCCACCGGTCAGCACGAAGGGCTCGGTATAAATCATAAAGCTATCCATGAGCCGCAGCAGGACCGCAATGACTAGCACACCTTTTAAGCGCGGTAGCTCTACATGGCGAAAGACCTGCCATTTACTTGCACCATCAAGCTCTGCCGCTTGATAGCAGGCGGCTGGCACAGAGGTGAGACCCGCAAAGACCAGCAGGGCCACTAAGGATGTCCAGTGCCAAATATCCATGGCCAACAGGGTAAGCCAGGCGTGCAGGGGTTCAGCAGTGTAGTTAAAGGCAAAACCCATCTCGTTCAGCGTGACGCCTAACAGGCCGATGTCGGAGCGGGCATAGATCTGCCATATGGTGCCCACCACATTCCACGGGATGAGCAGCGGTGTTGCCAATAGCACCAGCAGCAACGACGCCCGCAGGCCTTGGGTTGGCATCCCCCGAGCGATCACGATGCCCAGCGGTATCTCGATGGCAAGAACAGCGGCACTAAAGCCAAGCTGACGTAAAAAAGCATCAATAAATCGTGGGTCCGTCAGAGTCTCGCGATACCACTCGAAACCGACAAAAAACCGCGTGTTGAAATCCAGAATGTCCTGCACCGAATAATTGACGACTGTCATCAGTGGAATCACGCCACTGAAGGCGACGATCAACATCACCGGCAGAACCCCAAGCCACGCTCGGTTGTCTTGTGCCTTATCCTGGGCCATCGCCGCCTACTCGAAGAGCCTCGCGAAATCCCACGGGATGATTTAGCGCAATACCCACCTCGTCCCCGCATGCAAAGGAAGCCGGAGACCGCACAAATACCTGCGCGTTGCCGCAGCGCAGGCCATACATCGAAACCACCCTACCCTGCGCCGTACCAAGAATGCGTTGACTGTCCACCATGCCAACGAGCAATTGAGCGCTAGGTGCGGTCAACTGCGCTGACTCTGGGCGAAAACCAATGACATCAGGGTCTCCGTCCATGGCGAATGTTCGCTGCAGCGACCGAGGGAAGACGTCCAGGGGTAAAAAATTCATGCCGGGGCTTCCTAAGAAGTGCCCCACAAATTGGTGAGCAGGGTTTTGATAGACGGCCTGGGGGGTGCCGGTTTGCAAAATCTGGCCGTCAGCCAGAACAGATACCCGCTCTGCAAAGGTGAGAGCTTCGGTTTGATCATGGGTCACATAAATCATGGTGACACCCAGCTCTTCTTGAACACGCTTGAGGGTTTGTCGCAGTCGCCACTTGATACTCGGTTCGACGGCAGTAAGTGGTTCATCAAGCAATACCAGGGAAACATCAGGTCTAACCAAGGCACGCCCAATAGCCACCAGCTGTTTTTCAAAAAGCGATATCGCATTGGCCGAGCGTTTTAATATGGACTCAATCTCCAGTTCTCTGGCGATCGTGCTGACTCGCTCAAGGATATCTGCACGACTCAACGATGCGCCGCGAGTCGTCAGCGGAAACGCGAGGTTTTGGGCAACGCTCATGGACTGATAGAGCACGGGAAACTGAAACACTTGGGCAAGATGACGGTCGCGACCCGGAAGCTCGGTGACATCGACATCATCGAAGAAGACGCGGCCCTTTGTGGGCCGCAAAATTCCCGATAAGAGGTTAAGCAGCGTGGTTTTGCCCGCCCCGGAAGCGCCCAGCAATGAAAAAGCCTCCCCGTCGTTGATATCCAGGGAGATTGGCAGCAGGGTCGGCTCCCGGGCACCCTCGTAGGTAAACGAAATTTCATGCAGACGAATACCCGCCATATCAATCCAGCGCCAAATTCAAAATATCGTCACCACGAACATTCAGTTCCAACATCTGGCCCACCGAAACACCATGCATGCCGGGCCGGCGCACGACCCAGTGCTTCTCATCTTGTAACTCCCCGTCCTTGCTGACCCGGCCGTGCACGAATGTTTCATCTCCACTGCGCTCAACGCTGTCCACCCGCATATGGAACGAAATCGTGTCGGTACAATCTTGAACCGTCTCGCCCGGCAAAAGTACGTGCTCGGGTCGAATGGCAGAGCACTGCTCGCTGCCATTGAAATTAGCCCGTGGCAGCAAGTTAACACCGGGATCGCTCATAAGATGCGCCGCAGCCAAACACTTTGGTGACAGGTAGAGACCCAGAGGAGTGCCAGATTGCAGCGCGCTTTGTTCATGCAGTAGCAGTACCTGATCGCCCAAGGCAAAGGCATCTCGCGGATCGGTACTGGTATAGATTACCGTGGCCCCAGTCTCCGCCAGCAAGGTCTTCAGCTCCAGCACCAAGGCTTCACGCAGCTTGTAATCTAGGTTGACCAGGGGCTCATCCAAAACCAATACATCAGCGCGTTGAGCCAGCGCTCGAGCAATGGCCAGGCGTTGCTGCTGACCACCCGATAGCTCACTGGGCAAACGCTGCAGTAGCTCGGATATACCCAAGGTCTGTGCCAAGGAAGCAACGATCCTTTCGCGTTCGGGCGCGTCCAACTGCTGTGCAACTAGAGGAGATGCGATGTTCTGGGCAACGGTCCAATTGGGGTAGTTTACGAACGCTTGGAACACCACGGCGACACTGCGTTTCTGCGGACTTAAGGGCGTCCAATCCTGCTCCTGGTACCAAACTTCGCCGGATGCCTGAGTCGGCAATCCGGCGAGCAGCCTGCATAGGTTCGTCTTGCCTGATTGGTTACCGCCTAGCACCACGGTCAATTCACCGGCGGCAAAGCCATGGTCAAACCCTTGGGTGGCTTCTTGGAACAGTCTCACGTCTTTAACGTTAAGAGCGGACATAGCTGCGTGGTTCGCACAGGGAGAAGTAGGACAACATGGCAGGATGCTACCGTATTTGAGAGCCACAATAACCGTTGACTGATCGGCACCAACGCATAGGATCGTGTGGTCTACAAGATCTTTTACACCACGCATCACAGGAGCCAATCATGTCAGTAACCGGAAAATGCCTCTGCGGCGAGATTAGCTACAGTATCGACAACCCACCAGCCCTGACCGGCGTATGCCACTGCAAAAACTGTCAGCGCCAGGCTGGCAGCGCTTTTTCCACCTTGGCCGGCGTGCCGCTAGACGAACTTCATATTTCCGGTGAACCAAAGCTCTATACGGACCCGGATACCGATAGCGGCAACACTGTTAAGCGCTTTTTCTGCGGCAATTGCGGATCGCCCATCTACTCAGCGGTGCAAAGCTCTGCTGATATGGTGTACCTAAAGACTGGCACCCTGGACGACAACACGACGTTTGAGCCGCAGTTTCATGTGTGGTGCGAGACCAAGCAAAACTGGGTCGACATACCAGACGGTGTGCCCGCGATGCCCGGCAATCCGGCCTAAGGCTCCACCAAGTAACACCAAAATGGCGCTTTAAGTGGTAGGGCCGCAATGCATCACATCGCGGGCCCTCGTTCAGCTTTTGCGGGGCTCAGGGCTACTTAATTTGCGTCTTCAGCAAACTCATCAGCTTATCGCCATATGGCGGTCTTAAACCCAACTTCTCTGCAGGGTTAAAGGTCGCCTGTTTGAACACCGCCTTGGCATGGGAGAAAGTCCGGAATCCGTCTTCACCATGGTAGGCACCCATACCCGATGGCCCAACGCCGCCGAACGGCAGATTCTCTTGAGCGACATGCATCACCACATCATTTAGCGTGACGCCGCCGGACGTTGTTTGATTCAGGACCCGCTCGGTTTCTTGCTGATCGGTACCAAAATAATACAGCCCTAGCGGTCGGTCGTGGCTATTCACATAGTCCAAAGTCTCATCAAGCGAGTCGTAGGATTTGATGGGCATTACGGGACCGAAGATCTCCTCCTGCATAACCGCCGAATCCTCGGGTGGATCAATCAACAGCGTCGGTGCGATCTTATGTGCCAATTGCTGCCGAAAGTCCTCATCGGCTGGATTAATCTCAACCACTTCAACACCGAGCTCCCGGGCTTCATCAACATAGCCATTAATGCGCTCAAAGTGCCGAGCGTTCACCACTGATGTGTAATCAGGATTATCCAGTAGCGTTGGATACATCTTGGCCACCGAACGCTTGCTCGACTCAACAAACTCCCCCATACGATCGCGAGGCACGAAGACATAATCCGGCGCCAAACAAATTTGCCCCGCGTTCATCATCTTGCCCGCCATCAGGGCATCGGTAGTTGGCGCCATATCTGCTTTCGGCGAAATTATGACCGGCGATTTGCCACCCAGTTCGAGGGTTACGGGCACCAGGTTCTCCGAGGCTGCTCGCATCACATGTTTGGCTACCGACGTGGCCCCAGTAAAGAGCAAATGGTCAAAGGCCAGCCCCGCAAAGTCGGCGCCAGTTTGCGGCCCTCCAGTGATGACGGCGATTTCCTCCTCATCAAACTCTTCCGCAAAACCCGCCGCCATCGCGGCGGAGGTCGCTGGCGTATATTCACTGGGCTTGATCATGCAGCGATTACCGGCTGATAGCACACCGGCTAAGGGTGTGAACGTCAGATTTACCGGAAAGTTCCAGGGACTTATCACGCCAACTACGCCTAACGGTTGGTATTCAACCCATGCCTTAGCGCCCAACAAAGCTAAAATACCTGGCGTAACCTTGCGCTTATCTTTCTTCTGCCAGCGTTTTAAATTTTGTTGCGCGTGGCGCAGCGGCCCAACGGAGGAAGCAACGTCGGTGAACAGTGATTGGTGCTCACTGCGATGACCAAAGTCCTCGTTCATTGCCTGGACAAATGCCTTCTGATGTTTCTTGACGACCTGCACGGCCCGTTCAAGACGATCCATGCGAGTTTCTGAGCTCACCACACCTTCTGCCAAGTAGGCAGCGCGCTGACGATCCAAAATGCTCTGCATTTGTGATTGCGATGTTTCTTCGTAGCTTTCACTCATTTTCTTCTCCCTAAAAATTAGGGTGTCGGCTCTAGCTAATAGCCGGTGCACCCTCGTCAACATACTGATCTCGCAGCGCGCGCTTGAGCACCTTGCCGGTGGCATTGCGCGGCAGCGCCTGGATGAATTCAACACTGCTTGGCACTTTGAATTTTGCCAGATTCGCCAGGCAATGCCCGATCACCGCGTCCGCATCAAGGCTCTGGCCCGATTTGAGCACTAGCACGGCCTTGCCGGTTTCGCCCCAGCGTTCATCAGGCACGCCGATAATGGCGGCTTCAGCAACCTGCTCAAGTTGGTACAGGACATTTTCAACTTCGGCCGGATAGACGTTCTCGCCACCGGAGATGTACATGTCTTTCCATCGATCAACAATATAAACAAACCCCTCTTCGTCAAAGCGGGCTGCATCACCGGTCTTCAGCCAATCGTCAACAAAGGAGTCAGCGGTGGCTTCAGGTTTATTCCAATAACCCGGCGTGATGTTAGGCCCGCGAATCAACAGTTCACCTACTTCACCCCAGGGCAGTGTTTCGCCGTCATCGTCGACGATCTTTATCTCAGTGTGCAGCAGGGCCTTCCCCGCTGACCCAATTTTTCGCATGACATCCGCAGCATCGAGCATGGTGCCGCCGGGACTCGTCTCGGTCATACCCCAGCCTTGAATCAGCGGCACACCGCGATCAATCCAACCGCGCAATATCGCCTCGGCACAGGGAGCACCGCCAACACCCGCGGTAACGATGCGGCTAAGGTCCGTCGCGGCGAAATCCGGATGCTGCATCATGAACTGGTAGGGCGCTGGCACGCCAAAGAAATGGGTCACGCCCATGCTTTCATCGCCAAGCACAGCCAGGGCACGCCCAGGGTCAAAGTCTCGCATCAGCAGAAGACGTCCGCCCGCGTGCAGAATTGGATTCGCGTAACAATTCATGCCCCCCGTATGAAACAACGGCAGTACGACAAGCTGCACAGTATCCGCACTAATGCCCGACGGAATACCAAGATTTACCGCGTTATAAAAATTCATGCCGAAGGTGATCATGGCACCCTTGGGGTGACCGGTTGTACCTGAGGTGTACATGATCATGGCGACATCGTCGTGAGTGCATTCAACGGCTTGATAGTCCCCAGCCATGGCAGCTTGGACTTGCTTATAGGCGCAGGCCCCATCCTCGCTGTCGAGCCGCAAATGCGTAGGCAGACTGCAGAGACTGATCAACTGCTCTGCTGCATAAGCAAACTTTGCCTCGTAAATCAGCACCTTGGGAGCAGCGTCACCCAAAATATACTCAAGCTCTGGTACGGTCAGACGCCAGTTCAGTGGAATACAGATCGCGCCAATTTTCGAGCAGGCAAACTGTGCTTCAAACACCTCGGGGCAGTTTGGTGTAAGCAGGGTTACTCTATCGCCCTTGGCAACCCCTTGAGTTTGCAGCCAATGCGCTAAACGCGCAGCGCGATCGTCAAGAGCGGCGTAAGTCACCTCTTCTGCTGTGTCTAAATCAACAATGGCTACTTTGTTTGCGCGCACACCTGCATGATATGCGGTCCAGTCGTAATACTTCGTACCCATCTAATCCTCCCCAAAATTTTTCCAAACAGAACAGTAACCCTTAGCCAATCCAATACAAAGCGTACCAGTTTCGCCCAGAAGCGCCCTTGGATACGAATTGCCCCTGGCTTGCTCTATATTGAATGCCCATCAGGAAAACCGTTTAGGCCGCAACCTCATGAACGACACACGATTCGCCCTAGCGCCTTCACGAATGCAAGCCGTCTTGCTTTGTACCTGTGCTCTGTTGACTACGCTCGTTGGTTGCGACACCGGCCCCACAACGAGGCAGCTACTGATCGAAAACGTTCACGTCGTCGACCCAGTCAGTGGCCTGACCGAAAACCGCCAGGTCTTGGTCGAGGACGGGAGTATCGCCGCCGTCACAGACGCATCCGCACAATTGGCCCTTAACACCCAGGTCGAGCGTTTTGATGGCAAGGGCCGCTACCTCATGCCCGGCCTGTGGGATATGCATGTGCACTTTATCTACGACCCAACCCTGACCCATGAAATGGCCGACCTGTTCTTGGATTACGGCATTACGAGCGTGCGCGATACCGGCGGTGATATTGCCCAGCTCGCTGATCTGCGCAGCGCCCTACCTTCGCCTAAGCCCAATATTTATATCTCCGGGCCCCTGCTGGATGGAAAATTTGTTGTCTACGACGGTACGGACCCCAGCCGACCGCCCCTGGGCACCGGCGTTGCCGCGCCTGGCGCGGCGGATGCGACCGTGGCCGCCCTAAAAGAAGCAGGTGCGGACTTCATCAAAATTTACGAACTGGTACAGCCAGAGACCTATGACGCGCTTGCCGCCGCGGCGCGAAAAAGAGACCTGCCCATTGCATCCCATGTACCACTGATGATGACTGCGGACAGCGCCGGTCCACTGGCGGATTCGATGGAACACCTACGCAACATCGAGCTTGCCTGCGCCTCGAACTGGCAAGAGTTACTCGCCCAGCGACAATTACGGATACGCAACTTTACCGAAGGGTTGGGGTATGCCTTGCGCGCGGGCTTACACAGCGATCAGCGCGTGCCGGCAATCAAGCGCTATGACGAGGCGCGGTGCAACACAGTACTGGATACTCTGACCTCGACGATCCAGGTGCCAACGCTGCGACTCAACACCGTCTCGCATTTGCGGCCATTCGAGCGTGAAGACTGGCCTGCTGCGCTCGCGCAACTGCCTGAAGCCACACAGATGGCTTGGCAGGCGCGCATTGACGGCCTAAAGCGCGTCCTGCCCGTTGATCCGACGTTTTCACAGTGGAGCATATTTCTCATAGAACGCCTGCTGGCACGGGGTGTGCCCATAGGCGCGGGTACAGACACCCCCATCGGCCTGGGCATACCCGGCTACAGCCTGCACACGGAACTCGAGTTTTTGGTGCAAGGCGGCATGACGCCCCAGCAGGCCCTGTATGCTGCCACGGTCACACCCGCTGAGTTTTTTAGGATGGCAGACACTATTGGCCGCGTAACCCAGGGAATGCGAGCTGACCTTGTGTTGTTAGGAGACAATCCACTGACGGATATAAGGCACAGCCGCAGCGTGGAAGCCGTTATGCTCGCTGGCGAATGGGTGCGCAGGTAGGGACCAAGGCTGAAACGAATTTGCGAGTTGGCGCACAGTTTTTGTGGGCAAGGCGGCAAATGGATCGGCGCTTCGACGCGTTCACTACCCTCATAGATCGATTCATGATCCGGTTATTGCGCACCACAGTCTCGAGCGGTGGCATTGTCATCGGGGCGTTAAAAGTCTGGCTCTAAAGCTTCATCTAATCTCGCGCACTTGCCCGCTTTTGAGCGCCGCAAAGCCTGCGGGTTGATAGGTAATTATAATCGCACGCCTAGGGTTATCGCTCTCGTTAGGCCCAGAGCCATGCACAATATGCGGGTCAAAAAATATTGCCGACCCGGCCGGCGCATCAATCAGTACCTGAGCCGTTTCATCTACACAATCCGGGTGTGTATAAAACCCTTGCAGCTGCCGTCCATCCTCACAGCCGGGCAAACAGCCTGCTTTGTGACTACCATCGATGACGCGAAAGCATCCATTGCCGGCATTCGCGTCATCAAATAACACCATAACGTTGGGTAACTGCTGCACATGATCACAGTCATGTATCCAGTACGGGGCGTCCTGGTGCCAACCAAACCCCGATCCCACTTTCGGGTGCTTGAAATTAAGCTTGGCCGTCCAAAGCGCCAGATGCTGGCTCGGCACAAGCCGCCTCATGGGTTCACGCAGTCTCGGATCGTCGAGCAACTGATCGAAAACCGGGTCCACATCGTTCACGGGTTCCACCACGCGCAAACAATCCTGCGCAGATGAGTGTTCAAGCTGCACCGTGACATGATTGAAATCCACAAAACGATTACCGTCCAAGCGATAATCTTTCGTTATCGGCCATGCGGCGGCGTCGGAGATTTTTTCCAACAGTTGTGCTTCGACCCGCTGGGCGGCTTCACGAAAGACGGCGCACTCTTTCTCGGAAAAGGTGCCGTATCTGACGAAAAATCCTCGCCGCTGATATTTAGTTTTTTCTGTATCCGTTAACACCATGGTCTTTTGCTCAGCTAACCAATGTACGGGCGCTATCGAAAGCGATTCGCGTCGACACTGCAACCCGGGGAATCGGGCGTCCGCTGTCCTTCACCGCGACGCGGGAAAAAAGCATCTCAAGCTGGACTCAACTAGGTCAGTCGGTATAGCTTTCTTATTCACAGACGCCCTTTTTGTTTCTTATCATTTTGTGTTGCTTGGGGAGGTAAGCATGAGTGAAGCCGTCGTTCAAAATCTGGACATCAATTCGCAGGTCACCGCTGAGGAATGGGCCATTCGCCAAGACCTGGCGGCCGCCTACCGGTTGGTTGCCCATTACGGATGGGACGACATGGTGTTTACCCACCTGTCCGCTCGGGTTCCAGGTCCTGATGATCACTTCTTACTGAACCCTTACGGCTTTCAATTCAGCGAAGTCACTGCCTCAAATTTGGTGAAAGTCGATCTCTATGGCAATGTCGTGCTCAGTAACGGCTATGAGGTCAATGCTGCCGGCTTCACCATCCACAGCGCAGTGCATATGGCTCGTCATGACGCTGCGGCGGTAATGCACCTGCATACCGATGCCGGTGTCGCCGTATCGGCCATGCAGGAAGGCCTGCTACCCATTACCCAGCATGCGCTCTTTGTTTATCACGATACTGCCTATCACGATTGGGAAGGTGTGGCGCTAGACCTGGATGAGCGCGAACGCGTAGTGGCTGATTTAGGCGATAAGCACCTGATGATGCTCCGCAATCACGGCACTCTCGCCCTAGGTAGCAGCGTTGGCTCCTGCTTTATGCGCCTTTACTACATCGAGCGGGCCTGCAAGATTCAGGTCGGTGCCATGAACGGCACACTGAACATGCCGAACCAAAGTGCCATCGACATGATGGAGACCACGTTCAATAATCCCAACTCTTGGGAAGGCTTAAGCGCCACGGCTTGGCCGTCTATGCGCCGTCTGGCCGACCGCCTAGACCCTGATTATCAAAACTAACCGACTGCAAGCGACGCGGCAGTGAATCCTGCTGCCGTCGTTTGTGTCTATAGGATTCATTAAGTGCTAGGAAAGCCAGACGATCACTTATTTTTGAGCGCGCTCATCATCCTCGGTCTGATTCTCTTCGGTTTTTTTATGCTGGCAAATACGGGCCTACTGCAGCTCGCCCTTTCCAGCGATCGAAGCATGATCAGCTGGCTGATCCTTGCGCTCTACGCCGCGGCAACAATGCACTGGCTGTATCGAGCCAGAGCCCTCGACAAAGAAACAACAATCTGTCGTGAAGCAGAATCATCCCCAGTATCCGCGTCAGATGCCGAGCAAAGTTATGTCGTTCGTGCCCTCAGCGCCGACACAGCCAACGCCGCCGACCGACAGCAATTGCTGGACACCATTGGCGACGAACTTACCAATACTCATGCCACGGGACATTTCATTGCCGACCTGCTGCTGAAGCTCGGACTTACCGGTACTGTCATTGGTTTCATCTTAATGCTCTTGCCCATTGGTGAGATTGAGCAATTTGACCCGTCCCTAATGCAGCAGCTGTTATCCGCCATGAGCGGTGGCATGGCCATCGCGCTCTATACGACGCTGGCAGGGCTTGTGACTAGCACCTTGCTTAAGCTTCAGTACTACCTACTGGACTCGGCCCTAGCGAGCCTAGTGAATAGACTGGCGGTCATTGGCGCAACCGCCCAGTACGAGCGCTAGGGCAGCTCTTGAAACACCGTTTCTTTAAGCAAAATACCGATCAGGACGTTTTTACCGATCTCTTGTTCAACACCTTGCTGGGCTTTGCCTTCATGTTTGCCATAGCCTTCATGCTCATTAGCACGCCGGAAAAAACCGGCGATATAGAGAGCAAGGCTGAAGTGCTGATTACCATTCGCTGGGCGGACGAGCATCCTGACGACGTCGACGCGTTGGTCGAAGACCCGCAGGGTGGGCTGGTGTGGTATCACAATCGGGACAGCGGTCTGATGCACCTGGACCGGGACGACCGCGGGGTTTTTGCTGACCAAATCAACGTCAACGGGGTGAAGGTGAATAACCCCATCAACCAGGAAACCGTCACAGTACGCGCGACTCAATCCGGCGAATACGTGGTCAACCTCTTGCACTACAAATCAAATTACGCCGCGCCACTGCCTGTTTCGGTCAAAGTAGAAAAGCTGAACCCAAACGTGAGCTTGGTTTATTACGACACCGTCGAACTGACCGGCAGCGGTGATGAAAAGACCGCCGTGCGATTTACCCTTAATGAAAACGGCGAGGTCACGAACACGAACCAGCGACCCAAGCGGCTGCTGACCTTGGCAACCGCCACCAAATCATGATGACCTCAATGCTCATATTGAGCCTCGCCTATGCGCTGGTGGCGGCGTTGCTGTTGACACTGTGCATCACCCTACCCGGCAAGCGAGGACTGAAAATCTCGCTGATCGCCTTGGTGAGCGTTTTCTACGCAGTCACATGGATTGGGCACCAAAGCATGCTGGGATGGCCTACGAGCGAGGATATGCCGGTCGATTTTCGGGTGCTGTGGATCACGATCGATGAGCCTGACAAAGTCACGCGAGAGCCTGGTGGTATCTTCTTCTGGGTGCGAGCGCTAGACGAGGCAGGTATTCCCAAGGGCATACCCCGCGCTCATCGAATACCCTTCACCCAAGAGGCCGCAGAAGAGGCCCAGGCCGCTATCGGCAAAATGGAGGAAGGCGACGTGATGAACGGTACGCTCTCGCGCAACGCAGTTCAGGATAAAGATCAACAAGAACGCGATGACAACCGATACGAGGGCACAGAACTCGTTTCCGGCGATGACGGCTTTCAGCCAATGTTTGACCTTAGGGCCGTCGACCCGCCCACACTGCCGCCAAAAGCCTAGCCGTACAACCTTTATCCAAGGCACCGCGAAAACTGCCCGGCCTAGTCGGCCTTATTGGCGACCCCTGTTCTTCGAAAGTCGAAGCATGTCATTTACATAAGCGTCCGGTCGGACGCGGTAGGAAATGTGCGTGTCAAAAAACCTCCCCTCGGCACCCTCAGTCTCTTTAGTGCTGTCGTCACGTTCGCGACAGCACTCTTTACCGGGGGAGGTTTGTCGAAACGCAGCTACTGCCAGGTAAGCTGACCCATGGAGACTTCACCCGCCGCTGCAAGGCGGTCCTGCTCCGCTCTTGCTTTCACGTAGTGATGAATCATGGTGGTGTCTTGCTCTGACAACACATCGTCAAAGGCCGCCATTCCGTTTGCCGCTAACAAGCCGTCCATAACGATCTGGTTAAACGCGGTATGCGTACCCTCGCTCATGCGACGCAAATCGGGAATTGAGCCACCGGAACGCACGGCTAAGCCATGACAAACCGCACAGTAGTTGTTGTAGTGCCGCTCACCCGCCGCAATTTGATCACTCGAGGCTACCAAGTCAGCCTGCACAGGAATGCTGCGGTCGCGCACGGTGGGTACCGGCAGTTCCTCGGTACCGCCGACTTTGAAAACCAACAGACGACCGTAGTTGTTGTAGGTTAGCGAGGCGTGCTCAGCCACTGGCGGCAGAGGCTCGCCACCAAACAGGTCACCACCTCCAGTGCCGGTCAAAATAGAAACATATTGCTCACCGTCAATCTCGAAGGTGATGGGCGGCGCCAACATAGAGGTATAGGTATTGAACTGCCACAGTGCTTCGCCCGTGTCTTTGTCGTAGGCCGTGAACATACCCAGCGCATCGCCTTGAAACACCAGGCCGCCTGCAGACGACAGCACGCCACCATTCCAGTAATGGGGTATTTCAACCACCCACTTGTCTTCGCCAGTTAGGGGATCGAAGGCTTTCAAATAACCCTTGGGCGTAGGCTGGTCAGCAATATTATCCACCACCAGTTGGGTGATCCGGCCAAACTCCAGGCCGGTATTCCAGCCGCCAGGATTACGCTTGTACAGGCCAGACTGCTTCCAGTCCTCGCTCATGCCATAAATCAAAGGATTGTCCTGTGCCGGGATGTATACCACTCCAGCCTCTTCATCCACAGACATCGCCTGCCAGTTATGTGCACCCAATGGCCCAGGCAGAACCCACTGCTCTTTTTGGGTGTAGTCGAGGTCTGGGTTTTCAACCGGACGACCGGTTTCCAAATCGACATGGCTCGCCCAGGTCACCGTGGCAAAGGGATTAGCCCGCAGTAACTTGCCGTCCTCGCGGTCAAGCACATAGAAAAAGCCGTTCTTGGGTGCCTGCAGCAAAACCTTGCGCATTTCGCCGTCCACTTCCATGTCGGCAAGGGCCATATCCTGTACGGCCGTATAGTCCCAGTTGTCGCCGGGTGTGGTCTGGTAGTACCACTTCATCGCGCCTGTATCGGCATCGAGGGCTACAACGGAGGAAAGGAAGAGATTGTCGCCACCACCGGGGGAGCGAATGACACGCGTCCAGGGTGAGCCGTTTCCAACACCCAAGTAAACGTTGTTGAAATCCGGGTCATACACGATGGAATTCCATACCGTGCCGCCACCGCCGAATTCCCACCAGCTGCCGCCTTTCCACGTCTCGGCGGCCAGCTCCATTTCAGGATGCTCAAAGGGCAGGGAGGGATCGCCGGGCACTGTAAAGAAGCGCCAAACCTCTTCACCGGATTCCGCATCGTATGCGGTGACATAGCCGCGAACGCCAAACTCAGCGCCGCCATTACCGATGAACACCTTGCCATTAGCCACGCGGGGTGCGCCGGTAATGGTGTAAAAGCGTGTGCGATCGATGAGGGTGTCTACTTCCCAAACCACAGAACCCGTAGCCGCGTCCAAGGACACCAGGCGACCATCTAGCGTGCCCACGTAGACACGCCCCTTGTAAACGGCAACGCCTCTATTGACCACATCGCAGCATGCCTTGCGCGCCCATTCTCCAGGTACCTCTGGGTCATAGGACCACTTGGTTTCCCCGGTTCGGGCATCCACCGCATACACGCGGCTCCATGTGCTGGATAAGAACATCGTGTCGTCGACAACGATCGGCGTGGCCTCTAACGCCCGGTTAGTGTTCATATCCTTGTACCAAGCGAGGCCCAATTGACCGACGGTCTCTTTATTGACCTGCGTCAGAGGCGAAAAGCGCTGCTCTTCATAGGTACGACCAAAGGACAACCAGTTACCTGGCTCAGACTCGGCGTTTCTAATGCGTTCATCGTCAATAAAAGCCGTTGTCGGATCAACCACGGCACTCGTTTGAGCAACCTCCGCGCTCGACGAACCGTCATCCATCTGCGGGCTCATGGCGGTATAGACAACGACTGCCACCACCAGTACACCCAACAAAACAAGAACCTTGTTCATGATCCCAATCTCCCGTTTTATAACAGTGGAAAGTTACCCTATTCCGCAAAGCGATAACACCGTCCAACTCCGAGTCAACCTTATGTTCAGTTAATCTGGAAAAAACGCGAAAATTCGTGGGCTTGTCTAAGAAATCGGCACGTCAGTATCGAAAAACAACAAACAGGAAGCGGGAGGCAAGAGGCGCGAGCCGAAAGGCAAGAAGCAAAAGACCAGTCAGATAAGAAGTTCAACGGCTCAGGCGCCGACCACCTCTTGCATTAAGTCTTCTACACGTTGCTGCCACGCTGTGGCCATTCGCCGGGTCCAAGCCTGACCCAATGCCTGGGCGATGGCCTGCTCAAGAGCCTGAAAAAATAGCAAGTACATCGGCTCAGTTACCCCATATGCCGATACATGGTTACGGATTTCCCAGCGAAAGTAGTTTCCTGGACCCTGCAGCTCGGCGTCCATGAGAAGTTCGTAGGTTTGTTCGAGCATGCGGCCGCGCATGGGTTCGTCTGAGTGCCCCATAAGCCCCTGTGCTTCGGGGCATAAGTGAAAAAAACGGCGATAAGTCTCTTGCTGCAGGTCGATGTCTTTCGCAGCCAGCAGTTCAAACGCCTCGTAAATTTCGGTGCAGCCTCTTGTGTGCATCACCCTCCCCCTTTTGCCTACCGATCTTAGCGTTTCACGTTAGACGAGCCGGTCTACCTCTCAGGTTGATACTCAGGCACCGGTTCCCCGCGAATGAAGGCGCTGATCATAGCATTCACCGCCTCAGGCTGTTCCTGTTGCACCCAGTGCGACACTCCGGGCAAGTACCGAATAGTGAAGTCTTTCACATAGTCGCCAGTTGTCAGGGTGGTGCTTTTATCCAGGGCCATATCATCTTCACCCCAAACCATTAGCGTGGGCACCTTTATCGGCGTGCGCGGGTCAACCCTGGGACGCTTGCGATTGCCGCGAAACAGCGCACGGTAGTAGTTCACCATGGCAGTTAGCGCACCGGGCTGCGCTGCATTTCGTCGGTAAACCTCGCACACCTCTGTGGGAAATTGCGCTAGATCATTTGGCGTCGTCCGAAAAATCTCTGCGATTGGCTGCGCCCCATCACGCCCCATACTTCGTTCAGGTACCCAGGGCAGCTGAAAGAAAAATACGTACCAACTCTTTTTCAATTGCGTCCAGCCAAAGGCGTCTTGCATCGACTGAGGATGTGGGACGTTGCAAATGATCAATCGTTTGAGCGGCAAACGCTCGCGGAGCGCAAACTGCCAAGCGATCACCGCACCCCAGTCATGGGCGATCAACGTAACCTGGCTTTTGCCGCTGACTTCAATGAGACGGGCCACATCTTCTACCAGTTCATCGACGCGGTAGGCATGCACGCCTTCGGGACGACTGCTGTTGCCGTAACCCCGCAAATTCGGTGCCCAGGCGGTAAACCCTAAATCCGCCAGCATGGGCAACTGAAAACGCCAAGAAAAAGCATGCTCGGGGAAGCCGTGCAGGCACAGCGCAAGTTCATCACCCCTACCACATTGATCCACTTCAAAGGTAAGGCCGTCTCTCGTACCTATCATGGCCGTTTGGATACGAGGGTCTCGCAGGGTCGCGGGCACAATTTCCATGGCAGCTCTCCAGCTATTGGTTTTTCAAGCAGGCCGGGCCTAAGCCAGAGGCTTCTTGGCCGTCATGATCCATAAAGGATCTGCGCCTAGGGGTGATTCGTCGTGAAATGTTATTTCATCAAATCCACTTTGCTGCAAGCAGTAACCGACGAGCTTCATCTTGTCGTCGCGCTCCATACCTTGAAACGCTGCAATCGCCTTGGTGGGGAATAACCGATGAGACATCGCAATAGCAATCTCACCACCGGGCTTGAGCGTACGTAGCACCGAGCGCAGCACATGTATCGGCTGCACCAAATACTGAATCGACACCACGATCATGGCTCGATCAAAGGACTCATCATCAAACGGCAGCTCAGGGTTTTGATTGAGGTTCTGTACACGCCAGTCAGACAACTGCGGGTTGGCAGCCAGCTCCTCAGCGTTCATTCCATGCCCCGCAACCCGAGCGTATTCCACGTCTGCTGGCAGATGCGAAAGCCAAGACGACATTAGGTCAAGAATAGAGGCCCCGCTTGGCAAGAACGTGCGGTAGAAATTGGTCAGCGCAGCCATCGTCGCATCGTCGATGTGCGCGACCATTCGAGGCTGTTGATAAAAAACATCATCGTTTTCGTTGTCTGGCTTATGGAACCAAAAGCTGGGCAGACCGAAATAGGTTTTTTCAGATGATTGCGATGACACGAGGACCTCGGTTAATTGCTGGTGAAGCCTGATAGTAGTACTTACGCAATAGATATCGCGATTAGATCGATTGAGACACTTCTACTTTGTATCACTGGCCCAAAGCTTCACTCGGAAACCCGCTTGCCAGTAACCCCTTCCCATACTATCTTGCGAACTAATGGCTGCCATTATTTGGGGGAGTAACCATGGCTTCATCTGGTCCGTTGATCTTCAAGGGCGTGCCTGGCTCGCCGTACACACGCAAAATGCTCGCATACCTGCGTTTTCGGCACATTCCTTACCAATTGCTGATTGGTGATCAGGCGTCACATTTGAATTTGCCTGAAGCCAAGGTGCAGTTACTGCCCACCTTCTACCTGCCCGGTGATGACGGTGAGCTGGAGGCTGTGGTGGATTCAACACCGCTTATTCGTCGCTTCGAGACCGATTTTATGGGCCGCGCCGCGGTACCGCAGAATCCTGTGCTGGGTTTTATTAACGACTTGTTGGAAGACTACGGCGACGAGTGGCTGACCAAGGCGATGTTTCACTACCGCTGGTACTACCAAGACGACATCGTAACCGCCGGGAAGATTCTGCCGCGCTGGTCCAATAACGGTGTGTCTGAGGCCAAGCTGTCGGAGTTAGGCGACTACATCTCTCAGCGCCAAATTTCGCGACTCTATGTCGTAGGGTCGAACGATATTACCGCGCCGGTGATCGAAGCCAGCTACAAGCGTTTTCTGAAGACTTTCGACGAACTGCTACAGCGTCATCGCTTCGTACTGGGTGACCGTCCCAGCAGCGCTGATTTTGGTATCTACGCCCAGCTCACACAGCTGGCCAAATTTGATCCAACGCCAATGAAGCTATGTTTAGAACTTGCGCCGCGCGTACACGCGTGGACAGACATCATCGATGACCTTAGCGGCCAGCCCGCCGATGAGGACGGCTGGTTAAAACCCGATCAAATTCGCGAGCACCTGGGCGCCCTGCTGCACGAGGTTGGCCGCGTCTACATTCCTGCACTGCTGGCTAATAACGCCGCCATCGACGCGGGCAGCGAGCAAATGGAGACCACCATCGACGGTCAGCGCTGGGTGCAGCCGACGTTCCCATATCAGGCCAAATGCCTTCAAGCGTTGCGACAGGGTTACTTCAGTTTAGATCCAACCGACCGCGAGAGCGTCGATGAGATTCTATCGGGTACAGGCTGCGAAGCCTTTTTGAGCAGCTAGACCATGCGTTTTAGCACGCGAATTCGTTCTACCCTCATGCGCTTGCTCGCGTCGGACTTTATGCTGCAGCGGCAGCGCGCCAAGGGCCATAAGCAGCGCGAAGCCCAAGGCCTCGATCCGGTCATCTACTACTTTCATCAGGTCGATGATCCCTACAGCTTCATCATGGCTCAGCAGCTAACGCGCTTTGCTGAAATCAGTTCGGTGCAAATTAAGCCGTTTCTGGTCAGCGATCCAGCCGCCGCTTTTAAAGGCGACGCTACGCGTTTCGACGATTGGGCGATAGCAGATGCAGCCAGCATCGCGCCGTTCCTTGGCGAGGCTCTACCCATGCCTTCGGGCGCTGATTCGCCAACGCGGTCCAGCGACACTGCGCGAGAGGCCGCTGAGGCGGCGCTGTCACCGGCACTCGAAGCCAAACTATCGACGTTTACCGCCGAGGCCCAGCGCATTGGCCTAGCACTTTGGCAGCAAGACCCTTTGCCCGCGCCAAGCCCCCAGGAGAAAGCGCACGCGGAAACCTGCGTTGCCGCCGCAGACAAACTTCGTGAGTCGTTGGGGCACTTTCAGGGGGGCACTTTGTACTTTGATGGGGAGTGGTATTGGGGCGTCGACCGCCTGCCCCTGCTCCTGGCACGCCTTAAAGAGGAAGGCCACAGCCAAGCATCTGTCGACGACTTTGATATTTATGCGGCAGGCAGCGTTAAACCTCTCACGATCAATTCAGCAGTGAGTGCGGACATTACGCTGGAGTATTTTCCGTCTTTGCGCAGCCCCTATACCGCCGTGGGTCATGCCGCCGTTGAGGCAATGGTTGAGCGCAGTCAGGTTGCACTGAATCTTCGTCCGGTGATGCCCATGCTTATGCGCGGCGTCACCGCACCGAGGCAAAAGCAGCAATTTATTATGGCGGACTCTGTCCGCGAGGCTCGGGCCAAGAATGTCGCCTTCGGCAACTTTGTTGATCCGTTTGGTGAACCGGTTCGGCGTGGTTTCGCACTCTTTCCCGGTGCGCAAGCTCAGGGCAGGGGCCTTGCATTTATTGGCGCCTATCTCAGTGCGGCCTTCGCTGAGGGCATCGATATTGATTCCAAGCGCGGCCTTCAGCAAGTCGTCACCAACGCCGGTTTAGATTGGCAGACGACGGTCAATCACCCCGACAACGCCAACTGGAAAAGCCTATTGGACACTAACGTTAATGCCATGCTTGACGCAGGATTATGGGGTGTTCCGAGCTTTCGCGTCAGCAGCCCCGGCGAGCCTGATTTTCGTTGTTGGGGTCAAGACAGAATTTGGCGTGTCGAGCACGAACTCGCTCGCCGCAGCGCCTAGCCCTGACTAAGCGTATCGTTGACAGACAGACTACTCACTAGGAGCAAGACACCATGACTCGACGTGTCATCTACACTGTTGCCGTTTTGGCCTTACTTACCCTCGTTGGATCCGTTGCTTACCGGCTCCCGCCAGTGCAGGACTTTGTCATGAAGCGCGGGGCACAACTGGTATTTGGTGGCTCGGCAGAAACCTTCGACGGCCTCCAGGCAGTGGTCTGCGGCAGTGCTTCTCCCCTTGGCACCAATCCCGATCGCGCCCAAGCCTGCATCGCGGTCGTTACGCCGGAGCACTTTTTCTTGGTGGATGTTGGCGCCCGGGCTCCAATGCGCATCAATCAGGCCCAGATGCCCTTGAATCGGTTGAATGGGGTCATGTTTACCCACTTTCATTCGGATCATATTGCGGGCCTTGCGGATGTAAACCTCGGCTCATGGGTAGGCGGTCGCCAAGAAAGTTTGAATGTGTACGGACCCGAAGGTGTGGCCACTGTCGTCGAGGGCTTTAATACTGCATACCGGCTCGATAGAAGGTACCGGATCGCGCACCATGGCGTAGATCTGCTGCCGCCAGCCGCAGGCCCGATGACCGCCCAGACATTTGAGCCGGGGGTTGTATGGCAGGACGACACCATGACCGTGACCAGTTTCTTGGTCGACCATAAGCCAATTCACCCTGCCGTGGGCTATCGCTTTGATTACAAGGGGCGCTCGGTTGTCATCAGCGGCGACACCAACGCCTCGGATAATTTATTTGCCGCTGCACAGAATGCCGACGTTGTTTTTCATGACGCCTTGGCCCGCCAGTCTTTGGATATTATGCGCAGCTCCATGGCTGAAGTAGGTCGCTCGCGTATTGCGCAAATCGTCACAGACGTCATCGACTATCATGCAGACAGCCTCACCCTAGAAGACGCTGCCAATGCCGCTGGGGTCAGGCAGCTGGTGCTGTACCACTTAGTGCCAACACCCGTGAACGGTATGACCGAAGATATGTTCAAGCGCGGACTCAGCGGCAACACGATTCTCGCCCATGACCTACAAACCTTTAGCCTGCCGCCGAATTCCGACGAGATCATCATCCGCTGAGTCGGCGCTTCTTTGCTGGTAGTCTTGGCTCCGAATCGATTGAGGGCCAAGACATGCTTCCACCAGCACTGAGCACTAATTTTTTGCGCGGCACTAATGTCCTGCTGACGCTTTTTGCGGCGACTGCATTGCTGGTCGCGGTTTCAATACCCAGCCAGGCAGCAGCACCGCACAACAAACATATGTCCATGGCCAAGCCTGGAACCCCAATTCAGCTTCTGCCTGAAGCGCTGGGCACCTACGAGTGGCAGATCTCTACCGACAGTCCTGAGGCCCGGGCGTTTTTCAATCAGGGCATGCAGCTGCGGTGGGCCTATAACATGCCTGAATCTGTGGCCTCCATGGTTAGGGCACGCGAACTCGATCCCACCTGCGCGATGTGTTTCTGGGGCGAAGCGTTCTCACGAGGCTCGTTTTTAAATGGCGGCATGAGCGCTGAACAGGCCGCCGCTGCCCGCATTGCCATCCGGCAAGCAAACCGGCTAAAAGCAGACAGCTCCCCCATGGAACAAGCGCTAATCGAGGCCGCCTTGGTGCGCTATCCCGAAGACTACGATCCAGCCGAGCGCCGCCCTGTGGACCAAGCCTTTGCGGATGCCATGGCAGGGGTCTATGCGAAATACCCAAACAATCACGACGTCGCAGCGGTCTATGCTGTAAGCCTTTTTCTACTGGAAAACCGTCGTGGCTACCGCGATCTAGCAGATCCCGATCTGCAGCGGCTACACGGCGTGCTCACCGGCGTGCTCGCTGAAGACATCAAGCACCCGGGCGCATGCCACCTTTACATCCACGCGACGGAGTCCAGCCAGAAACCAGAGTTGGCCTTGGACTGCGCAGATCACCTGGCCTCTACAGTGCCGGTAGCCAGTCATATTCAGCATATGCCCTCTCATACTTGGAACGAGGTCGGCCTGTGGGGACGCTCTGTGCGCGCCAATATTGCCGCCAACAACGCCGACCGACGCGCAGCACAAGGCAAGGGCTTCTCCTACGGACCTACCCACAACTTACACATGCTGCTGTTTGCGGCTTCCTACGACGGACAGGGCGCCGTGGCGACACAGGCCGGCAAGGACTACCGAAAGTACGCTGGCGACGCCCAGTTTGAAGCCACAACACTCATTCGGTTCGGTCGCTTCGATGAAGTACTGGAACTCGACCACAGACCCAAAGGTGGTGCCTCTGCGGCTATTTATGACTTCGCAAAGGGCTATGCCATGCTCAAGAGCGGTAGCTTGCGGGACGCACAAGACACCTTGGCGACGCTGCAAGACTATGCTGCGACGACGGACGACAAAATTCGCTTTCACCCGGCAAAAAATGTCGTCGGTGTGTTGGTCAACATTTTGGCTGGTGAAATTCAGCTTACCGAGGGTCAAACCGAAGCCGCTATCGAGAGCTTTGAACTGGCCGTCGCTTTGGAGGATCGCCTCGACTATGACGAGCCGGAACCCCTGCCCTTTGCCGCCCGCCACTGGCTGGGGCAAGCGCTGCTAGACGCTGACCAACCCACCAAGGCCGAGGCGGTTTTCCGCGCAGAGCTAAAAGATCATCCTCACAACGGCTGGTCACTCTTCGGACTACAGCAGGCACTGGCGGCCCAGGGAGTCAGCGATAACTCCGTGAATGACGACTTTGAACAAAGCTGGGCCCGGGCTGATATCTGGCTCACTGGGTCAAAATACTAGTGCTTGCGATCGCAACAGGCACCTCGGCATGAAAATCACGGCATTAGAAACCTTTATCGTTCCGCCCCGCTGGTGCTTTTTGAAAATCACCACCGACGAAGGCATCGTCGGCTGGGGTGAGCCAGTACTCGAGGGGCGCGCCCATTCGGTGGCCGCTACGGTAGACGAGCTGGCCGATTATCTGATTGGCGAAGACCCTCTGCAAATTGAGCGCCTGTGGCAGACCATGTATCGCGGAGGTTTTTATCGCGGCGGCGGCATTCACATGAGCGCCATCGCCGGCATCGATCAGGCCCTGTGGGATATCAAGGGCAAATATCACGACGCTCCGATTCATCAGCTGCTCGGCGGGCAAGTGCGCGAGCGCATCCGCGTTTACGCTTGGGTAGGCGGCGACCGTCCCTCGGATATCGTAAGCAGTGCCCAGCGCGCCATTGCGGACGGATTCAAAGCTACCAAGATGAACCTCACCGAAGAGCTGCAGATTGTTGACAGCATCAGCAAGATTGATGCGGCGGTTGAACGTATCGCCCACCTGCGTGAGGCCGTAGGTAGCGCCCTAGACATCGCCGTAGATTTTCATGGTCGTGTGCATGGCCCCATGGCGAAGACTCTTATTCATGCCATTGAGCCCTATTCGCCCCTATTTATAGAAGAGCCGGTACTGAGCGAGCATTTGGACACCATGGCAGACCTGCGCCGCCAAACCCATGTTCCCATTGCCACCGGCGAGCGTTTGTTTTCGCGTTTTGACTTTAAAGAATTGTTTACCCTTGGCGCCGCAGACATCATTCAACCGGATTTATCCCATGCCGGAGGAATCACCGAGTGCAAGAAAATTGCCGACATGGCAGAGACCTGGGATATCGCACTGGCCCCCCACTGCCCGCTAGGCCCCATCGCGCTGGCTGCCTGTTTACAGGTAGATGCAGTCTGTCAGAACGCCTTTATTCAGGAACAAAGTCAGGGTATTCACTACAACCAGGCCAACGATCTGACTAACTACTTAAGCAATCCTGAGGTATTCGCCTTCGCCGACGGCTTCGTCGACATACCACAAGGGCCTGGTTTGAGCGTTGAGGTAAATGAGGACTTCGTACGCGCCCAAGCCGAGACCAGCCATCGCTGGCGCAATCCCATCTGGCGACACCCAGATGGCAGCTTCGCCGAGTGGTAGCAAACACGCCCTGCTACATGAGGGAAAAATTCTAGGGGAAATATGATGAGCAACATTGCATTTATAGGACTGGGGAATATGGGCAGCGGCATGTGCGCAAACCTTGCCCGGGCAGGACATCAGGTACGCGCCTTCGATTTAAACGCTGAGGCGGTTGCCAAGGCCGTGGCCACAGGTGCCGTTGCGGCGACCACTATTGCGCAATGCGTATCCGATGCGTCCTTCGTCATAACCATGCTACCCGCGGGCAAGCATGTGCATTCAGTGTACTTCGACGATGACGGTGTGTTGGCTCACGCAAACGAAAACGCCTTGCTCATCGACTGTTCCACGATTGCCGTAGACGAGGCACGCAGCGCCGTGGCCAAGGTTGACGAAGTGGGCTATGGCGCCCTAGACGCCCCGGTCTCCGGCGGTGTGGCCGCGGCCAGTGCAGGCACCCTGACCTTTATGGTGGGTGGTGAGACCGCCGACTTCGAGCGCGCCAAACCCATCCTCGAAACTATGGGAAAAAATGTCTTTCACGCCGGGCCGTCAGGCAATGGCCAAGCTGCGAAGACTGCCAACAACATGCTGTTGGGCATCTCCATGATCGCGACCTCAGAGGCATTCAATTTGGCAGAGAAGTTAGGCTTAGATGCGCAAACCTTTTTCGATATCTCGTCTAAAGCATCGGGTCAGTGCTGGTCAATGACATCCTATTGCCCCGCGCCGGGGCCGGTACCGACGTCGCCGGCGAACAACGATTACGAGCCGGGATTTACCGTCGCCATGATGCTCAAAGACCTGAGATTGGCTGAAGATGCGGCTGACGGTGCCGGTGCCGACATCGCTTTTGGCAAACAGGCCGAGCAGCTTTATGCCCGGCTCGAAGACCAAGGCCTAAGCAGCAAAGACTTCTCCGTGGTCATGCGTCACGTCAAAGACGATTAGCCTTGACCGCCTCGACTGCGCAAGGCCTCAACATATTCCTGCCAGGTCAGAATATCGTCCCCGTCTGAATCCAGGGTATTAAATGCGCGGCGGTAGGCTCGCATGCGCTTGATCTGCTTGGACATACCGAAGGCGATTTCTGCATTGGCATCGACAAAGCTGCGAAACTGATTCCTCGTAATACGGTCATCACCGTCCTCGTCCACAGAACGAAAATTGGCTCGGACCTGCTGGAGAGTTTTCAGTATGGCTTGCTGCTCTGCTTCTTGCGCGTTTGGTAGCGTCGTTGGAAGCACCAACACCAGTGTCGCCATCATCACTCGAAATATCATCTGCATCATTGCTCCTCTAATCGTCGATTACTCATACTGCCGTTAATCCGACAAGCGACCTTCGAAAATGGCTACCTCTCGAGATAGCGCCCTGGTCTCAGGTGATTCTTTCGCCGACAACAAACCCACAAGTGTGTCGATCAAATGATGGTAGAACAGATCACCGGTCTTACCCCGAAAAGCGTTGGGCTGCTGAGCATGGCCATAGACCGATACGCTTACGTACCGAATCGCAGCATCCAGGCGTCGGCGGAAAGACTCATTGTCCAACTGAGGTAGCGCGGCGCGCAGCAGTTCACCCAGTCGTTCATCGTTTTCCTCCACGCCGCGTCGCACAGATATCGTTGGCGGCAAATCGCTGGCTGCCAGGCTCAAACTGAATCCGCGCACGTAGCGTCGAAAGTCGGCGTGCTTACCCGCCAGCTCAAAGGTGGGGTGCACCATGACCCTGGCGAGGTCGCGCAGTTCCGGCAGTTCAGGATGGATGACCAGTTCGT